>NZ_CP107871.1:1510416-1812500 GCF_041432505.1 Streptomyces virginiae
GCCGTCAAGCCGACGCACGTCTTCTACTCCTACGGGGCGCACAATCTGAGCAACCAGTTCGGGAACCACTGGGTGCTCAACAACCAGTACGGCGGTGCGACCGCAAATCTGTGCACGGGCTCCGGAGGCTCCGGCTGCGGCAGCCCCATCGCGTCCAAGACCGGTGTCTACGCCGACCTCACGCCCATCAACTCGATCCGGCTCAACCGGTAGCCGCACCCCGTCAGGGCAGCGTGCGGAGCCGCCCGTCAGGTGGCTCCGCACGCTCGTACGCCGGTCGTACCGGTCCGAAGAGGCGGTCGTCCGCCCCACCCCCGCTGTAGCCTGGGCACTCCCGTACCGCTGCCTGGGCGCGCACTGCCATGGGGGATGTCTTGGGGGATCCGGACCACCGGCGCAAGACCGATCGCCTGCCCGAGTTCGACGGCGCCGCGATGCACTTCCCCGCACAGCTGAGACGTCTGCGGGTGCAACGTGGCCTGTCCCTCGCCGACCTCGCCCGGCAGACGCATTACAGCAAGGGCTACCTGAGCAAGATCGAGACCGGCTCGAAGCGCGTCACCGTCGACGTCGCCCGACGCTGCGACGACGTACTGCGGGCCGGGGGTGAACTGGTGCGGATGGTCCGGGAAACGGGACCGCGCGGCTCCGACGGCGACGGCACCGACGGCTCCGGCACCGACGGCCCGGGCGGCGCCGGTGCGCACACCGGTCCGCAGGTGGACGCCGAGTGTCCCTACCGGGGCCTGCCGGCCTTCACCACACGGGAGGCCCGCTGGTTCTTCGGGCGGGACCGGGCGACGGCCGAGCTGATCGAGCGGGTCTTCGAACGGATCGGCGACGGGCCGCTGATGCTGCTCGCCCCGTCGGGCGCCGGCAAGTCCTCCCTGCTGAACGCCGGTCTGGTGCCGGCGCTGCGCGGGGGCGACTTCCCGATGCCGGGCTCCGACACCTGGCCGGTGCTGCGGTTCACGCCCACCGCGCACCCGATGGGGGAACTGCTGGACTGCGCCGCGAGAGTCCTGGGCGGCGATCTCGGCGTCACCGCCGACGAGGTGCGCGAACGGCCGCACGCGCTGCTCGAAGCCGTCCGGCGGCGCTCGGCCGAACCCGCGGAGAACGGCCCCCCGCAGGACGGCCCCGACCGGACGCCACCTCCCCCGCGTCCGGTGCTGCTCGTCGACCAGTTCGAAGAACTGTTCACGCTGTGCGCCGACGAGGACGAGCGGCGCGCGTTCGTCCGGGTGCTGTGCGCGCTGGCGGCCGCCCCACCCGAACCGGGAGGTCCCGAAACGGCCGGCCCGGAACCGGCGGGCCTCGACCCCGCCGTCGTGGTGTTCGGCGTACGGGCCGACTTCTCCGGGAACTGCCTGGACCTGCCGGAGCTGGCCCCGGTGTTCACCCGAGGGCTGTTCGTCCTGCCGCCGATGTCCCTCGCGGAGCTGCGGGAATCGATCACCCGCCCCGCGGACCTCGCCGGTCTGACCCTCGAACCGGGCCTGTTCCCGCTGCTGATGCGCGATGTCGGCCTGCGTGACGATCCGCCCGACCGGATGCCCTCCGGGGTGCTCCCCCTGGTCTCCCACACCCTGCTGGCCACCTGGGGCCAGCGCGAGGGCGCCACCTTGACCGTCGCCGGCTACGAGCGCACCGGCGGCATCCAGGGGGCGATCGCCCGCACCGCCGAAGAGGTGTTCACCCGCCTGTACCCGGCCGAGCAGAACACGCTCCGCCGCGTCCTGGTGCGGCTGGTGCACGTCGCGGACGGTACGGGGGCCACGCGCCGACGGATGAGCCGGACCGCCCTGATGGAACAGCTGGCCGACGCCGGCCCCGCCGCGGCCGCGCTCGACACCTTCGTCCGGGCCCGTCTGATCACCATGGACAGCGACACCGTCGAGATCACCCACGAGGCCCTGCTGCACGCCTGGCCGCGGTTGCGCGGCTGGATCCGCGCCGACCGGGCCGGGCTCCTGGTCCATCAGCAACTGGCCCACGCCGCCGCCGAATGGGAGCGCGAGGGCCGCGATCCGTCGGCGCTGCACCGCGGGACGCGGCTGGAGAACGCCCGGGCCTGGGCCGACGAGCACGACGGCCGGGACCGGCTCGGCCCGCTGGAGGCCGCCTTCCTACGGGCGAGCCAGGACGCGCAGGACGGTCGTGAACGGCAGGCCGGTCGCCAGGTGCGGCTTCGGCAGTGGACGCTGGCCACGCTCGTGGTCCTGCTGGTCCTCGCGACGGGCGCGGGTGGGCTCGCGTACCAACAGCGCGCGGGCGCGCTCGGCCAGGAGCGCGTCGCCCGGTCGCGGGCGCTCGCCCTGCAGTCCGCGGCGCTGGCCGTGGGCCGGCCCGAGGCCTCGATGCGGCTCGCCGGTCAGGCGTACCGGACCTCGGCGACGATCGAGGCCCGCGGGGCGCTGCTGAGCACCCAGTCCCAGCCCTTCGTGGCGCGTCTGGGCGGGCACGAAGGGCCGGTCAACGCGGTGGCCTTCGCGCCGGACGGGCGGACGCTGGCGACGGCCGGTTCGGACGGGACGGTGATCCTGCGGCGGGTGGCCGACCGCCGGACGATCGCGACCTTCACCCTGCCGGGGCGGGTGCGCGCGGTGGCGTTCAGCCCCGACGGCTCGACCCTCGCGGCCACGTCGACGGACGGGCCGGCGCGGCTCTGGGACACCTCCGCCGGTGGGGGCGGTGGCACGCCGCTCCCGGCGAGTACGGCGGGCGCCCACGCGGTGGCCTTCGCGCCGGACGGGCGGAGCCTGGCCGTCGCCGGTGCCGACGGGACGATCGGGTTGTGGGACACCGCCGGGAACCATGGCGCCTCGGCCTCCCTGACCGGTCACACGGGGCGGGTCAACGCGTTGGCGTACGCCGCCGACGGCCGGACGCTGGTGTCGGCCGGCGCCGACCGGACCGTACGGCTGTGGGATCCGGTGGCGGCCGAGCCGCTCGCGGTCCTCACCGGGCACACCGACGAGGTGCTGGGCGCGGCCTTCGCTCCGGACGGCCGTACGGTCGCCACCGGAGGCGTCGACCGCACCGTACGGCTGTGGGACGTGGCGGGCCGGCGGACGACGGCCACG
The DNA here is from genome assembly GCF_041432505.1 of Streptomyces virginiae. Classification (GTDB taxonomy): domain Bacteria; phylum Actinomycetota; class Actinomycetes; order Streptomycetales; family Streptomycetaceae; genus Streptomyces; species Streptomyces virginiae_A. Next base: position 1,513,503 of record NZ_CP107871.1, read on the forward strand.
CTCACCGGGCACAGCGACGACGTGAACGGGGTCGCCTACACGCCGGACGGGACGACGGTCGTCAGCGCGGGCGGCGACGGCACGACCCGACTGTGGGACGTGGCCGGGGGCCGGGCGGTGGCGACGCTCGCCGGACACACCGACTACGTCCTCGGGGTGGCCGTGGACAGCCGGGGCGCCTTGCTGGCCACCGCCGGTTTCGACACGTCGGTGGTGCTGTGGGACCTGCGGGGCTCGGCGCTGGCCTCGCGGCCGTTCACGGAGATCTGGGATGCCGCGTACAGCCCGGACGGGAAGCGGCTGGCGACCGCGGAGGCCGATCACGCGGTCCGGTTGTGGGACGTGGCGGAGCGCCGGGTCGTGGCCACGTTCGAAGGACACAGCGAGACGGTGTTCTCGGTCGCCTTCTCCCCCGACGGGCGGACCCTGGCGTCGGCCGGTTCCGACGGGACGATCCGGCTCTGGGACACGGGGGCCGGCGGGGAGCCGGCGGTCCTCACCGGACAGGGCGGGACCGTGTTCTCGGTCGCCTTCTCCCCGGACGGGCGGACGCTGGCCTCGGCCGGTTCCGACGGCGCCGTACGGCTGTGGGACGTGGCGGGGCGCCGCCCGCTCGCGATCCTGGCCGGTCACACGGACTTCGTCGACGACGTGGTGTTCAGCCCCGACGGGCGCACCTTGGCGAGCGCCGGGGACGATCTGACGATCCGTCTGTGGGATGTCGCGGGGCGTCGTCCCGTGGCCGTGCTCACCGGGCATCGGGGCGCGGTGCGCGGGGTGGCCTTCAGCCCGGACGGGCGGACGCTGGCGAGCAGCGGCAACGACGGCACCGTGCGGCTGTGGGACGCGCGGGACCACCGCTTCCGGGCGGCGCTGGCGGGGCACACCGGCTCCGCGCGGGGAATCGCCTTCTCCCCCGACGGCCGCACGCTCGCGAGCAGCGGCAACGACCGCACGGTACGGCTGTGGGACGTGGCCGGGCGCCGACCGGTGGCCGCGCTGTCCGGCCATACGAACGCGGTGTGGGGCGTGGTGTTCGCCCCCGACGGGCGGACGGTGGCCAGCAGCGGTACGGACGGCACGGTGCGGCTGTGGGACCTGGACGTCAAGGCGCGCCTCGCGGCGGTCGACGGACTGCGGGCGTCCGACCCCGAGGGGCAGGACGGGGGTCCGTCCCTCGGGGTCAGGCGTTCGCGATGACGAGCAGAGTCCGCGCCGCGACCGGGCCCGACAGGTGGCAGCGGTGCGGGACTTCGCCCCGGTGGTGGGCGCTCTGGCCCGCGCGCAGGGTCAGCGGTTCCTCGCCCTCGACCTCCAGGACGATCTCGCCCTCCAGGACGTAGAGGAAGTCCTCGCCGGGGTGTTCGAACCAGCCGCGCTCGCCCCGGCCGGGCTCGAAGTGGTGCTCGTAGGCCTCCATCAGCGCGCTGCGCCCGCCGGGGATGAGCACTTGGGCGATCTGGCCCGCGCCCTCGGCCACCCGGATCACCTGCGGGTCGCTCTCGTGGCTGACGGCGCCGGGCCGGTCGGGCGGCCGCAGGAAGGTGCCCGGGGTGACGTCCAGGGCCTCGGCGATCCGGTAGATCGAGCTGAGGCTGGGCGTGGCGAGTCCGCGTTCCAACTGGCTGAGGAAGGGCTGGGAGAGGCCTGAGCGGGTGGCGAGCACGGCCATGGAGACGCCGCGCTGTTTGCGGCAGCCGCGGATCACCCGTCCGACCTCGATCGCTTCGGGGGTGGGTTCTGGGCGAGACACGCAGGTGAACGTACCTCATGGGGTCCGGCGGGCCGGGGGGCCGCGGGAGGTTTCGCACTGCCGCAACACTCCCGTCATAAGCGTGGTCAATTATTGACCTCACTTATCAACGCGTCGGAACACGTCGGAACGCGTCGGAGCCCGACCTAACCCGACGGAACTCGACGCAACGCGCCGCAACGAACGAGGAGTCGCCCCGTGCACGCCACCCCCTCACCCCCCGGCCGGGGCCTCGCCGGGCTCGGCCCGGCCCTGGGCGCGGCCGGCGTCGTACTCGCGCTCTGGTACCTCCTCGCCCACTCCGGCGGGGTCGCCCCGGGACTGCTGCCCACCCCCGGCCGGACCATGGCCGCGCTGGTGGACAGCGCCCGCAGCGGCACCCTGGCCACCGACCTCGGTGCCAGCCTGGCCCGGGCCGGACAGGGCTTCGCGCTGGGCGCCGTCATCGGCAGCGCGCTCGGCTTCACCACCGGCTACCTGCCGAAGGTGTCCGCCGCCGTCACCCCGGTGATCTCCTTCCTGCGGCCGATCCCGGCCATCGCCCTGGTGCCGCTCGCGACCGCCTGGTTCGGCATCGGCGAGAGCGCCAAGCGCCTGCTCATCGCCTACGCCGTCCTGCTCGCCGTCTGGCTGTACGTCCACGACGGGGTGTCCCGGGTCCCGGTCTCCCATCTGCGGGCGGCCCGGTCGCTGGGGGCTCCGCTGCACCGGCGGTTCACCGAGGTGCTGCTGCCCGCCGCCGCCCCCGCCCTGCTCGCGGCGCTGCGCTACGGGGCCTCGGTGGCCCTGCTCGCGCTGGTGGCGGCCGAACTGGGAGGCGCGGACAGCGGGTTGGCGTACCGACTCCAGGTCGACGGGCAGTTCCTGCGGGTGGACCGGATGTTCGCGGGGCTGCTCGTGCTCGGGCTGCTCGGGGTGGCCGTCGACCTCGTACTGGCCGCGGTGGGCCGCCGGTTCGTGCACTGGAGCGCGTCATGAGCCTGGAGGTACGACTGGAGGGGCTGTCGGCGGGCTACGCGGCCGGCGCCCCCGTGCTGGAGCACACCGACCTGGAGTTCGCGGCGGGCTCGTTCACGGCGCTGCTCGGGCCCAGCGGCTGCGGCAAGTCCACGGTTCTCAACACGGTGGCCGGCTTCGTACGGCCCACCGCCGGGCAGGTGACGGCGGGGGCGGAGCCGGTGCGCGGCCCCGGCCCGGAGCGGGGCGTGGTCTTCCAGCACTACGCGCTGTTCCCGTGGCGCACGGCGCGCGGAAACGTCGAGTTCGCCCTCAAGCGGCTCGGCCTGCCGCGCGCGGAGCGCCGCCGGCGCGCGCTCGCGGCGCTGGCCGAGGTGGGACTCGCGGACGGCGCGGAGAAGTACCCGGCGCAGCTGTCGGGCGGGATGCAGCAGCGGGTGGCGCTGGCCCGTGCGCTGGCCGCCGAGCCCGAAGTGCTGTTGATGGACGAGCCGTTCGGAGCGCTGGACGCGCTGACCCGGACCCGGATGCAGACCCTGCTGCGGGAGTTGTGGCAGCGCCGCGGCACCACCGTCCTGTTCGTCACGCACGACATCGACGAGGCGCTGGCACTCGCCGGGCGCGTGATCGTCCTCGGCGGGAGCCCCGGGCGGGTGCTCGCCGACCACGCCGTGCCCGCCGGCCCGCCCGATCCCGACCTGCGCTCCCTGATCGCCCGCCACCTCGGCTCCGAGTGATCCCCGCACCCCCTGCTCGCTTCTTCTCCGCTCCCCTCCTGTCCCCGGAAGGACCGTTCACCATGCTCAGACCCCGCGCGGCGGCCGCCGTACTGCTCGCCGTCCTGCTCTCCCCGCTCGCCACCGCCTGCACCGGCTCCGCCTCGGGCACCGCGGACGGCGCCCGCCCGGCCGTCACCCTCGCCACGAGCGACCATCTCGGCGGCGCCCCCGTCCACCTGGCCGAGGAGGGCGACCTCTGGTCGGCCGAGGGCATCGCGGCCACCGTCACCACCCAGCCCACCGGCCGGGACGCGCTCAACGCCGTGCTCGGCGGTCAGGCCCAGCTCGGCGTCGTCGGCGATCTGCCCGCCGTGACGGCCGCATTGGGCGGGCGCGAGCTGCGGGTCGTGGCCGACCTGTCCCGGTTCTCCGACTGGCGGCTGCTCACCCGGACCGACCGGCAGATCACCGGCTTCGCCGCGCTGAAGGGCCGCAAGGTCGGGGTCCCGCAGGGCACGAACGTCGAGTACGCGCTGTCCCGGATGCTCGCCTCGGCGCAGCTGACCGCCGCGGACGTGACCGTGGTCAACCTGGCCCCGAACCAGGTCACCTCGGCCCTGGCCCGCGGTGACATCGACGCCGGTGTCACCTTCCCCAGCTTCTACGACGCCGCGCGCACCGCCTTGGGCGGCGCCTACGCCGAGCTCCCCTTCACCGGATACACGGCCAGGACCCTCCTCGTCGCCGGCCCGTCCGCGAAGGCGGAGAGCACCACCGCGGTCCTGCGTACGCTGCTGCGCGCCCAGCGGGAGCTCGCAGCCGACCCGGCCGCGGCGCGCAAGGCCGTACTCGCGCAGTCCAAGGGCGTCCTGCAGGCCGCCTACGTCGAGACCTACCAGCCCCGCTACACGTACGGCACCACCCTCTCTCCCGAGCTGCTGACCCAGCTGGAGGAGGAGGCCGCCTGGGCCAAGGCCGCCCAGAACCTGCCCGGCGCCGCCGACCGCGCCGCGCTGCTGCGGTTCCTCGACTCCGGCCCCCTGACGGCCGTCGACCCGGCCGCCGTCACCGTCCGCTGAACCCCGCACGCACGCACCCGCGCCCGCACGCACACGCACACGCACACGCACACGCACACGCACACGCACCGAGGAGAGATCCCATGACCGTCGACCAGAACACCCTGCGCCGCCGCGGCGTCGGCCTGATCGCCCACGACCCCGAGCGCAGCTACGGCGGCCTCACCCTCTACACACCGATCACCAGCGCCGGCGAGATCCACCTCGTCGACATCGAGGGCCGACCGGTCCACACCTGGAACTCCCCGCACCCGCCCGGCCGTCAGGCCCAGATCCTGCCGAACGGCAACCTCTTCTACGCTGCCAAGGACACGAGCGGCCCGACCCTCTTCCCCATCTGGGACGTGTACCACGGCGGCATCTTCCAGGAGCTGGCGCCGGACTCCACGGTGCTCCGCGAGGTGCGGCACCCCTTCCACCACCACGACGCCTCGATCCTGCGCAACGGCAACCTGCTCATCGGGGCCGTGGAGCCGCTGGATCCGGCCGACGCGGCCCGGATCCGGGGCGGCATCCCCGGCTCCGAGGCGCCCGGCGGGGTGATCTACGGGGACGTGGTGTACGAGCTGACCTGGGACGGGGAGATCGTGTGGCGCTGGGCCGCCATCGAGCACCTGGACCCGGCAGAGGTACCGCTGAACCGGCACTTCGCCCGCAACCATTGGCCGATGGCCAACACCGTCAACGAGAGCGCGGACGGCTCGATCGTGGTGGGCTTCCGCAGCGCCTCCACCACCGTGTCCGTCGACCGCGCCGACGGGTCGGTGCGGTGGTGCATCGGCCCGGACGTCCTCGCCCAGCAGCACCATCCGCACGAACTGCCCGGCGGCACCCTGCTGGTATTCGACAACGGCACCTATCGCGACACCACCTCGGTGCCGTACTCGCGGGTGCTGGAGCTCGACCCGTCCACCGGCAAGGAGGTGTGGGCGTACGAGGACAACCCGCCGCAGAACTTCTTCAGCCCGTACATGTCCAGCGCCCAGCGCCTGCCGAACGGCAACACCTTCATCGCCGAAGGCTCCTTCGGGCGGCTCTTCGAGGTGACTCCCGGCGGGGACGTGGTGTGGGAGTTCGTGGTCCCGCAGTTCCGGTCCTTCGGGGAGGGCGTGGGCCTGGAGTCCTCGGCCGGCGCCCAGAACTCGGTCTTCCGCGCCTACCGGTACGCCGCCGAGCAGTTCCCCTGGCTGTGAGGCGCACCCGCGCACCCCGGCCGTCCCGTACGGCTCCCCGCACACCCGACGCGCCCCGTGCACCACAGGTACCCCACGTCCCCCAGGTGCCCCGAATTATTTCACCGGAAGGCGTTTCATGTACGGATGATTAAATTGCCGGGCGCTTATCCGGATACCGATCAGAAACGTTGACAGCCCTTCTCCGGGCTGCCTAGCTTACGCCGCAGATATCGACATCGGCGGCCTCTTCTTTCCGGCATGACGGCTGCTTCTTTCCCTTCTTCGATTTGTCGAAGCCGCTGGAGTGTCCGTGACCGAATCCCTTGTCCTCGCCGCGCCCACCGGCCCGTCCGGCCCACCCGCGCCGGCTGAGCGGGTCCGCCCGCTCCGCCGGCCCGGGCGGTGGCTCGCCACCGGCGTCGTGCTGGTACTCGCCGCCCAGGCCGTGCACGGACTGCTCACCAATCCCTTCTACCAATGGGACCGCTTCGCCTACTGGTTCCTGCGGCCCGTCATCCTCGACGGGCTGCTCATCACCCTCCAGGTGGCCGCGTACAGCGCGGTGCTGGGTCTGGTCGGCGGTGTTCTGCTGGCCCTCGCCAGGCTCTCCGCCAACCCGGTCCTGCGGTCCGTGAGTTGGACCTACGTCTGGCTGCTGCGTTCCGTACCGCTGATCGTCGTCCTGCTCTTCCTCTACAATCTCGGGGCGCTCTACCCCACCCTCAGCATCGGGGTGCCGTTCGGACCGGCCTTCCTCACCTTCGACGAATCCCGACCGGCCCCGGACATGGTCATCGCGGTCGTGGGCCTGAGCCTGGCCGAAGCCGCGTACGCGGCCGAGGTGGTGCGGGCGGGCCTGCTCTCCGTGGACCAGGGTCAGCACGAGGCGGCGGCCGCGCTGGGACTGCCCGGGCGCTACCGGTTCACCCGGATCGTCCTGCCGCAGGCGCTGCGGGCGATCGTCCCCTCGTACGTGAACCTGCTGATCGGGCTGGTCAAGGCCACCTCGCTGGTCTTCTACGTGTCCCTGCTCGACCTGTTCGGCTCGGTGCAGAGCCTGGCCGGCACCTACTCGGGCGATGTGGTGCCGCTGTTGCTGGTGGCGACCGCCTGGTACGTGATCCTCACCAGCCTGATCTCCGTCGTCCAGTTCTACGTCGAGCGGCACTACGCGCGCGGTGCGCTGCGCACGCTGCCGCCCACCCCGGCCGGGCGGGTCCGGGCGGCCCTGCGCGAGCTGCGGGTCCGCTTCCGGCAGGAGACGGCGCGATGACCACGAACACCACCACCACGACCGACACGATCACGGTGCGGCCCGCCGCGATCGAGGTCCACGACGTGCACAAGTGGTTCGCGGGCCGGCCGGTCCTGGACGGGGTGAACCTGACGGTCCCCCCGGGCACGGTCACCGTCGTCCTGGGGCGCTCCGGTTCGGGGAAGTCCACCCTGCTGCGGGTCATCAACCACCTGGAGAAGCCCGAGGCCGGATACGTCAGCGTGGGCGGCGAACCGATCGGCGTGCGGCGGCACGGAGGGCGGCTGAAGGAGCTGAGCGAGCGTGCGATCCTCGCCCAGCGCAGCCGGATCGGCTTCGTCTTCCAGAACTTCAACCTCTTCCCGCACCTCACCGTGCTGGACAACGTCGCCGCGGCTCCGGTCGCCACCGGGCGACTCCCCCGCGACGAGGCCGATGAGTTGGCCCGGGAGCTGCTGGAGCGCGTCGGCCTCGGCGATCGGACCGGCGCCTATCCACGGCAGCTGTCCGGCGGCCAGCAGCAGCGGGTGGCCATCGCCCGTGCCCTCGCGCTGCGCCCGGGGGTCATCCTCTTCGACGAGCCCACCTCCGCGCTCGATCCGGAGCTCGTGGGCGAGGTGCTGTCCGTGATCAAGGAGTTGGCCACCGGGGGCACCACGCTCGTGATCGTGACGCACGAGATCGGCTTCGCCCGCGAGGTGGCCGACGAGGTGGTCTTCCTCCACGACGGGCGCGTCGTCGAACAGGGCCCGCCCGAGCTGGTCCTGGACCGGCCCACCCATCCGCGTACCCGGGAGTTCCTGAGCAAGGTCCTGTGACCCGCCCCGGCCCCCGCCTGCTCCACCCCTCCACCCCTCCGCTCCTCACACTCCCGCAAAGGAACGCCATGCACCACGAGCCCACCCTGCGCGTCAGACTCCTGCGCGGCCTCGGCGCCGCGACGGCCGCCGTGACCCTCGCCGGCGGACTCACCGCGTGCGGTGACGCCGAGGCCACCGCGACGTCGAGCGCCTCGGGGAAGGTCACCGTCGGCGCGGAGTCCAACGGCGCCGCCCGGCGGACGGAACTGTCCGTCCCCGTCGTCGAGTCGCTGCGCGCCCGGCTGCCCGAGGCCGTCCGTGAACGGGGCGAGTTGGTCGTCGGCGTCGGCGCGCTCCCCGCCGGCTTCCCACCGCTGGCCTACGTCGGCACCGACCAGAAGACGCTCACCGGGGCGGAGCCGGACCTGGGCCGGCTGGTGGCCGCCGCCCTCGGGCTGAAGCCGGTCGTGAAGAACTCCACCTGGGAGAACCTCTTCGTCGGCATCGACAGCGGCAAGGTCGACGTGGCCTTCACCAACGTCACGGTCACCGAGGAGCGCAAGAAGAAGTACGAGTTCGCCTCGTACCGGCAGGACAACCTGGCCTTCGAGGTGCTGAAGGACAGCCCCTGGAACTTCGACGGCGACTACCGCAACCTCGCGGGCCGGACGGTCGCCGTCAGTTCGGGCACCAATCAGGAGAAGATCCTCCTGGAGTGGCAGAAGAAGCTGCGGGCCGAGGGCAAGGACGTCACCGTCAAGTACTTCCCCGACACCAACAGTGTCTTCCTCGCCCTGAGCGGCAAGAAGATCGACATCAACTTCGCCCCGAACCCCTCCATCGCCTACCACGTCACCCAGAGCGCGAACGGCAACGCCCCCACGCGCAACGCCGGGTCCTTCTCCGGCGCCGGCGAGTCCTTGCAGGGCCTGATCGCGGCGACCGCCAAGAAGGACAGCGGATTGGCCGAGCCGGTGGCCGCGGCCATCAACCATCTGATCGAGAACGGCCAGTACGAGAAGCTGCTGGCGGCCTGGAACCTGTCCAACGAGGCCGTCAAGACTTCCACGGTCAACCCGCCCGGCCTGCCCCTGACCAACTCATGAGCGCCCCCGCGCACACCTCGCCGAACCCCCACGTCCTGGACAACCCGGCCTGGGCGGCCCTGTCGGGCGCGCACACCGCCTTCGCCGAGTACCCGGCGGGCGGCGGCGCCCTCGCGGCCCGCGCCGCCCGCTACTCCCGGGACGTCTCGCCCTTCGCCGCCCTCGCCGACCCCGAGGACCCGCGGTCCTGGGCCGACCTGCGCGCGCTGGTCGGCGACGGCGAGGTCGCCTCGCTCGCCGGGGTGCTGACCCCGCCCGACGGTTGGGAGACCGTCGGGCGGATCCAGGGCGTCCAACTCGTCGACACCTCACTGCGCGCCGAGCCGGCCCCGGAGGCGGTCCGGTTGGGCGCCGACGACGTGCCGGAGGTCCTCGAACTGATCCGGCTGACCGAGCCCGGCCCCTTCCTGCCCCGCACCGTCGAGCTGGGCACGTACCTCGGCATCCGCCGGCGGGGCCGGCTGGTCGCCATGGCCGGGGAGCGGCTGCGTCCGCCCGGCTGGACCGAGATCAGCGCGGTGTGCACCCATCCCGACCACCGCGGCCAGGGCCTGGCGACCAGGCTGGTGCGGGCCGTCGCCGCGGGCATCCGGGAGCGCGGCGAGGTCCCGTTCCTGCACACCTCGGCGAGCAACACGCGGGCCATCCGGCTCTACGAGTCGATCGGCTTCACCCTGCGCCGCCGGCCCTTCTTCCTGGCCGTCCGGGCCCCGGGCAACACCGCTGCCAAGTTCTCTTAATATTGCAGTCATTGTATGCCACCGCTATCGGGCGTAGCGTTTTCGAAGAAATTGATGACGGGCCGAATTACCTGATCCGCATCGGCTTCCTCTTTTCCGTACGCCGAGCAGGAAGGCGCAATTCTCCGTGTCCGCTCCCTCATCTTCCCCGGCGCCCCTGCACCTCGCCGTCGCCCTCGACGGAGCGGGCCGGCACCCGGCCGCCTGGCGCGAGCCGGGTGCCCGGCCCGACGAGCTGTTCACCGCCCGCTACTGGGCCGGCTTCGCCGCCGAGGCCGAAGCCGGGCTCCTCGACTTCATCACCTTCGAGGACGGTCTCGCCCTGCAGTCCTCCTCACCCACCGGATCCGACGAGCGCACGGACCGGGTCCGCGGGCGGCTGGACGCGGTGCTCACCGCGGCCCGGGTGGCACCCCTGACCCGGCGCATCGGGCTGGTCCCGACCGTGACGGCCACCCACACCGAGCCCTTCCACATCTCCAAGGCGATCGCCACGCTCGACCACGTCAGCCGCGGCCGCGCCGGCCTGCGGATCCAGGTGTCCGAACTCGCCCACGAGGCACGGCACTTCGGGCGGCGCACCGCTCCGTTCGCGGACGGCGAGCTGCACGCGGAGGCCGCCGACCACGTCGAGGTGGTCCGGCGGCTGTGGGACAGCTGGGAGGACGACGCGGAGATCCGGGACGTGGCCACGGGCCGGTTCGTCGACCGCGAGAAGCTGCACCACATCGACTTCGAGGGCCGCCACTTCAGCGTCAGGGGCCCCTCGATCACCCCACGCCCGCCGCAGGGACAGCCCGTCGTCACCGCGTCCGGCGCCGGCGAGGCCTCGTACGCGCTCATCGCCCGGTCCACCGAGGTCGGGTACGTGGCCGCGCACGACGGGGACGGTCCGCGCGCCGCCGTCGCGGCGATCCGACGGGCCCGGGAGGCGACCGGGCTCGCCGCGGACCCGCTGCACCTCTTCGGTGAACTCACGGTGTTCCTCGACGCGGACGCCCCGGCCGCCGCCGCACGCCTGGAGCGCCTCGACGCGCTCGCGGGTGACCCGTACGTCGGTGACGGCGCGGTCTTCACCGGAAGCGCCGGGCAGTTGGCGGACCTGCTGCTGGAGCGGCGGGCGGCGGGGCTGTCGGGCTTCCTGCTGCGGCCGGGCGTGATCGCCCACGACCTGCCCGCCATCACCCGGACCCTGGTGCCGGAACTCCAGCGGCGCGGGACCTTCCGCCGCGCGTACGAGGCGGACACCCTGCGCGGCCTGCTCGGGCTGGAGCGTCCGACCAACCGCTACGCACGGCCCGCCGCCTGACCGCCGCCCGACCCGCCGCCCGACCCCGGACCCTCCGGAAGGACGAACCATGAGCAGCAAGCCGCTCAAGCAGATCCATCTCGCGGCCCACTTCCCGGGCGTCAACAACACCACCGTGTGGAGCGACCCGGCCGCCGGCAGCCATATCGACTTCGACTCGTTCATCCACTTCGCGCGGACGGCCGAACGCGCCAAGTTCGACTTCCTCTTCCTCGCGGAGGGCCTGCGGCTACGCGAACAGGGCGGTGAGATATACGACTTGGACGTGGTCGGCAGGCCCGACACCTTCACGGTGCTCGCCGCCCTGGCCGCGGTGACCGATCGTCTGGGGCTGACCGGCACCATCAACTCCACCTTCAACGAGCCCTACGAGGTGGCCCGCCAGTTCGCCACCCTCGACCACCTCTCGGAGGGCCGGGCCGCCTGGAACGTGGTCACCTCCTGGGACGCCTTCACCGGCGAGAACTTCCGGCGCGGCGGATTCCTGCCGCGCGAGGACCGCTACTCCCGCGCCCAGGAGTTCCTGGCCACCGCCACCGAACTCTTCGACTCCTGGGACGGCTCCGAGATCGCCGCCGACGCGGGGTCCGGCACCTTCCTGCGTGACGCGCGGGCCGGGGCCTTCGCCCATCGGGGCCGGCACTTCGACATCGAGGGTCGCTTCAACGTGCCGCGCAGCCCGCAGGGCCGGCCCGTGATCTTCCAGGCGGGGGACTCCGAGGAGGGCCGGGAGTTCGCCGCGGCCGGCGCCGACGCGATCTTCGGACGGTACGGAACCCTCGACGCGGGGCGGGAGTTCTACGCGGACGTCAAGGGCCGGCTCGCCCGGCACGGCCGGACGCACGACCAGCTGAAGATCCTCCCCGCGGCCACCTTCGTGCTCGGCGACACCGACGCGGAGGCCCGGGAGATCGCACACGAGGTGCGCCGCCTCCAGGTCAGCGGGCAGACCGCGATCAAGTTCCTGGAGCACGTCTGGAACCGGGACCTGTCCGCCTACGACCCGGACGGTCCGCTGCCCGAGATCGACCCCCTGGTCGGGGAGAACACCATCGCCCTGGGGCGGGCGAGCGTACGGCAGTTCCGGGATCCGCTCGCCACCGCCCGGCAGTGGCGCGAGCTGGCCCGGGCCAAGAACCTGTCGATCCGCGAGCTGGTCATCAGTGCCACCGCCGACCAGACCTTCGTCGGTTCGGCCGCCACGATCGCCGAGTCGATCGACACGCTGGTGCAGGCCGACGCCGCCGACGGGTTCATCCTGGTCCCCCACATCACCCCGGGCGGCCTGGACGGCTTCGCGGACTCCGTCGTACCGCTGCTCCAGGAGCGGGGGGTCTTCCGTACCGAGTACGAGGGCACCACCCTGCGCGACCACCTCGGCCTCGCGGTCCCGACCCCTGCCTCCGCCTCCGCCTCCGCCCCTGCGCCTGCCCCGGTCTCGTGAAGTTCCTCGCCATCACCCTGATCACGGACTCCCCGGACCCGGTGACGGGAGGTCTCAGGCCCACCCGGGAGCGGTTCCGTGAGGTGGTCGCCGCCGCGCTGCGGGCGGAGGAGCTCGGCTTCGACGGCTTCGGCGTGGGAGAGCGCCACGAGCGGCCGTTCCTGTCCTCCTCACCGCCCGTGGTGCTCGGCCACATCGCCGCGCTGACCCGCCGGATCCGACTGTTCACCGCCGTCACCACCCTGAGCCTGCTCGACCCGGTACGGGCGTACGAGGACTACGCGACGCTCGACCACCTCAGCGACGGGCGCCTGGAGCTGATGATCGGCAAGGGCAACGGCACCGCGCAGCGCGAGCTGTTCCAGGTGAGCCCCGAGGACCAGTGGGACCGTAACGCCGAGAGCTACGAGCTGTTCCGCCGGATCTGGCGGGAGGACAAGGTCAGCGCGCAACCGCGCTTCCGGCCCGCGCTGAGCGGCGCGGAGGTGCTGCCGAGGCCGTACCAGCGGACCTTGCGGGTCTGGCACGGCAGTGCCACGAGCCGGGAGTCGGTCGACCTCGCGGCGCGGTACGGCGATCCGCTGTTCTCGGCGAACGTCACCCACCCGATCGGCCCCTACGCCGAACTGATCCGCCACTACCGGGAGCGCTGGGAGCACTACGGGCACGATCCCGCGCGGGCGGTGGTCGGCGCGGGCACGGCCGGCTACCACGCGGCCCGGACCTCGCAGCAGGCGGTCGCGGCGTATCGGCCCGCGTTCGCGCGCTACCTCGCCTTCCACGAGCAGCTGGGCACCGCCCCCGTCTTCCCGACGCTGGAGGACTTCGTCGAGCGGAGCTCGGCACTGATCGGCAGCCCCCAGCAGGTCATCGAGAAGGTGCACCGTTACCACGAGGCCTTCGGTCACACGGCCCTGCACCTGCAGGCCGAGGCGGGCGGGCTCCCCGAGGCGGACCACCGCGCCTCGCTCGAACTCTTCCAGTCGGACATCGCCCCGGTCCTGCGCCGCGCGATACCCGACCCCGCCTTCCCCGACCCCACCCTCCCCGACCTTTAAGGAGTCCGGCCATGCCCGGCATCCCTCTCGGGGTCCTCGACCTCGTCCCCGTCTCCTCCGGTTCCACCGCCGCCGAGGCCCTGCGGCGCAGCATCGATCTCGCCCGACGGGCCGAGGAGTTCGGCTACGCCCGTTACTGGTTCGCCGAGCACCACCTCAATCCCGGGGTCGCCGGGACCTCTCCGGCGGTCGTGCTCGCGCTGACCGCAGCCGCGACCTCGACCATCCGGCTCGGCTCCGGCGCCGTACAGCTCGGGCACCGCACCGCGTTGTCGACGGTCGAAGAGTTCGGCCTGATCGACGCGCTGCATCCCGGGCGCATCGACCTGGGGCTGGGCCGCTCGGCGGGCCGCCCCCGGCCGTCCGAGGGTCCGGGGCCGCGGCCGCCGCTCACCCCGGTCGTGGACGGGTACGCCCCGAACGGGCTGCGGATCCCGGAGCCGTTCTCCTTCGCCCGTCTCCTGGGCCATCCGCGGGTGGCCCTGCAACAGAAGCTGCTGAACCTGCCGGGGGCCCAGCCGCAGGAGTACGGCGAGCAGGTCGACGACGTGCTCGCGCTGCTGCGGGGCGAGTACCGCTCGCCGGAGGGGGTGGAGGCGCATGCCGTCCCAGGCGAGGGGGCCGAGGTGGACGTGTGGATCCTGGGGAGCAGCGGCGGGGTGAGCGCGGAGACGGCGGGCCGCAACGGGCTCCGGTTCGCGGCGAATTACCACGTCAGTCCGGCGGCGGTGCTGGAGGCGGCCGAGGGGTACCGGGCCGCGTTCAAGCCGTCGGCCGAGCTGGAACGGCCGTATCTGACGGTGTCCGCCGATGTGGTGGTGGCCGAGGACGAGGAGACGGCGCACGAACTGGCCACCGGGTACGGGGCCTGGGTGCGCAGCATCCGGACGGCCGAGGGGGCCATCCCGTACCCCACCCCGGCCGAGGCGCGGGCGCTGCCGTGGACCGAGGAGGACCGGCAGTTGGTGGCCGACCGGGTGGAGACCCGGTTCGTCGGCTCGGCGCGGACCGTCGCCGATGATCTGGAGCGGCTCCAGGAGGCGACGGACGCGGACGAGTTGCTGATCACCACGATCACGCACGGGCACGAGGACCGGGTGCACTCCTACCGGCTGCTCGCCGAGGAGTGGCGCCGCCGGTCGGCCGGCTGACCGAGATCGGGCGCCGCGGCACCCCGGCGCCCGACCCGGGGGACCGATGGGAGCGGATCAGCGCTCGGCGTCACCTGCGCGGGTCATTGCGCCCGCCCCGCGGTCCCCCGGTCCAGAACGGCCGAGACCGCCGCCAGCAGCCTGTCCCCCGCGCGGTCGACGCTGCCGTTCTGCGCGCTGACCTGGGCACCTTCCAAGAGGAAGGTGATCTCCGCGGAGACGTCGTCGGGCAGCTGCGCACCCGCCCGCTCGCACATGGACGTCAGGCGATGCCGTTGGCGGGCCTTGTGGTTCGCGATCAGCCGACGGGCGGGATGGTCGGGGTCGGACAGGCCGGCGATGGAGTTCACGAAGGGGCAGCCCCTTCGGGCGATGTCCGGTAGTCCGTCGGCGACGAACCGTGCCACGGCGAGCACCTGGGCCCGGCCGTCGTCCGCGTGCTCGGCCTCCACCCGGTCGAAGGCGGTGGTGTACTCCGCCGCGACGATCCGCAGCCACTCCTCGATCAGTGCGTCCTTGGTGGCGAAGTGCCGGTAGAGCGCCATCTTCGTGGTGTTCGCCCGCTCGGCGATGGCCTGGACCCCGACCGCCCTGACGCCCTCGACGAGGAAGAGTTCCTCGGCCGCGTCGAGGATGCGCTCGCGCGGTGGGAGGCGGGCGACCCTCGAGTCCCGCCCCGGTCTCGGAGTGCTGCTCGTCATGGTGTGCCTCGCTTCGGTCGCGCCGGTCGGCGTCTCCCGACCCATGCTACGTTACCGATCACTCCCACACGATACCGATCGGTATCGTGTGGGACCGATCGGCACGTCAGGGAGAACGTCATGGAATTGCACGAATACACCCGGTACGACGCGGTGGGCCTGGCCGGGCTGGTGGCTCGGGGAGAGGTGACCGCGGCCGAACTCACCTCCGCCGCGCGGGCCGCGACGGCGGCCGTCAACCCGCGGATCAACGCCGTCGTGGAGAGCTGGCCCGCCGAGGACACCCCGACCCCGGGCAGCACCCCCCTCGCCGGCGTGCCGTTCCTCATCAAGGACCTGGCCGTGTCCATGCGGGGCAAGCGCGTCGAGCTGGGCAGTCGCCTCGCCGCCGGCAACGTGGCCGGGGCCGACTCCTTCCTGATGCGGCGGTTCCGCCGGGCCGGCCTGGTGACGCTGGGCCGCACGGCCACGCCCGAATTCGCCTACAGCACCACCACGGAGCCGGTCCTGTACGGCGCCACCCGCAACCCTTGGGACCCCACCCGGACCGCGGGTGGCTCCAGCGGCGGCGCCGCCGCGGCCGTCGCCGCCGGCATCACGCCCCTCGCGCACGCCACCGACGCGGCGGGATCGATCCGGGTGCCGGCCGCCGCTACCGGCCTGTTCGGACTCAAGCCCACCCGGGGCCGGGTCTCGCTCGGCCCGGACGCCGACGAGGTGTTCAACGGCCTCGCGGTGCACGGCGGGCTCAGTCGGACGGTCCGGGACAGCGCGGCGCTGCTCGACGCGATCCAGGGCGCGGAGAGCGGCGACCCCTACGCCGCGCAGCGCCCACGGCGCCCGTACCTGGAAGAGATCGCCCAGGAGCCCGGCCGGCTGCGCGTCGGCCTGGTGACCACGCCGTGGAGCGGGCGCGCCGTGGAGCCGGCCGTACGGGAGGCCACCCTGGCCGCCGCCCGCCTGCTGGAATCACTCGGCCACCGGGTCGACGTCACCCCCGTGGATCTCGGGGTGGGCTGGGAGGAGTTCGTCCTCGCCAACGCCCGGCTGTTCACCGCGAACCTGGTGACGTGGATCGACGGCTTCGCCGCGGCCTTCGGTCGCCCCGTGGACGAGTCGACCGTCGAGCCCGAGACGCTCGCGAGCTACGCCTGGGGACGCACCGTGAGCGGCCCGGAGTTCGTGCACGCCCTCGACGTACGCAACCGGGTCGCCCGCTCGATCGGGGCCCACTTCGAGACCCAGGACCTGGTGCTGACGCCCACCCTGCCCGAGATACCGCTGCCCCTGGGCACCTACGGCCACGGCGCGGAAGGCGCCGACGGGCTCGGGCTGTTGGAGCACCTGTTCCACCGCGCGCCGTTCACCGCCGCCTTCAACGTCGCCGGTACGCCCGCGATGTCGGTGCCCCTGGCGTCCGACCCGGCTTCCGGCCTGCCGATCGGCCTCCAGTTCGCCGCGGGCCACGGACGCGAGGACACGCTGTTCCGGCTCGCCGCGCAATTGGAGCGGGCCGCCCCCTGGGCGGACCGCAGGCCTCCCGTGTGGGCGGGCGCGGCCCGTCCCGCCTGACGCGAGCCGCCCGCCGCGGGGAGTGCCCGGCGGCGGGCGGTTCGCGGGTCAGCTGTCGCGCACCGCGACGATGCCGTTGAAGACACCGACGTACGCGGTGCCGTCGGGGCCGAGGGTGATCGGGGCCCAGTTGTTGTCGTAGAGCGGGCCGGTGCCGGTCAGCTGCCGCCAGCGGCGCTCGCCCGTGCGGAAGTCCACGGCCGTGAGGTACCAGGCATCGATGCCCCAGACATTGGGCTCCTTCTCGTAGAAGTAGAGCAGCCCGTTCGCGGTGGAGAGCTTGGGGACCACGGAGGGAGCGCGGATCGCGCTCTCCCAGACCGTGTCGCAGCCGCTGCCGTCGGCGCGTACGTCGATGCGGGCCACTCCGCCCACGACGGACTTGCCCAGCAGCAGGGTGGTGGGGTTCTCGTAGCCGTAGTTGTTCTCGACGACGATGCTGTTGCCCCAGGTGATGAGGGAGTTGTCGGTGGTGGAGGCGCCGGAGCCGAACACCGGCACCTTGCAGACCAGTCGCCGGTCGGCGGGCACGTCCACGCCCCGCTTGTAGACCAGGACGTTCATCCGGTCGTCGGCGTTGTCGGTGATGGCGACGTAGTTCTGGCCGAAGAGGTCCGGGGTGGTGCCCGAGCCCTGGTTGACGGAGCCGGGCTTGGACGCCGTGCCACGGTCGTACGTCTGACGCCACTGCACCTCGGGGGTGCCGTCGGCGCCGGCCCGGAAACTGTAGAGCGCGTGGTCGGAGACGATGGAGACTCCGTCCTCGGCGACCGAGAAGGAGTTCTGGATCTCCTCGCCCGGCAGTCGGACGGAGCGGATCCGGTCGGTCGTCGGGTCCACCGTGCCGACCCGGCCCTGGCGGGTGACCCACCAGATCCGGCCGTCCCAGTCGGGCATCACGGAGGTGACGGGGTCGCAGGTGCCGCTGGGCCACAGGTTGGTCCAGGTCACGCAGTCGTGGGGGACCTGCGCGGTGAGGTCCCAGTCGTCGTCGACCGTGAACTTCCAGCTCCCGTCGGGGTTCTGGGAGTGGGCCAGGCGCAGGATGTGCTGGCGGGAGTCGGCCAGCACGGCCCGGTCCTGGTCGTCCAGGTAGAAGTAGGCGCCGCCCGAGGTGTCCTTGAAGATCTTCGCGAAGTCGAGCGAGGTGATCGCCTCGACCGTCGAGGAGCGCTGCGGGAGCTGGTATTCCGCGAGCGTGGCGAGCGTACGGGGCTCGAGGAGCTTGACCTTGAAGCCGGAGAAGGTGCCGCACACCGTGACGAGCCGGCCGGCCGAGTCGAAGGTCGCGGTGGCGCACTCACCGCCGAGGGCGGCGATCTTCTCGCTGGTGACCTTCGGGTTCTTGCCGAGCGGGCCCGACCAGGGGGAGGTGGCGCTGCCCGCCGCGTCGGAGTGCATGCCGCTGCGGCCGTTGGGCGCGAGGAAGGGGTGCTGCGGCGGTGCCTCGCCGGGCAGCGGGGCGGTGGCCGCGGGGCTGCCCTCGTAGTGGGTGACGAGGCGGTGACCGGGGGCCTTGGGTATCTCCTCGGCCTGGGCCGAGGAGCCGCCGTACATCACCGTGAGTGCGGCGACGACGGGCAGCACGGCGCAGTTCAGCGATCTTCGGAGCATCCGGGCTTCCTCCATGTCTCTGTGCGTTGTTGACATTGCGTCTGATGTCGCGCCGCCGCCAGACGCTAGATCGCACCGCACGAGGAGTCCATGGATGGGCCGGATGATTCACGAAGGCGCAACAGTCGATCAAGGATTGAGGCCGGACACCACGTTCGCGGTGGCCGTCAGACCGTTGTGGATGGTCGTGGCCATGCTGCTGCTCGCGAGGTAGAAGCCGAGCAGTGCGCAGACGAGGGCGTGCGAGAACTTGAGCCCGCCGCTGCGCAGGAAGATCCAGGCCAGGATGAGGAGCAGGACGACCACCGAGAGGGAAATCACCATCGAAACCTCCTTACTCGCCGCCATGGTGGCGTAGGAGGGGGTGCCTTCGGGCGAAAGACGTGTCCGCCGTACGGGTGTTGACCGTCCGTGACGGGCGGTCGGTCCTTGACGATCTCGCCGCGGACCGGTCGGCGCCGGCGCGGCACGGCCGAGGATCGTGGAGATGCCGCCGCCTTCCGGAACAGATGGACACGAACCCGGGCACGCCATGGGCCTCCGGGCGCAGGGGTCTTGTCGGGCTCCCGCCCGCCGTGCCATATATGTCTAGACCAATAAGGAGCCAAGGAAGCCGAGGAAGGCACCCCCGTGCGACGCAGCGCCCCCACGCTCGCCCTCTGCCTGGCCGTCGCAGGCCTCACCGGCCTCACGGCCTGCACCACTCCCGACACCCGACCCCCGCCCGCCCCCGCCGGCCTGACCGCCCAGGCCGGCAGCGCCACCAGCGTGCACGTCATGTGGAACGCGGCCGCCGACCGGGACGGGGTGACCGGCTACCAGGTCTTCGAGGCCGACCGTCTGGTCCGTGAACTCCCCGCCGAGAAGACCATGGTGGACATCACCGGCCTCGCCCCGCAGACCGGTTACGCCTTCACGGTCCGGGCCGAGGACGCCGCCGGCAACCTCTCCGACCCCGCCCCGGTCACCCGGGTGACCACGCCCGCCGCCAAGGCCGAGGACCGCACGGCTCCCACTCCCCCGGCCGCCACCACCGCCCGGGCGACCGGACCTCGGTCCGCCCGGGTGACCTGGACGGCGGCGACCGACGACACCGGCGTCACGGCCTACGACATCTACCAGGGCGGCGTCCGCATCCACACCGCCGGCCCCGGCGAGAGCGCCACGACCCTGGACATCCTCCGGCCCGACACCGTCTACACCTTCACCGTCCGGGCCCGCGACGGGGCGGACAACTCCTCCCCCGACGGCCCGGCGGTGGACGTGACGACCCCACCCGCATCCGGCGACGGCCCGGGCACCGCCCCCGCCGCATTCGCCGCGACCGCCTCCCCCGGCACCGTCACCCTGACCTGGACCGCCCCGGACACCGGCGGTGAGACCACCGAGTACGAGCTGTACGTCAACGGACGGCCCACCACCGTCATCCAGTTCGGAGCGGGTGCGGTGCCCAGCGGCCGGGCGGAGCACCGGATCACGGTGGCCGAGCCCGCCGGCACGGTGTGGGCCGTGAAACTGCGGGCCAGACTGCCCGACGGCAACTGGGGATCCTTCTCCGCGGAGCGACGGATCACACTCGTCGCGTGAAAGAGGACACCGATCCGGCTCGAACGGCGCGGCCGCCCGGGAAGATCGCGCACAATACATCCGTGTTCGGTGAGTATTCGTTCCATGACAATCAGGCAGACTCCGCGGACGGCGATCCCGGACCGGCCCCCTGCCCGGCGCCCGGCAACCTCCCCCCGGAGCCTGCGAGTTTCATCGGTCGGGAGCAGGAACTCCAGCTGCTCGAAGGCCTGTTGCGCGAACGAAGACTGGTCACGCTCACGGGCGTGGGGGGCGTCGGGAAGTCGCGGCTCGCCCTACGCGCCGTCGCCGCCGCCCGCCAGGCCCGCCCCGACGGAGTCTGGTGGGCGGAGCTGTCCCCGCTGCGCGACCCGAGCCTGCTCACGGCCACCGTCGCCCACACGGTCGGCCTCGCCGACCACTCCCCGCGCCCTCCCGACGAGGAGCTGTGCGCGTGGATGGCCGACAAGGAGCTGCTCCTGGTGTTGGACACCTGTGAGCACCTCGTGGCCGACTGCCGCCACCTGGTCGGCGAACTCCTGCAGTCCGCACCCGGGTTGACGATCCTGGTCACCTCCCGCGAGCCGCTCGGCATGCCGACCGAGGAGGTCGTCGAGGTCCGGCCGCTGCCCTGCGAAGGGGCCGACAGCGACGCCCTCGCCCTGTTCCGGGCCCGCGCCCTGGCCGCGACCCCGGGAGCGGCGGCCGTCTTCGCCGACCCCGCGCGGACCTCGGTGGCCGCCGAGGTGTGCCGACGCCTGGACGGCATCCCGCTCGCGCTGGAACTCGCGGGCGCCCGCATGCGGTTGTGGACGCTGGAGCACATGGCCGAGCGGATCGGGGAACGCTTCGAGGTGCTGTCCGACGCCCGGGCGGCCGCGTTGCCGCGCCGGCACCAGACGATGCGCACCACGATCGGCTGGAGCCACGAACTGTGCGAGCCCCTGGAACGGCTGCTGTGGGCCCGACTCTCGGTCTTCACCGGTGACTTCGACATCGCGGCGGCGCGCGCCGTCTGCTCGGGCGGGCCGCTGCCGGCCGCCCGGGTGGAGCGCGTGCTGGCGGGCCTCGCCGCCAAGTCCGTGGTGCTGCGCATCGAGGAACGCGGGACCGGGCCCCGCTATCGGATGCTGGACACGATCCGCGAGTACGGGCAGGACTGGCTGGGCGAGCTCGGCGAGGTGGAGATCGTCACCGACCGGCACGCCCACTGGTACGCGGCGCTCTCGCAGGCCGCCGACCGTGGGTGGCTGGGCCCGGGGCAGGTGGACTGGTACCGCAGGATCACCGCCGAGCACGCGCAGCTGCGTACCGCCCTGGAACACCTGATCGCCGCCGACCCGACGGCGGCGTTGGAGATGGCCGGGGCGCTGTGGTTCTACTGGTTCGCGTGCGGGCACGTGCACGAGGGCCGCGGCTTCCTGGAACGGGCCCTGCGGGCCGCTCCGCGTTCGGGGGCCGCCTACAACCAGGCCGTGTGGGCCCTCGGGCTCACCGCGCTGCTCCAGGGCGACATGGACGCGGCCCAGCAGCTCGGCGGCGAGTGTACGCGCGACGCGGCCCACCTCGCGGACCCGGAGCGGGAGCTGCGCGCGGGCTACCTGCACGCGGTCTCCGTCCTCATGCCCGGCGATCCCGTACGGGCCCTGCGGCTGGCCGGCCCCCGGGCCCGGGCGGGACACGGCGGACGCACCAGCGGAGCGGGCTGGCTCCTGTGCAAGCTGGCCACCGGCTACGCCCTGTGCGACCTGCGGCGTTTCGAGGAGGCGACCGAGGAGGCGCGGTCCCTGCGGGAGTCCTGCGTGGAGCTGGGCGAGCGCTGGCTGCGGGCGTACGCGGACTACATCCTGGCCGTGGCCGCGCTGGGCCTGGGGGACCACGGGGAGGCCGCCCGGCACGTACGGGCCATGCTCTCGGGGAAACGGCTGCTCGGCGACCGCTTCGGCATCGCGCTCGGCCTGGACCTGCTGGCCGCGGCGGTGGCCGGGCTGGGCGACGGGGAACTCGCGGCGCGGCTGCTGGGCACCGGGCACGCCTGGTGGCGCACGGTGGGCCGGCCGCAGATGGGCTCGCCCTCACTGACGGCCCTACGGGACCAGGGCGAGCGGCAGGCCCGCGCGGCGATCGGGGACGCCGCCTACGAGACGGCGTTCCTGGGCGGCGCGGCGGCGCCCACCGGCTGAGTCTCGGCCGGTGGGACCGGGGTACGGCCTAAATCCTGGGCTCCCGTCAGTACGGGAGGGGTCTGCCCGACGGTGTGCGCAGGTCCAGGTCTCGGGGGGCGGGCTTCGGGACGGGCTTACGGATCAGCTGCTGGCGCATGCTGCCTCCTCGCTCAGACCAGGGCCGGGCGGCGGGGTTCCACCGTGCGGCTGTCGGGGAGCAGTTCACCGGTGTCGTCGAACATCACGACTCCGTTGCACAGCAGGCTCCAGCCCTGTTCGGGGTGAGAGGCCACAATGCGGGCGGCGTCGTGATCGGCGCTGTCGGCGGTAGGGCAGGGTGGCTGGTGGGAGCACATGGCGCACCTCCTCGCGAAGTGGGGCGGGAGCGCCGGTGGTCACCCGGTCGAATCCGCGATCCACGGTGGCGGTGAGTATTACTGATCGCCGCCCCCGGACGGAACCCATATTCGCCGTCCAGTTCACGGTGTGTATGCCCGATTACGATGCGCTCATGCCCGCTATCCGGATCATTCACCGCACGTCTTTTCCGCCGGTCGAGGCGTGGTCGATGCTCACGGACTGGGAGCGCCACGGCGCACAGGTCCCGCTCACCCGGACGATCATCGAGACGCCGCCGCCCACCCATGTCGGAACGATCTTCACGGCACGTACGGGCGTGAGCAGGATCACATTCGACGACCGCATGGAAGTCGTCGTGTGGCGACCCCCCGTGGAGGGTTTGTCAGGATTGGTTCGACTGGAGAAGCGCGGCCGGACGGTGACGGGCTGGGCGGAGATCGAGATCCGCCCCCTCGCCACGGGCGGCGCGGAGATCCACTGGCGTGAGGAACTGCGCCTACGAGGCCTCCCCCGCGCCCTGGATCCCCTGGTCGCGGCGGCGGGCCGACTCCTCTTCGGTCGGGCCCTCACGCGGCTGCTCCGGCCCTGAGGACGCCACACCTTCCGCCGCATCCCAGCAGGCCGAGCCGCGGGGGTACGGGGCGTTCACCCCGCACCCCGGGGGCCGGCGGCCCCGGCGGCTAGCGGATCGGCATGCCGGAGATCGTGCGGGCGATCACCAGGCGCTGGATCTCGCTGGTGCCCTCGAAGATGGTGTAGATGGCGCTGTCCCGGTGCATGCGCTCGACCGGGTACTCACGGGTGAAGCCGTTGCCACCGAGGATCTGGACCGCCTGGGCGGTGACCTTCTGGGCGACCTCGCTCGCGAAGAGCTTGGACATCGAGCCCTCCGCCGACTCGAACGGGCGGCCCGCCACCGCCATCCAGGACGCCCGCCACACCAGCAGTCGGGCCGCGTCGATCTGCGTCCGCATGTCGGCGAGCTGGAAGGCCACGCCCTGGTTGTCGATGATCGGGCGGCCGAACTGCGTACGGGTCTTCGCGTAGTCGAGGGCCACCTCGTACGCCGCGCGCGCGGTGCCGACGGCCATCGCGCCGACCGCCGGCCGGGAGGCCTCGAAAGTGGCCATGGCCGCGTTCTTCACCCGCTCGCCGCCGCCGCTGCGCGCGCGCTCGTGGGCCCGCGCGAGGCGCTCGTCCAGCTTCTCCTTGCCGCCGAGCAGGCAGGAGCCGGGGATCCGTACGTCCTCCAGCACCACCTCGGCGGTGTGCGAGGCGCGGATGCCGTGCTTCTTGAACTTCTGCCCCTGGGACAGGCCGGGAGTGTTCGGCGGGACGATGAAGGAGGCGTGCCCCTTGGTCCCCAGCGCCGGGTCGACGACCGCGACGACGATGTGGACGTTGGCGATACCGCCGTTCGTCGCCCAGGTCTTGGTGCCGTTGAGCACCCACTCGTCCTTGGCCTGGTCGTAGACCGCCCGGGTGCGCATCGAGCCGACGTCGGAGCCGGCGTCCGGCTCGGAGGAGCAGAAGGCGGCGACCTTGACGTCGTCGGGGGTGCCGTACATCTGCGGGATCCAGGTGCCGATCTGCTCCTCGGTGCCGTTGGCGACGACGCCGATGGCCGCGAGTCCGGTGCCGACGATCGACAGCGCGATGCCCGCGTCACCCCAGAAGAGCTCCTCCATGGCCATCGGGATACCGAGGCCCGTCGGGTCGAAGAACTGCTGGGCGTAGAAGTCCAGCGAGTAGATGCCGACCTTGGCGGCCTCCTGGATGACGGGCCACGGAGTCTCTTCGCGCTCGTCCCATTCCGCGGCGGCGGGGCGCATCACATCGGCGGCGAAGCCGTGGATCCAGTCCCGCACCTGCTTCTGGTCGTCGTTCAGCTCCATGGTGAACTCCGCCATGTCCCCTCCACCTGTCTGTACTCGTCCCTGCGGAAGTTACTAGCGGTAACCTACGCGAAGGCCACAGTCTGTTACCGACGAGTAAGCACTGTCAAGCACCGCCCGCACCGGCCCTGACGCCGGACGGGATCACCGCCGATTCGAACGACAAGGTGTGCGGGGTGTTACGTTGCGTGGGCGTCACGCACATCGCAAGGGCGGGGAGAGAAACACGTCATGGAGACCACTCAGCAGGCCGGTGAGCCGGGAGCGGCCGAACGCCGCCGCCGGGAGCTGCTCGAAGCCGCCGACCGGGTCGTGCTCAGGGACGGCCCCAAGGCCTCCATGAACGCGATCGCGGCGGAGGCCGGCATCACCAAGCCCATCCTCTACCGGCACTTCGGGGACAAGGCGGGCCTCTACCAGGCCCTCGCCGTCCGGCACACCGACGCACTGCTCGACTCGCTACGGGCCGCGCTCGACGCCCCCGCCGAGCGGCGCCGCCGGGTGGAGTCGACCCTCGACACCTACCTCGCCGCCATCGAGGCCCGCCCGCAGGTCTACCGCTTCCTCATGCACCCCGCCGAGGACTCCCACACCGCGGAACGCGGCTTCGACGTCGGCCTGCACTCGGCCCCGCTGCTGCGCCGGCTCGGCGAGGAACTGGCCGAGGTGATCGGTGAACGGGTGGACCTCGGCCCGGGGGGCGAACGCCTCGCCCGGATCTGGGGACACGGCATCGTCGGCATGATGCACGCGGCCGGCGACTGGTGGCTGGGCGAACGCCCCTGCGAGCGCGCGGACCTGGTCGCGGGCCTCACCGACCTCCTCTGGGGCCGCCTGGCCACCGCCGGCAACCGCGCGGACGGCCCGGGCTTCTAGCCCGACCCAGCCCCGCCGGCACCCCCAGCCTCGCCGACACCCCAGCCTCGCCGGCGTTTGAGGCGCGGGGTCTGGGGCGGAGCCCCAGGGAACCCGGCTCCGCCGGGCACCGGGCTCCGCCCGGACCAGCGCCTCGAACGCCGGCGAGGCTGAGATGAGCCCGGCAAGACCGGAAGGGCTAGTTCTGCTGGGCTCGGGCTCCCCAGGGGGTCTTGCGGATGGCGCGCCGCAGGCGACGGGCTCGCAGGCCCGTCACGCGGTCCGCGTACACCGTCCCGTCGAGGTGGTCGCACTCGTGCTGCAGACACCGCGCGAAGAACCCCGTCCCCGAGATCCGCACTGCCGCCCCGTCCGACGTGACCCCTTCCACCACCGCGTGGTCGAAGCGGGGGGTGCCCGCCTCCAGCCCCGGCAGGGACAGGCACCCCTCCGGCCCCAGGAACTCGTCCCCGTCGGCCGTCACCAACCGCGGGTTGACGATGTGCCCGACGTGGCGGACGTCCTCGTCGTCGGGGCAGTCGTAGACGAACACCCGCTGCCCGACGCCGATCTGGTTCGCGGCGAGCCCGACGCCCTCGGCGGCGTACATCGTGGCGAACATGTCCTCGATGAGCCGGTCGAGTTCCGGGCCGAATTCGGTGACTTCCGCGCACGCGGAACGGAGCACCGGATCACCCAGCAGGCTCATGGTGCGGACGAGGCCGGTGGTACCGGGGATGGGGCGCTGTCGCATGGCGGTAAGCCTACGACGGGCGACTATATGAGGAGATCCGCGGCGGGGCGGGGGCGCCGCGGTCAAGGCCGCGGCAGGTACTGGATAGGCTGGGGCCGACCGACGCAAGGAGGACAAGGGACGATGGCAGGCAACACGGAGCCGCTTTCGCCGCGGGCCAAGCTGGCCGTGACGGCGGGCAAGGCCGCGGCGGCGGTGTCGCGGGCCGCGGGACGCGGAAGCGGATCGGTGATCGGTGGCAAGGTCGCACTCAGGCTCGACCCCGATCTTCTCGGCGCGCTGGCGCAACATCTCGATGTCGTCCTCGTCTCCGCGACGAACGGCAAGACCACGACGACCCGACTGATCGCGGAGGCCCTGCGGGCCAGCGGTCCGGTCGTCTCCAACGCCCTCGGCGCCAACATGCCGGCCGGCATCACCTCAGCGCTGGCGGGTGGCTCGGACGCCAAGTACGGCGTCATCGAGGTGGACGAGAAGTACCTGGCCGGAGTGGCCCGGGACGTCACCCCCAAGGTGATCGCCCTGCTCAACCTCTCCCGCGACCAGCTGGACCGCGCCGCCGAGACCCGCATGCTCGCGGAGAAGTGGCGCGAGGGGCTGCAGGGGTCCAAGGCGGTCATCGTCGCCAACTGCGACGACCCGCTGATCGTGTGGTCCGCGTCCTCCTCGCAGAACGTGGTGTGGGTCGCGGCCGGCCAGGAGTGGAAGGACGACGCCTGGTCGTGCCCCTCCTGCGGTGGCGTCATGCAGCGCCCCGGCGACGACTGGTTCTGCGGCGAGTGCGGATTCCGGCGCCCGACCCCGACCTGGGTGCTCTCCGGCGACCACGTCCTGGACCCGCACGGCTCGGCCTGGCCGATCCACCTCCAGCTGCCCGGCCGGGCCAACAAGGCCAACGCCGCCACCTCGGCCGCCGTGGCAGCCGTCTTCGGCGTCCCGCCGCAGGTCGCGCTGGAGCGGATGTACCAGGTGCAGGCCGTCGCCGGCCGCTACGACGTGGTGAACTTCCAGGGCCGTGAGCTGCGGCTGCTGCTCGCGAAGAACCCGGCGGGCTGGCTCGAAACGTTTTCGCTGATCGATCCCCCGCCGACCCCGGTGATCCTCTCGGTGAACGCGCGCGGCGCCGACGGCACCGACACCTCCTGGCTGTGGGACGTGGACTACCCGCGGCTGGCCGGTCACCCGATCTTCGTGATCGGTGACCGCAAGCTGGACCTCGCGGTCCGCCTCGAGGTCGCGGGCCTGGAGTTCCGGGTGTGCGACACCCTCGACGAGGCCGTGCAGCTCGCGCCGCCCGGACAGATCGAGCTGATCGCCAACTACACCGCCTTCCAGGACGTGCGCCGCCGCGTCGGCAACTAGTACCCATAAAGGACAAGAGCATGAGCGACAACAGCCTGCGTCTGGTGTGGGTCTACCCGGACCTGCTGAGCACCTACGGAGACCAGGGCAACGCCCTCGTGGTGGAACGCCGGGCGCGCCAGCGCGGCCTGGACGTGCAGCGCGTGGACGTGCGCAGCGACCAGCCGATCCCCACCTCGGGCGACATCTACCTGATCGGCGGGGGCGAGGACCGGCCGCAGCGGCTGGCCGCGGAGCGCCTGCTGCGTGACGGCGGTCTGGAGCGCGCCGTCTCCAACGGCGCGATCGTCTTCTCCGTCTGCGCCGGGTACCAGATCCTCGGCAAGGAATTCGTCAACGACCAGGGACAGCGCCAGGAGGGCCTCGGCCTGCTGGACGTGGTCACGGTGCGCGGTGAGGGCGAGCGGTGCGTCGGCGACGTCCTCGCGGACATCGACCCGCGCCTGAACCTGCCGCAGCTGACGGGCTTCGAGAACCACCAGGGCGTGACCCACCTCGGCCCGACGGCCAAGCCGTTCGCCCGGGTGAGCATGGGCCGTGGCAACGGCACCGGTGACGGCACCGAAGGCGCGTACAACGACACGGTGTTCGGCACGTACATGCACGGTCCCGTGATGGCCCGCAACCCGCAGATCGCGGACCTGCTGCTGAAGCTGGCCCTCGATGTGAACGCGCTGCCGGCCATAGACGACCGGTGGTACGAGGCGCTGCGCGCGGAGCGCATCGCCACCGCGACGCAGCCCGCGTAGCAGCCCGTTCAGCGCCCTGTCGAGCGCTCATCGGGGCGGCCTCCTCATCATGTGTTCGGCCCGGTTTTCCCTAGGGGGAACCGGGCCGACGTCGTTTCGTACGACGAGTGCGACCAGCATGTGGAGGATGGTTCAGTCCACCTCTCCACCGCTTGTAGGGTGGCCGTAGTTCCAACCGGACGACGTGGTCCGGTCGTCGGCCCACGTTGCAAAGGTCCGTTCCTGCCATGCGCATAGGTGTGCTCACTTCCGGTGGCGACTGCCCCGGTCTCAACGCCGTCATCCGCTCCGTCGTGCACCGCGCCGTGGTCGACCACGGCGATGAGGTGATCGGCTTCCTCGACGGCTGGAAGGGCCTGCTGGAGGCGGACTACCGCAAGCTCGACCTCGACGCCGTCGGCGGCATCCTCGCCCGCGGCGGCACCATCCTCGGCTCCTCCCGGGTCCAGCCCGCGCACCTGCGCGACGGTGTGGAGCGCGCCCGCGGCCACGTCGCGGACCTCGGCCTCGACGCGATCATCCCGATCGGCGGCGAGGGCACCCTGAAGGCCGCGCACCTGCTCTCCGAGGCCGGCCTGCCGATCGTCGGGGTCCCGAAGACCATCGACAACGACATCGCCTCCACCGACGTCACCTTCGGCTTCGACACCGCCGTCGGGGTCGCCACGGAGGCGCTCGACCGGCTGAAGACCACCGCCGAGTCCCACCAGCGCGTGATGGTCGTGGAGGTCATGGGCCGCCACACCGGCTGGATCGCCCTGCACTCCGGCATGGCGGCCGGCGCGCACGCGATCGTCGTCCCGGAGCGCCCCTTCGACATCGACGAGCTGACGGAGATCGTCGGCGAGCGGTTCTCCGCGGGCAAGCGGTTCGCGATC
This sequence comes from Streptomyces virginiae, assembly GCF_041432505.1. Taxonomy (GTDB): domain Bacteria; phylum Actinomycetota; class Actinomycetes; order Streptomycetales; family Streptomycetaceae; genus Streptomyces; species Streptomyces virginiae_A. The sequence continues at coordinate 1,542,520 of NZ_CP107871.1, forward strand.
GTCGTGGTGGCCGAGGGTGCCAAGCCCAAGCCCGGCTCGATGGACTTCGAGGAGCGCGGCAAGGACATCTACGGCCACGAGCGGTTCGCCGGCATCGGCAACCGGCTCGCCGTGGAGCTGGAGAACCGCCTGGGCAAGGAGGCCCGGCCGGTGATCCTGGGCCACGTCCAGCGTGGCGGCACGCCCACCGCGTACGACCGGGTCCTGGCCACCCGCTTCGGCTGGCACGCCGTGGAGGCCGCGCACCGCGGCGAGTTCGGCATGCTGACCGCGCTGCGCGGCACCGACATCGTGATGGTGCCGCTGTCGGAGGCGACCTCGACCCTCAAGACGGTGCCGGCCGAGCGGTACGACGAGGCGCAGACCGTTCTGTGACGTCCCCTTCCGTGACGCCCCTTTTGTGACAGGCCGCCCCCGCGCGCACGAGCGCTCGGGGGCGGCACTACTGTGGTGGGGCATCACGGTCAAGGGAGTGAACAGATGGATCACAGCGGGCACGGCATGGACATGCACATGGACATGGACCTGCCGCCGTTCACTCTCGGGCGCGGGCTGGAGTTCTCCTTCGACGCCTTCTTCCTGATCGGCTCGTTGGTCGGGCTCGCCCTGTACGGGTGGGGCGTGCTGCGGTTGCGCCGGCGCGGGGACTCCTGGCCGCTGGGCCGGACCATCGCCTTCACCGTGGGCGTGCTCACCGTGATCCTCGTGATGTGCACCAAGCTGAACGACTACGGCATGGTCATGTTCAGCGTGCACATGGTGCAGCACATGGTGATCAGCATGATCACCCCGATCCTGGTGCTGCTGGGCGCCCCGGTGACGCTGGCGCTGCGCGCGCTGCCGCCCGCCGCCCGCGGTCACAAGGGGCCGCGCGAGCTGCTGCTGATGCTGCTGCACAGTCGGTACATGAAGGTGATCACGCACCCGGCCTTCACGATCCCGATGTTCATCGCGAGCCTCTACGCCCTGTACTTCACCCCGCTCTTCGACTTCCTGATGGGGAGCCGGACCGGGCACATCGCGATGATGGTGCACTTCCTCGCCGTCGGCCTGATCTTCTTCTGGCCGATCATGGGCATCGACCCGGGCCCGCACCGGCCGGGCTACGTGATGCGGATGCTGGAGCTGTTCGCGGGCATGCCCTTCCACGCCTTCTTCGGCATCGCCTTGATGATGGCGAGCCAGCCGATGATCAAGACGTACGAGAACCCGCCGGCGTCCCTCGGCATCGACCCGCTGCTCGACCAGCAGTGGGGCGGCGGCATCGCCTGGGCCTTCAGCGAGATCCCCTCGGTCCTGGTCCTGATCGCCCTCGTCTACCAGTGGTACCACTCCGAGCAGCGGGCCGCGCGACGGTCCGACCGGGCCGAGGACCGCAGCGGTGACAAGGAGCTGGCGGCGTACAACGCGTATCTCGCGTCGCTCCAAGCGCGTGGCCAGTAGCGCGACACCGCCTTCGCGCGCCACCATGGGGCATGACCGGATCCGTTAAGGCGATGTGCGTCATGACCTTCGCCGCTCTGGTGGCCGTCGCCGCGTATTCCGTGGCCCTCGGCAGCAACGGCTGGCTGTGGTTCGGCTGGGTGGTGCTGGGGCTGCTGACCGCCGGGATGGCCGCGACACGCAATGTCTGAGTAAGGTCCCTTCCCGCCCCCTGACGCCCCGCGGCTCACCGTTCGTAAAATGGCGGTGACAACGGGATATCGACAGGAGCGGCCTGGTGTTCTACCACTTGCTCAAGCACGTGTTGCTCGGCCCTCTGCTGCGGCTGCTGTTCAGACCTCGGATCGAGGGTCTGGAGAACATCCCCGCCGAAGGGGCCGCCATCGTCGCGGGCAATCACCTGTCCTTCTCCGACCATTTCCTGATGCCCGCGATCCTCAAGCGGCGGATCACCTTCCTGGCGAAGGCCGAGTACTTCACCGGCCCCGGGGTCAAGGGTCGGCTCACCGCGTTCTTCTTCCGCAGCGCCGGGCAGATCCCCGTGGACCGGTCGGGCAAGAACGCCGGACAGGCCGCCCTGCGCGAGGGCCTGGGCGTGCTGGCCAAGGACGAGCTGCTCGGGATCTATCCGGAGGGGACGCGCTCGCACGACGGTCGGCTCTACAAGGGCAAGGTGGGGGTCGCGGCGATGGCTCTGGGCGCCGGGGTACCGGTGATCCCCTGCGCGATGGTCGGCACCTTCGAGATCCAGCCGCCCGGAAAGAAGCTCCCGAAGATCCGGCGGGTGACGATCCGCTTCGGCGAGCCGATGAAGTTCTCCCGGTACGCCGGGATGGAGGGCGAGCGCGCCGTCCTGCGGGCGGTCACCGACGAGATCATGTACGCGATCCTCGGACTGTCCGGCCAGGAGTACGTCGACCGGTACGCGGCCGAGGTGAAGGCCGAGGAGGAGGAACAGCGGAAGAAGGCCCGGCGCACCGCGCGCTGAGCCTTCTCCCGCTCGTCGAATCGCTACCGCCGGTCCTTACCGGACGGCGGGGAGCTCCTCCGGCGCCGGGAGGACCGAGGACTCGGCCGGGGCGTCGGACGACAGGGACTTCGCCGCGGCCGGGGCCGGGGCCACGGGGGTGGCGTGCGGGGCGCACGTCACGTCCTTGGCGTCGACCTTGCCGGTGAGCAGGTAGCTGTCCACCCGGGTGTTGATGCAGGGGTTCACCAGGCTGGTGACACCGTGCGAGCCGGCGCTCTTCTCGGTGATCAGACGCGAACCGGCGAGGCGGCGGTGCAGCTCGACCGCACCCTTGTACGGCGTGGCCGCGTCCCGCTCGGACTGGACGATCAGTACGGGCGGCAGCCCGTGCTTGGCGCCGACGGCGATCGGGGTGCTCTGCTTGGCCTTCCAGGTCGCGCAGGGCAGGTTCATCCACGCGTTGGACCAGGTCAGGAACGGGTACTTCTGGTGCAGCTTGGTGTTGTCCCGGTCCCACTTGGACCAGCTGGTGGGCCACTTCGCGTCGGCGCACTCGACGGCCGTGTAGACGGCGTTGCTGTTCTCGGAGGCCGCGTTGCCCTTGGTGTCCGTCATGTCCGGGGCGATGGCGTCGATCAGCGCCTGCTCGTCACCGGCCTCGTACGCGGCCCAGGTCTGGGCGACGGGCACCCAGGAGGAGTCGTAGTACGGGGCGCCCTGGAAGAAGCCGATGAGCTCGGCCGGTCCGACGACCCCGCCGAGCGGGTTGGCCTTGGCCTTGGCGCGCAGCTTCTGGTAGCGGGCCTCGACCTTGGCGCGGGTGTCGCCGAGGTGGAAGACCGCGTCGTTCTTGGCGACCCAGTCCTGCCAGTCGTTCCAGCGCATCTGGAAGGCGACGTCCTGGCCGAGGTTGGCCTCGTACCAGATGTTGTCCTGCGACGGGTCCACCACGCTGTCGACGATCATGCGGCGCACGTGGGTCGGGAAGAGGGTCGCGTAGACCCCGCCCAGGTAGGTGCCGTAGGAGACGCCGAGGTAGTTCAGCTTCTTCTCGCCGAGGCCGGCCCGGATCACGTCGAGGTCGCGCGCGGTGTTCGGCGTGGTCATGTGCGGCAGCATCTCGCCGCTGCGCTCCTTGCAGCCGTCCGCGTACTCGGCGGCGAGCTTGCGCTGGGCGCGCTTGTCGGCCTCGGAGTCCGGGACCGGGTCGGCCTTGGGGGCCTTGACGAACTCCTGCGGGTCGATGCAGGAGATCGGCGCCGAGTGGCCGACACCGCGGGGGTCGAAGCCCACGAAGTCGTAGGCCTTGGAGGTGTTGACCCACAGCGGGCTCTTGGTGGTGACGCGGCGCGGGAAGCGCATGCCGGAGCCGCCGGGGCCGCCGGGGTTGTAGACGAGCGCGCCCTGGCGCTCCTCCTTGGTGCCCGTGCTGCCGATCCGGTCGACGGCGATGTCGATGGTCTTGCCGTACGGCTTCGCGTAGTCGAGCGGAACCTTCACCCAGCCGCACTGGATGGGCTTCTCGAAGCCCCAGTCCGCCGGGCAGTCCTTCCAGTCGATCCCGGCACGGGCGGCGCGGGCGGCGGCGATCTGAACGCCCAGCGCCTCGGGCAGCCTGCCGTCGCTGCCGGCGGAGGCCGCCGCGGCCGGCGGGGCCAGCAGCAGGCTCGCCGCGAGTGTGCCGGTGATCAGTGTGGCGGCGCTCCCCAGCGCCGCGTTGCGTATCACGTGGTTGTTCCCCCTGCGTCAGGTACCGCCGTGGGCGGCCGGGTTGGTCGGGTTCGGTCGTCGGCGTGCAGGGGGATCCTGTCGTCTGATCGGGACCTGGCGACAGGGCCGGATCGACTTCTTTGCCAACCCGATAACCGGAAAGGCGTGTACCGCTGAGCGGTGCCTGATGCGTCCCGCTTTCACCACCCGTACGTTCGGCAGGCCGCGTCGAGCAGTTCGCGCACCCGCAGGGCGTCCCCGGCCAGGACCGTCACCAGGACGGCCGGACCGGCCAGCGGCGTCACCGCCGCGAACTCCCCCAGGACCGCCGCGGCGGGCGCGTCCTCGGCGAAGGCGGGGTCCACGACGAGGAGTTGACCGAGCGCCCGGCGCCCCGCCAGGCCGGCCGGACCGTCCCAACCGCCGGGCGCGCCGGGGCCGCAGGCGAGTTCCTGGTCCAACAGCGGACGCCCCCCGCACTCGACGGCGAGGCGGCTGCGCAGCAGCCCCGGAACCTCCCCGGTGCGGCCGAGCACCTGCTCCTCACGCAGCACCAACCGCGCCGTGGGGGAGATTCGGACCCGGGTGCGCACCCTCAGGTCACTGCCGCGCACCGAGACCAGCGGCTCGGGCAGCCACCGGAGCGCGGCTCCGTCCTCCAGGATGAGGTGGACGTCGTACCGCGCGGGCGCGCCGGTCCGGCCGGGCAGGGCGAGGGTGGCCGCCGCCGAGGCGAGGCGGAGGTGCGCACCGGGGCCGACGGTGGCCTCGACGGTGAGGTGGTCCCCGCCGAGCGGGGCGCTCATCGCGCCGACCAGCATGACCCCGGCCTCGGCCCGCGACGACGAGCGGGTGCGGCGCAGCGCGAGCGGGCCCTCCCCGGCGAGCAGCGGCAGGGCGGTGCCGCCGCGCCCGTCGGCCACGGCGTGGATGCGGGCGGTGGCGCGCAGGCCCGCGGGCGGCGTCGGTGGTGCCTGCGCGATGTCCTCGGTGGTGGCGGCGCTCACCGCGAGGACCAGGCGGCGATCCGCTCGCGCACCCAGGCGGCCACCGGGCCGACCCCTTCGGGGCCGCGCAGCGACTGGAAGGCGACGGGGAGTTCGCCGCGCTGCTCGGCGGCGTCGCGGGCCATCCGGCCGAGGTCGGAGCCGACGTGCGGGGCGAGGTCGGTCTTGTTGACGACGAGCAGGTCTGCGGTGGTGACGCCGGGGCCGCCCTTGCGGGGGATGTCGTCCCCGCCGGCCACGTCGATGACGAAGATCTGGGCGTCGACGAGCCCGCGGGAGAAGGTGGCGGTGAGGTTGTCCCCGCCGGACTCGACGAGGATCAGGTCCAGTCGGCCGTGTTCCCGGAAGGCGTCCTCCAGTTCCTCCACGGCCTCCAGGTTGGCGGAGATGTCGTCGCGGATGGCGGTGTGCGGGCAGGCCCCGGTCTCGACGGCGGCGATCCGCTCGGGCGGCAGCACGGCCTCGCGGAGCAGGAACTCGGCGTCCTCGCGGGTGTAGATGTCGTTGGTCACGACGGCCATGGACAGCTCGGAGCGCAGCGCGCGGCACAGGGCGGCGACGGTGGCGGTCTTGCCGGAGCCGACCGGTCCGCCGAGTCCGATGCGCAGCGCCCGCCGGGTGCCGTCGGGGCGCAGGGGGTCGGCGCCGTGGGTGTGCCGGTGGGGGTAGGTCACGGCGTGGTCGAGGTGCATGGGGGGTGTCTCCTTCGGGAGGTCAGGAGGTCGAGGGGTCAGGAGGCGAAGAGGCGGACCGGCCAGTCGGCATGGACCTGCGCCGAGATGTCCAGCAGCGGCGAGGAGGCCGCGGGCAGCGCCTGCGGGCCCTGGGAGCGGGCGCGCAGCGCGGCCCGCTCCGCCTCGGTGGCGACGGCGTCGAGTTCGGGGGCGAGCCGGGCCAGTACCCCGCTCGCCTCGAAGGGGTCCAGGCCCAGCAGCCGTACGGTCGCCGTGGCGGGCCCGCCGACGCTCTCGTACGCCGCCACGTGCGCGGCGTCCGACGGCCCGAGGCCGGCCGCCCGGGCGGTGACGCCGAGCACCACGGGCTGGTGGGCTCCGCGCGGGAACGCCGCGGCCAGGGCCTCCAGTTCGGCGGCGGGCCAGGTGGCCCGGGCGGCCCGCAGCAGTTGCCGTCCCAGCCGTCGGGCCGCGGTGCGCAGCGCCGGGGAGGGGGTACGGGCATCGGCGGCGGCGTCGAGGGCGGCCGGGTCGAGCCCGAGGGCGGCGGCCGCGGCGAGCGCGGCGGCGGTGAGGCCGGCGGTGTGCAGCCGGCCTCGGCAGAAGTCCTCCAGGGTGGCGGCGTCATGGATCCGGCCCGCCTTGCAGGCGGCCTCGGCCCCGCCGGAGTGGGCGTGGCCCCCGGCGGGGAAGCGGCCGTCGGCGAGGACGAGCAGCGCGGCGCGGCTCATCGACAGGGACCTCTTCTCAAACGGTCGGAACGGTCAGGACGGTGGGGACGGTCGGGACGCGGAGAGCGGTCAGAACAGGAAGTAGCGCTGGGCCATCGGCAGTTCCGCCGCGGGCGCCGGTTCCACGGGCTCGCCGTCGATGGTGACCGTGAAGGTGTCGGCGTCGACCTCGACCCTCGGCATGGCGTCGTTGTTGCGCATGTCGGCCTTGGTGACCTTGCGGGTGCTCTCGATGGCCACGAACCGCTTGCCCAGCCCGAGCCGTTCCGGCAGCCCGTCGTCGAGCGCCGCCTGGGCGGTGAAGTTCAGCGAGTTGAGGCCGGGTGCGCGGCCGTGGCTGCCGAACATGGGCCGGGGCAGGACGGGCTGCGGCGTGGGGATGGAGGCGTTGGCATCGCCCATCTGCGCGTAGGCGATCTGGCCGCCCTTGATGACGAGTTCGGGCTTGACCCCGAAGAAGGCCGGGTTCCACAGGACCAGGTCGGCGAGTTTGCCGGTCTCGACGGAGCCGATCTCGCGGGCGAGCCCTTGAGCCACCGCGGGGTTGATCGTGTACTTGGCGACGTAGCGGCGGGCCCGGTGGTTGTCGGCGGGGCCGTCGCCGGGGAGGAAGCCGCGGCGCTTCTTCATCACGTGGGCGGTCTGCCAGGTGCGCAGGACGACCTCGCCGACCCGGCCCATGGCCTGGGAGTCGGAGGAGATGATGGAGATGGCCCCGAGGTCGTGGAGGACGTCCTCGGCGGCGATGGTCGAGGGTCGGATCCGCGATTCGGCGAAGGCGAGGTCCTCGGGGACGGCCGGGTTGAGGTGGTGGCAGACCATCAGCATGTCGAGGTGTTCCTCGACGGTGTTGACGGTGTGCGGCCGGGTGGGGTTGGTGGAGCTGGGCAGTATGTTCGGCTCGGAGACCACGGTGATGATGTCGGGCGCGTGCCCGCCGCCCGCGCCCTCGGTGTGGTACGAGTGGATGGTCCGCCCGGCGATGGCGGCGAGGGTGTCGGCGACGAACCCGGCCTCGTTGAGCGTGTCGGTGTGGATGGCGACCTGGGCGCCGGTCTCCTCGCAGACCGAGAGGCAGGCGTCGATGACGGCGGGGGTGGCCCCCCAGTCCTCGTGGATCTTGAACCCGAGGGCGCCGCCGCGCAGCTGGGAGTGCATCGCCTCGCGGGACATGGTGTTGCCCTTGCCGAGCAGGCCGATGTTGACCGGGTAGGCCTCCAGGGCCGCGAACATCCGGGCCAGGTGCCAGGGCCCGGGGGTCACGGTGGTGGCCTTGGTCCCCTCGGCCGGTCCGGTGCCGCCGCCGACGAGGGTGGTGATCCCGGAGGCGAGCGCCTCCTCGATGACCGTCGGGGAGATGAAGTGGACGTGGGCGTCGATGGCGCCGGCGGTGACGATCTTCCCGTTGCCGGCGATGATCTCGGTCTCGGGGCCGATGACCAGTGCGGGATCGACCCCGTCCATGGTGTCGGGGTTGCCCGCCTTGCCGATGCCGCAGATCCGGCCGTCGCGGATGCCGAGGTCGGCCTTGACGATGCCCCAGTGGTCCAGGACGACGACGCCGGTGATCACGGTGTCGGGGGCGCCCTCGGCCCGGGTGGTGCGGGCCTGCCCCATGGATTCACGGATCACCTTGCCGCCGCCGAAGACGGCCTCGTCGCCGGCCCGCCCGGGGCCGCCGCCGAGGTCCTGCTCGATCTCGACGAAGAGGTCGGTGTCGGCGAGGCGGATCCGGTCTCCGGCGGTCGGCCCGAAGAGGTCGGCGTACACCTGGCGCGAGAGCTCAGCCATCGAGCGGTCCTCCGGTCTCGCCGCGCAGTCCGGGTACGGTGCGCGAGCCCCCCAGGGGGACGAGTTCCACCGCGACCGGGATGCCCGGCTCGAAGCGGACGGCGGTACCGGCGGCGACGTTGAGCCGGAGCCCGTGGGCGGCGGCGCGGTCGAAGTCGAGGCCGGGGTTGGCTTCGGCGAAGTGGTAGTGGGAGCCGACCTGGACCGGCCGGTCGGCGGCGTTGAGCACGGTGAGGCGGGTGACGGGACGGCCCTCGTTGAGGAGCACCGGGCCGTCCCCGTAGGCGATTTCGCCGGGGATCATGCGGGGGTACTCCGTTTCAGACGATCGGGTCGTGGACGGTGACGAGCTTGGTGCCGTCCGGGAAGGTCGCCTCGACCTGGACGTCGTGGATCATCTCGGGGATCCCCTCCATGACCTCCTCGCGGGTCAGGACGGTGCGGCCCGAGGCCATCAGCTCCGCCACCGTCCGGCCGTCACGGGCCCCCTCCAGGAGGTGCGACGTGATCAGCGCGATCGCCTCCGGATGGTTGAGGCGGACCCCGCGCGCCCTCCGTTTCTCGGCCACGTCGGCGGCCACGTGGATGAGCAGTCTCTCCTGCTCGTGCGGTGTCAGTTGCACGTGTATCACCAAGCTTCCGGGACAAGATCAACAAGGGGCGGGGCGACCCTATCGGCCTTCAACACTTTGTTGACCTGCGCATATCCGAACCAAGCGAGTCTTGCCCAACACTGGGAAAGGCTTTCCGCCCCGACCACCGCCGCTTTACCGGATCATGGGTGATCATTGGCGGTCGAACGTGGCCGCCACGCTAAGCGCTGCGCTTTTCCGCTGAGTTAACCCACGTTTCCGGCAGGTACCCGGTTCAACTCCGGTGGCCCACGCGCCCGATTCCGTATACGGCTCCGCCTGCGGACGCCCCATCGAGGAGACAGATGTTCATCAATCCCGTCCGGCACATCACCTTCGACGCCCTCGACCCCTACCGGGTCGCCGAGTTCTGGTCCGCGGTGACCGGCTACACGTTCCACCCCGACGACGTGGAGGGGGACGACGAGGTCATGCTGGAACCCGGCCGGCCCGGGGTACCGGGGCTGCTCTTCATCCGGGTCCCGGACGCCAAGTCCGTCAAGAACCGCGTCCACTTGGACATCCAGCCGCCCACCGGCACCCGGGACGAGACCGTGGAGCGCCTGATCGGCCTCGGAGCGAAGCTCGTCGACGACCGCCGCGACGCCGACGGCGTGGCAGGCTGGGTGGTACTCGCCGACCCCGAGGGCAACGAGCTGTGCATCGAGCGCAGCGCGGGCGAACGCGGCCTTCTCTGAGCCGTCCCCAACAGGTCAGCGGCCGAAGACGCTCCGCGCCGGGGCGCCGACGCTCCAGGGCAGCGCGATCCACACCGTCTTGCCGCCGTCCTCGGTCGGGGTGACCGAGAGTCGGCCCCCCGCCTCCGCGGTCAGCCAGCGGATGATGACCATGCCCCGGCCGTTGTCCTGCTGGACGGCGGCCGGGAGCCGCTTGGGCCAGCGCGGGTGGCTGTCGGTCACCCCGACGCGCAACCACTCCTGGCGCTCCAGACGGATGTCGACGGTGAAGGTGGGCGACTGGCCGAAGGTGTGCTGCACGGCGTTGGTGGCGAGCTCCGAGACGATCAGCCGGACGCTGTCGGCGGTGTCGGCGTCATCGGGGAGTCCCCACTCGCTCAGCACCTCCGCGACGTAGCGTCGGGCAGTGGCGACCGAGGCGGGATCGCTCGGCAGAGTGACGGATGCTTCCTGGTGATCTGCCATGGCGACGGTCCCTTTCCCACCGGGGCGAAAAGCCCCGGATCTGTGCTGGACGCCAGAGTGCCACCCATCGTGCCGTCACATCTGCCTTTCCCCCAAGATATGCATATATCTGTCGCTCGATGCGGTGAACTCTGCTACGGAAGAGCGTATTCGGACGGCAAACTGGTGCGAGCTGTGCCGGTGGAAGGAGGCGGGTGTGCAGCACGGTCCCGCGGTGCGCCGACGCAAGCTCGGCGAGGAACTGCGTGCCCTACGCGACCGGTCCGGACTCACCAGTGGTGAGGCGGCCCGGATCATGGGGTGGCACCAGTCGAAGATCAGCCGTATCGAGACGGGCCGCAGCGGCGTGAAGCCGGAGGACATCCGGCTGCTCCTCGATGCCTACGGGGAGATCGTCAGCCCCGAGCAACGCGCGCTGCTGGAGGCGCTGTCGGCCTCGGCCGCCGGCCCCGGCCCGGCGGGCGACACCGGGCGCGGCCGCCAGTGGTGGCACGACTACCGGGGGCTCTTGCCGCAGGAGTACCGGGACTTCATCAGCCTGGAGGCCGGGGCGCGGTCGGCCCGCACCGTGGAGCTGTCCGTGGTGCCGGGGCTGCTGCAGACCCCCGAGTACGCGCGGGCCGTGACCCGGGCGGCGCTGGGCGGGCTGCCGGAGCCGAAGGTGGACGCGCTGGTCGACGTACGGCTGGCCCGGCAGACGGTGCTGCGGGCCGATCCGCCGCTGGAGCTGAGCGCCGTACTGGACGAGGCGGTGCTGCGCCGTCAGATCGGCGGGCCCGGGGTGATGGCCGAGCAATTGCGACATCTGGCGGAGGTGTCGAGGCTGCCTCAAGTGCGCCTGCAGGTGCTTCCGTTCAGCGTCGGAGGGCATCTCGGCCTGACCGGACCGTTCGTTATTTTTTCATTTCCGGACATCGCTGATCTGGATGTGGTGGTACTCGACCATTTGACGAGTAGCCTCTATCTGGAGCGGAAGGAAGACCTTGAGGCGTACGGCGCCGCGTTCCGCACCATCCAGGCGCACGCCCTCCCGCCCCAGGACTCGTCGGATCTCATCAGCTCACTCGCTGACGACGCGTAAGGAGGCACCCCCGTGTCCGCAACCCCGTTATCCCCCGGCGGACTTCTGATCAGCGCGCGGTGGCGGCGGAGCAGCCGCAGCACCGGAATGAACAACTGCGTGGAAGCGGCAGTCCTGGACGGCGGTCTGCTGGCCGTCCGTGACTCCAAGCGCACGGACGGCCCGGCCGTGCTCTTCACCGGATCCGCCTGGACCGGCTTCCTCGCCTCGGTACGGGCCGACGTGCACGCGTAGCCCGACCCGGGACCACCCGGACACCCGACCGGGAACGCCCCGGGAGCGACCGGGACCGCCCGGGAACCCCCCGAACGCCCAGGACTTCGGCCGCTACGGCCTACCGGCCCTGGCCGTCCGTGGCTCCGGCGGGTGCGGTCGCCAGGATCGTCCCGACCGCCCGATCGATCTCGTCCCCCGTGAGATCGGCCCGGGCGGTCAGCCGCAGCCGGGAGATGCCGTCCGGCACCGACGGCGGACGGAAGCACCCCACGAACAGTCCCGCCTCGCGGCAGTCGGCGGCCCAGCGCAGTGCCGCCGACGCCGAGGGGGCCCGTACCGACACCACGGCCGCGTCCGGCCGGGCCGCGGTCAGGCCGGACGCGGTGAGTCGCCCGTACAACTGGGCGGCCACCTCGCGGGCGCGGTCCGCGCGCTCCGGTTCCCGCTGGAGCAGGCGCAGGCTCGCCAGCGCCGCTCCGGCGGCGGCCGGGGCCAGTCCGGTGTCGAAGATGAAGGTGCGCGCGGTGTTGACCAGGTGCCTGATCACCTTGGCCGGACCGAGCACGGCCCCGCCCTGGCTGCCCAGGGACTTCGAGAGGGTCAGGGTGGCGACCACGTAGGGCGCCCCCGCGAGCCCGGCGGCATGCAGCGCGCCCCGGCCGCCCTCGCCCAGCACGCCCAGCCCGTGGGCGTCGTCGACGACCAGGGCGGCGCCCTCGTCCCGGCAGGCGGCGGCGTACTCGGCCAGCGGGGCGGCGTCCCCGTCCACGGAGAACACCGAGTCGCTGACCAGTAGCGCCCGGCCCTCGTGCGCGGCGAGCGTCTTGCGCGCGGTGTCCGGGTCGGCGTGCGGGACCACGGCGGTCTCGGCGCGCGAGAGCCGGCAGCCGTCGACGATCGAGGCATGGTTCCCGGCGTCGGACACGACCAGCGTGCCCCGGCCGCTGAGCGCGGTGACCGCGGCCAGATTGGCGGCGTAGCCGGAGGACAGGACGAGCGCGGCCTCGAAGCCGCAGAAGGCGGCGAGCTCCCGCTCCAGTTCGGTGTGCAGCTCGGTGGTGCCGGTCACGAGCCGCGAACCGGTGGCTCCGGCGCCCCAGGTCGCGGCCGCCTCCTGCGCCCCGCGGACGGTCTCGGGGTGCAGGGACAGGCCGAGGTAGTCGTTGCTCGCCAGGTCCAGCAGCGGCGACACGGACGGCCGGGGGCGCAGGGTGCGGACGAGGCCGGCCTCCTCCCGCGCGCGCTCCGCGTCGTCGATCCACGCGAAGACGTCCACCGGGTCGGGAGTGAGCTGGGGCATCGGCACGTCCTCGTGTTTTGTCGGCAGTCCACAGACCTGCCCCGACCCTAGCTCGCGTGACCGCTGCGCCAGGTGTGGTGATACACACACACCCATCCGGCCATGTTGTGCGATCTCTCCTTGGCCGGGAGCGGGGGTGTGGGACAGGATCTGGTCCATGGACCTGCTGAACACCCTGGTGGACAAGGGGCTGCGGCGCGAGCTGCCGACCCGCGAAGAAGCGCTCGCCGTACTGGCGACTTCTGACGACGAACTGCTCGACGTGGTGGCCGCGGCCGGCAAGGTGCGCCGCCAGTGGTTCGGGCGTCGCGTCAAGCTGAACTACCTGGTCAACCTGAAGTCGGGCCTGTGCCCCGAGGACTGCTCCTACTGTTCCCAGCGCCTGGGATCGACGGCCGGGATCCTCAAGTACACCTGGCTGAAGCCCGAGGAGGCCTCCCAGGCCGCCGCCGCCGGCGTCGCGGGCGGCGCCAAGCGGGTCTGCCTGGTCGCCAGCGGCCGCGGGCCGACGGACCGGGACGTGGACCGCGTCGGCAAGACGATCGCGGCGATCAAGGAGCAGAACGAGGGCGTCGAGGTCTGCGCGTGCCTCGGCCTGCTCTCGGACGGCCAGGCGGAGCGACTGCGGGACGCGGGCGCGGACGCCTACAACCACAACCTCAACACGTCCGAGGCGACGTACGGGCAGATCACCAAGACCCACACCTACGCCGACCGCGTCGACACGGTGCAGAAGGCGCACGGCGCCGGTCTGTCCGCGTGCTCCGGTCTGATCGCGGGCATGGGCGAGAGCGACGAGGACCTCGTCGACGTCGTCTTCTCGCTGCGCGAGCTGGACGCGGACTCGGTGCCGGTCAACTTCCTGATCCCGTTCGAGGGCACCCCGCTGGCCAAGGAGTGGAACCTCACCCCGCAGCGCTGCCTGCGCATCCTGGCGATGGCGCGGTTCGTCTGCCCCGACGTCGAGGTCCGCCTCGCCGGCGGGCGCGAGGTGCACCTGCGCTCGATGCAGCCGCTGGCCCTGCACATCGTCAACTCGATCTTCCTCGGCGACTACCTGACCAGTGAGGGCCAGGCCGGTCAGACCGACCTCGACATGATCGCGGACGCCGGTTTCGAGGTGGAGGGCGCCGGTACGTCGACCCTTCCCGCGCACCGCTCCGACGCCCTGGCCTCCGCCACCGGTGGGGGCTGCGGTTCGAACGGCGGCGCCTCGCTCTGCGGTTCGGGCGCGCCCGCCGAGGGCGACGAGGCCGCGGGCTGCGGCTCGGCGTGCGGCGGCTGCTCCGGCCACGCGCCGGCGGCCCGGACGTCCGCACCGGTCCAGGCCGAGGCCGGCGAGGTCCGCCCGGAGCTGGTGGCGGTGCGCCGACGCGGCGCGGGGACGGACGTCGCCCCCAATGCCTGATCAGCTCGACCCCCTGTCGGCCGGCGCGGAACTGCTCGCGCTGGACCGGCAGCACGTCTGGCACCCGTACGGCCCGATGCCCGGGCGGCAGGAGCCGCTGGTCATCGCCTCCGCCTCGGGGGTGCGGCTGCGGCTCGCCGACCCGTCCCAGGGACACGGTCACGAAGAGCTGGTCGACGGCATGTCCTCCTGGTGGTCGGCCATCCACGGCTACAACCACCCGGTGCTCAACGAGGCCGCCACGGCGCAGCTGGGCCGGATGTCGCACGTGATGTTCGGCGGGCTCACCCATGAGCCCGCCGTCCGGCTCGCCGCCAAGCTCGTCGAGATCACCCCGCCGGGGCTGGAGCACGTCTTCCTCTCCGACTCGGGCTCGGTGTCCGTCGAGGTCGCGGTCAAGATGTGTCTCCAGTACTGGCGTTCGCTGGGGCGGACGGGCAAGACCCGGCTGCTGACCTGGCGCGGTGGCTACCACGGGGACACCTGGCAGCCGATGGCCGTCTGCGACCCGGACGGCGGGATGCACGAGCTGTGGCAGGGTCACCTGCCGCGGCAGGTCTTCGCGGACGCGCCGCCCGCCGGTTTCGACACGCCCGTGGACCCGGCGTACGCCGACCACCTGCGCGCCACGATCTCGGCACACGCGGACGAGCTGGCCGCGGTCATCGTGGAGCCGGTGGTGCAGGGTGCGGGCGGTATGCGCTTCCACCACCCGGGCCACCTGCGGGTCCTGCGCGAGCTGTGCGACGAGTACGGGGTCCTGCTGATCCTGGACGAGATCGCCACGGGCTTCGGCCGTACGGGCACGCTCTTCGCGGCCGACCACGCGGGGATCACCCCGGACGTGATGTGCCTGGGCAAGTCGCTGACCGGCGGCTACCTCACACTGGCGGCCACCCTGTGCACGCCGCGGGTGGCGGACGGCATCTCGCAGGGCGAAGTCCCGGTGCTGGCGCACGGGCCGACCTTCATGGGCAACCCGCTGGCCACGGCCGTGGCCCTGGCCTCGATCGAGCTGCTGCTCGGTCAGGACTGGGCGACGGACGTCAAGCGGATCGAGGCGGGGCTGCGCGAGGGCCTGGCGGCGGCGTCCGACATCCCCGGTGTGAAGGACGTACGCGTCCTGGGCGCCATCGGCGTGGTCCAGCTCGACCACGAGATCGACGTGCCGGCGGCCACCCGGGCGGCGGTGCGCGAGGGCGTGTGGGTGCGCCCGTTCCGGGACCTGATCTATGTCATGCCGCCGTTCGTGACCGGCGACGAGGACGTGGCCCGGATCTGCCGTGCGGTGTGCGCGGCGGCGCAGGAAGGTTGAGATGTCCGTATTGATGGTGTCCGGCACGGGCACCGAGATCGGCAAGACGGTGGTCACGTCGGCGATCGCGGCCGCCGCGGTGGCCGCCGGCCGCTCGGTGGCCGTGCTCAAGCCCGCGCAGACGGGTGTCGGCCCGCAGGAGCCGGGGGACGCCGCTGAGGCGGTCCGGCTGGCCGGTCCCTCCGTCACGGCGGTGGAACTGGCCCGCTATCCGGAGCCCTTGGCCCCGGACACGGCGGCCCGGCGCTCGGGTCTGGCGACGCTCTCCCCGGCGCAGATCGCGGAGGCCGCGCAGCGGCTGTCGCAGGACCACGACCTGGTCCTGGTGGAGGGCGCGGGCGGGCTGCTCGTGCGCTTCGACGAGGCGGGCCACACGCTGGCCGACGCGGCACGCCTGCTCGGCGCGCCGACGCTGCTCGTCGCCCAGGCGGGTCTCGGCACGCTCAGCTCCACCACCCTCGCGGCGGAGGCGCTGCGGGCCCGGGACCTGATCGGGTCGGGTGTGGTGGTCGGCAGTTGGCCGCGCATCCCGGATCTGGCGGCCCGCTGCAACCTGGCGGACCTCACGAAGTCCTCGGGACTGCCGCTGCTGGGCGCGGTCCCGGAGGGCTCGGGAACCCTCACGCCGGACCGGTTCCGGGCGTCGGCCCCCACCTGGCTGGCCCCGACCCTCTCGGGCACCTGGTCGGCGGATTCCTTCCTCGCCACCTGGGCCCCGCCGCCCTACCTCCCGGCCGCCCCCGACCCCGCCGGCGTCTGAGGCGCGGGACGGGGAGCGGGGGGCGCCGGAGCGGTCGTACCGCGGCTTCACCGCGGCGGGTCCTCCCCCGTGAGCCCGTCGACGGATGCACGGATGAGGTCGGCGTGGCCGGCGTGGCGCGCGTACTTCTCGACGAGGTCG
This sequence comes from Streptomyces virginiae, assembly GCF_041432505.1. Taxonomy (GTDB): domain Bacteria; phylum Actinomycetota; class Actinomycetes; order Streptomycetales; family Streptomycetaceae; genus Streptomyces; species Streptomyces virginiae_A. The sequence continues at coordinate 1,558,862 of NZ_CP107871.1, forward strand.
AGAAGGACGCGCCGGAGGTCGGGGCGTTCGCCGCGTGGAGCGCCTCCGGTGTGTCCTCGGCGGCGGAGCGGTGGTCCCGGTCGGGGGCGCTGTACCGGTCGACCGCGTCCCAGGGAGCACCGACCGGGGAGCCGAGCCACAGCCGGGCGAAGTGGCTGTCCTCCACATGCGCCTGGTGCTTGAGGAGGCCGCCGAGAGTGATCGTGGACGGGCCGAGTGTGGCGCGCAGGCCGGCGGCGTCCAGGCCGGAGCACTTCCAGGCCGAGGCGGCCCGCCGGCGTTCGAGCGCGCCGAGGACGGCTGCCGCCTCGGCGCCGGCGAGGGGCGGTTCCGGCCAGGCCTCCGCGGTGGGATCGGTCATGGCCGCGGACCTTGGTCAACGGCGCCGACGGCCCGGCCGGCGGGCGACGGACAGGCCCTGACGACCAGGCACCAGGCACTACTGGCCGAGCGGCTTGACCCAGCGCGTCCACTGCTCCTGGGGCCGGTAGCCCACCGCGTCCCACACCCGGTGCGCCCGCTCGTTGCGGTCCAGCACCATCGCGTCCCCCCCGGCGCCCGCCGAGCGCCACGAACCGCTCCTCCGCGGCGGCCAACAGCGCGGCCCCGATGCCTTGCCTGCGGTGCCCCGGATGCACGGCGAGCCGGTAGAGGTGGCAGCGCCATCCGTCGAATCCGGCGATCACCGTGCCGACGAGTTCCCCGTCGCGTCGGGCGAGGAGCAACGCCCCGGGGTCCCGCTCGTGCAGACGCTCGACCCCGGCGAGATCGTCGCTGATACTCGTTCCCTCCGCGGCGGCCCTCCAGAAGTCCAGGACCGCGGCCAGGTCGGTGGTCGCCGCGGAACCGATATGAAGATCAGTCATGGCCGAACCCCATCATCCGACCGCGCTCCGCCGAAAGAATGATCCGTTCCCTTTGCTCGTCCTTTACCATGTGGTGAAAGGTCCCTCTTGAGTGAAAGGTGTGAGCGTCCGCCCATGGGCGAGCCTCCCAGTCCCCGACATACCCGTTCGCGACATCGCGCGATCCCCCGCCTCCTGGCCGATCATGGGACGGAGGTGATCGACCGATGACCGAGGTGCTCCTGCTCGTCGTGGCACTGGTGCTCTGCATCGTCTGCGGGGTCTTCGTCGCCGCCGAGTTCTCGCTCACGACCGTCGAACGCAGCGAGCTCGAACGAGCCGTCGAGCGTGGCGAGCGTGGCGCGGACAGCGCCCTGGCCGCCGTCCGCACCCTGACGTTCCAGCTCTCCGGTGCCCAGCTCGGCATCACCGTCACCGGCCTGGTCATCGGCATGATCTCCAAGCCCTCGATCTCCGCCCTGCTCCAGGGCCCCTTCGAGGCCATGGGCCTGTCGGCCGCCACCGCCTCCTCCGCCGCGCTGATCCTCGGCACCGCGCTCTCGACCGTCGTCCTGATGGTCGTCGGCGAGCTGGTGCCCAAGAACTGGGCGATCTCCTCCCCGCTCGCGATCGCCAAGCGCGTGGCGACCATGCAGCGGGTCTTCAGCCGGGCGTTCCGGCCCCTGATCAGCCACCTCAACACCACCGCGAACCACATGGTGCGCCGCTTCGGCCTGGAGCCGGCCGAGGCACTGGCCTCCGCCCGCACGCCGCAGGAGCTGGTCGCCCTCGCGCGCCACTCGGCGAAGGCGGGCGCGCTGGAGAAGGACACCGCCGAGCTGTTCGTCCGCACGCTGAACCTCGCCGATCTGACCGCCGAGAACGTGATGACTCCGCGCGTCCAGGTCACCGCCCTCGACGTGCAGACCACGGCCGAGGACGTCGCGAACGCGACGCTGGCGACCGGCCTGTCCCGCTTCCCGGTGTACCGGGGCAGCCTCGACACCGTCGTCGGCACCGTCCACGTCAAGGACGTCCTGGCCCTGCCGGCCGCGGAGCGTCGCCGCCGCCCCGTGTCGCAGCTGCTGCGTGAGCCCCTGTTCGTACCGGAGTCGCTGACGGTGGACCGGCTGCTGGACCGACTGTCCGGCAAGCAGACGATGGCCGTGGTCATCGACGAGTACGGCGGCACGGCCGGCGTGGCCACGCTGGAGGACATCGTCGAGGAGGTCGTCGGCGAGGTCCGCGACGAGCACGACCCGCACGAGACCCCGGATCTGGCCCCGGCCGGTACGGACGAGGCCGGGAACCTGCTCTACTCCGCCGACGGCGCGGCGCGCACCGACCAGCTCCGGCTGATCGGACTGCGCGTGCCGGACGGCCCGTACGAGACCCTGGCGGGCCTGATAGCGACCGAGCTGGGCCGGATCCCGGCGGTCGGCGACCGGATGGAACTGAACGGCTGGCGCCTGGATGTGGTGGACGCCGCCGGGCGTCGGGCCTCGCGTGTGCTGCTGCACGCCCCGGCCGAACCCGCCGAGGGTACGGAGGAGGCCCGATGACCGTCATCCAGCTGCTGATCGGCCTGGCGACCTTGGTCGTCAACGCCTTCTTCGTCGGCGCGGAGTTCGCGCTGATCTCGGTCCGGCGCAGCCAGATCGAACCGTACGCCGAGCAGGGCGACCGGCGCGGCCGCGCCGTCCTGTGGGGCCTGGAGCACGTGTCGGCGCTGATGGCGGCGGCCCAGCTGGGCATCACGCTGTGCACCCTGGTGCTGGGTGTGGTGGCCGAGCCGGCCATCGCGCATCTGCTGACCCCGCTGTTCGACCTGGTCGGGGTACCGGCGGGCCTGACCCACGCGATCTCCTTCGTGGTGGCGCTGACGCTGGCGACGTACCTGCACATGCTGTTCGGCGAGATGGTGCCGAAGAACGTGGCGCTGGCCGAGCCCGTGCGGACCGCGCTGCTGCTGGGGCCGCCGCTGGTGACCCTCACGCGGGCGCTGCGGCCGGTGATCTTCACGATCAACGCCTTCGCCAACACCCTGCTGCGCCTGCTGCGGGTGGAGGTGAAGGACGAGGTCGGCGCGACCTTCACGGACGACGAGCTGGCCCGGATGGTCAAGGACTCCAGTGACGCGGGGCTCCTGGACGACCGGGCGAGCGAGCGCCTGCACGACGCCCTGGAACTGGGCCGGCGGCCGGTGACCGACGTGGTGCTGCCGGCGGACCGGGTGGTGACGGCACGCGAGGGCATCACCCCGGGCGGGCTGGAGCTCCTGTCGGCCGACTCCGGGTACTCCCGGTTCCCGGTGATCGACGCGGAGCACAAGATCCTGGGCTATCTGCACGTGAAGGACGTCCTGGACGTGGACGACGAGGAGCGGGACGAGCCGTTCCCGGTGTCGGCGCTGCGGCCGATCGCCCAGGTACGGGCGGAGACCCCGTTGGACGACGCCCTGACCGCGATGCGGCGCAGCCGTACGCACCTGGCGGCGGTGCTCGGGGCGGACGGCGCCATGACGGGCCTGGTGACGATGGAGGACGTACTGCGGGAGCTGTTCGGCAGGCCCGCCTCCATGTGATCGTTCGAGGTGTGCGGTCCCCGGCCCTGCGCAGCCGGGGTACCGCGCGGTAACATCAGTCCGCCATGGAGATGAATGCCTCTTACACCAGTTTTGTCGCGATCGGTGACTCCTTCACCGAGGGCATGTCCGACCTGCTTCCGGACGGCTCCTACCGCGGATGGGCGGATCTGCTGGCCGCCCGACTCGCCGCCCGGGAGCCGGGCTTCCGCTACGCGAACCTCGCGGTCCGCGGCAAGCTGATCGGCCAGATCGCCGAGGACCAGGTCCCCGTGGCGGCGGCGATGGGCGCCGACGTGGTGACCCTGGTGGGCGGGCTGAACGACGCCCTTCGCCCCAAGGTGGACATGGGTCGGGTCCGCGACCACCTGGAGTCGGCGGTGGAACTCCTGGCCCCGTCCTGCAAGCGCCTCGTCCTGATGCGCTCCCCGGGGCGCAACGGGCCGGTGATGGAACGCTTCCGCCCGCGCATGGAGGAGCTCTTCGCCACCATCGAGGAGCTCGGCGCCAAGCACGGCGCCGTGGTGGTCGACCTGTACGGGGCCTCCGTGCTCGCGGACCCCCGGATGTGGGACGTCGACCGGCTGCACCTGACCGCCGAGGGCCACCTCCGGGTCGCGGAGGCCGTGTGGCAGGCGCTGGGCCTGCCCGCCGAACAGGACTGGCGCACCGAACTGCCGACCGAGGCTCCCCCCGGCTGGGGCGTGCGCCGGACCCAGGACCTCAGCTTCGCCCGGCAGCATCTGCTCCCCTGGATCGGCCGCCGCCTGACGGGCCGCTCCTCCGGGGACGGCCGCCCGGCCAAGCGCCCCGAGCTGCTGCCGTACGGGGACACCGCCTCGTAGCAAGCCACAATCCCGAGTGGTGGCCCTACCTGCGTAAACACACAGCCGTGGCCCAAGTAGAATCCCTCCACGTGACTGCCAAGCCCCGCATCCCCAATGTCCTGGCCGGCCGCTACGCCTCCGCGGAGCTCGCCGTCCTGTGGTCCCCCGAGTACAAGGTGACGCTGGAGCGGCGGCTGTGGCTCGCCGTGCTGCGCGCCCAGAAGGACCTCGGTATCGAGGTCCCGGACGAGGCCCTCGCCGACTACGAGCGTGTCCTCGAGACCGTCGACCTCGCCTCCATCGCCGAGCGCGAGAAGGTCACCCGGCACGACGTGAAGGCCCGTATCGAGGAGTTCAACGCCCTCGCCGGTCACGAGCACGTCCACAAGGGCATGACCTCCCGCGACCTGACCGAGAACGTCGAGCAGCTGCAGATCCGGCTCTCGCTGGAGCTCGCCCGGGACCGCACGGTCGCCGTCCTCGCCCGCCTCGGCAAGCTGGCCGGCGAGCACGCCGAGCTGGTCATGGCCGGTCGCTCCCACAACGTGGCCGCGCAGGCCACCACGCTGGGCAAGCGCTTCGCCACCGCGGCAGACGAGCTGCTGGTGGCCTACGCCCGCCTCGAGGACCTGCTGGGCCGCTACCCGCTGCGCGGCATCAAGGGCCCCGTCGGCACCGCCCAGGACATGCTCGACCTGCTCGGTGGCGACGCCGCCAAGCTCGCCGACCTGGAGCAGCGGATCGCCGCCCACCTCGGCTTCGCCGAGGCCTTCACCTCGGTGGGCCAGGTCTACCCGCGCTCGCTCGACTACGACGTGGTCACCGCGCTGGTGCAGCTGGCCGCCGCGCCCTCGTCGATCGCCAAGACGATCCGCCTGATGGCCGGCCACGAGCTGGTGACCGAGGGCTTCAAGCCCGGCCAGGTCGGCTCCTCCGCGATGCCGCACAAGATGAACACCCGCTCCTGCGAGCGCGTGAACGGCCTGATGGTCATCCTGCGCGGCTACGCCTCGATGACCGGCGAGCTGGCCGGCGACCAGTGGAACGAGGGCGACGTCTCCTGCTCCGTGGTCCGCCGCGTGGCTCTGCCGGACGCCTTCTTCGCCTTCGACGGCCTGCTGGAGACCTTCCTGACGGTCCTCGACGAGTTCGGCGCCTTCCCGGCCGTCGTCGCCCGCGAGCTGGACCGCTACCTCCCCTTCCTCGCGACCACCAAGGTCTTGATGGGCGCGGTGCGGGCCGGTGTGGGCCGCGAGGCCGCCCACGAGGTCATCAAGGAGCACGCGGTGGCCTCCGCCCTGGCCATGCGCGAGCAGGGCGCCGAGCGCAACGAGCTGCTCGACAAGCTGGCCGCCGACGAGCGGATGCCGCTGGACCGGGCCCAGCTCGACGCCCTGATGGCCGACAAGCTGTCCTTCACGGGCGCCGCGGGCGACCAGGTCGCGGCGGTGGTCTCCCGTATCGAGGCGATCGCCAAGCAGCACCCGGAGGCCGCCGGGTACGCGCCGGGGTCGATCCTCTGACCCCCGACGAGCTGAACGCCGCCCGCGACCGCGTCCTCCCGGACGTGGTCGCGGGCGGTCTGCGTGTGCTCTTCTGCGGAATCAACCCCGGACTCCTCTCCGCCGCGACGGGCCACCACTTCGCCCGCCCCGGCAACCGCTTCTGGCCCGTCCTGCACCTCTCGGGCTTCACACCCCGCCGGCTGGCCCCCGCGGAACAGGAAGAGCTGCTGACCTACCGCCTCGGCATCACCAACGTCGTGGCCCGGGCCACGGCCCGCGCCGACGAACTGAGCGCCGAGGAGTTCCGCGAAGGGGGCCGCATCCTGACGGCCAAGGTGGAACTGCTGCGCCCCCAGTGGCTCGCGGTGGTCGGCGTCACGGCCTACCGCACCGCATTCGGCGACCGGAAGGCCCAGATCGGCCCCCAGGAGCGGACCATCGGCGCCACCCGCGTCTGGGCCCTCCCCAACCCGAGCGGTCTCAACGCCCACTGGACCGCCGAGTCCATGGCCCAGGAGTACGCCCGCCTCCGGACGGCCGCGGAAGCCTCCGAAGCCGGCGCCGACTAGGAGCTGTCCGGCGGCTCATGCGCCGGCGGGCCGAGTTGCCGTACGCGGACGGTGCGGGCATCCGGAGTGCGGCGTAGATCACTCACGGCTTGTCTGCGTTCCAGGCCATTCCCACCCTGGCTCTGCTTGGCTGGTTGCTCTGACGATCACAGGAGGTCGATACGTATGGCGCTCACACACTGGGGGTTCATCTACACGGCGGACGGCAGCGCGGCAGGTGGCGATGTCAGCGTCGTGGACACGGGTACGTGCCGCAGTGTGTTCGTCGGGGTGGAGAAGCCCGAGGAGGGCATCGAGGCCGCGCGCCGCCTGGTGGGCGAGGGCGTGCAGTTGATTGAACTGTGCGGGGGATTCGGGCCGGTATGGGCCGGGCGTGTGATTGAGGCGATCAACGGCGCAGTCCCCGTGGGCGCGGTCGGCTACGGACCCGAAGCGGTCGATCAGGTGCACGCGATCTTCTCGTGACGGGTGCCGGCTCCTTCACTCCGACAGGGACCGGAGCCGGAGCCGAATGGCTGCGACGGTGACGGTGCCGGTGCCGTGAAAGATGTAGGCCTGTGCTTGATCTGGCGTCGGCGCAGGTAGCGGCGGTTCCGCCGAGATGATCGGGCCGGGTCCGGGGGCGCCCACCGTCCGGGCGGGCGACACGGACACGCTCCATCACGGGAACGAGCTGCGGTGCGTCGCCCCGATCGGGGCGGTGCTGCCGGGGCGTCCGTCTTGCCGGAACCCGGGGTGGCTTCTTGCGTGCTCCGTCGGCGTTCCGGTGAGCACGGCAGGACGTTGGATCCACGCTCACCATCGACCGGTCGATGCAGCCCGTCGCGTCAGCGTCGGCCAGGACGGCCTTGAAGATCGTGTCCCACATGCCGTCCGCAGAGCAACGCTTTCCTCATTCGTGAGATCTCCCCGCCCCATGAACGTGCCAAGGACTTGAACCCGGGACAGGTCACATGATCCGTCGGACAGGCCCTAGAGCGGATCGGTGACGGTGACCCCTGCCATCAGCTGGTAGGGGTCCTCCTCGGACCACTGCGCCACGTAGGCCACCAGCCAGTGCTCTCCGACCCGCCACAGGTGCACGTGGTCGGTGCAGTCGCCGATCTCCCCCCACGGCTGCGGTATCTCCTCCCCGCCGAAACCGCGCTCCCTCAACGTCCCCAGACCCACGACCTGCGGCTCCCCCCACCGGTCGGTCACCGCCTGGGCGAGCGCCCCGTACTCGGCACCGATCTGATCGGCCGCCTCGATCCGGCCCGTGCCGTCGTCGTCCCAGAAGTCCTGTGTCCTGGCGAGCTGGACCAGGTGGAATCCCGGGCCGCTGCTGTTTCCTCCGGTCCGGACCGGCTCGGGCGGGAACTCCTTCGCCCGGAGCCGGTCGATCGTGTCGAGGTGCTCTGCCGTGGTCATACCGTCAGTATCCCGAGGGCCACTGACAACTGGCCCGACGTCACGCGTCCCGGCGGCGCACCGCCATCCAGCCTCCCAGCACGGCGATCGCCGCCCACAGCGCCAGTACTCCCAGACCGGCCCACGGGCCGAGGTCACCGTACGACTGACTGCGCATCATGGCCTGTCCGGCCCGGTCCGGCATGAACTGCCCGACCCCTCTCGCCGCCGAACCGACGACGAAGGACACCATGACGACGAAGGGTATGAGCATGCTCAGGACGGCCACGCCGCTGCGTAGCACCGCGGTGAGTCCGGCCGCGAACAGCGTCATCAGCGTCAGGTAGAGGCCGCAGCCGACGACAGCCCGCACCGTGCCCGGGTCTCCCAGGGCGAGGGCGCGCTCTCCCATGAACGCCTGGCCGGCCGTGAAGGTCGCCAGTCCGGCGAACTGGCCGACGACGAGGGCGAGCGCCCCGAGCATCGCGATCTTCGACAGGTAGAAGCGGGTGCGGTCGGGCACCGCGGTGAGGCTGCTGCGCAGGGCTCCGTTGTGGAACTCGGCGGAGAAGGCGGTCGCGCCGAAGGCGATGGCGGCTATCTGACCGAAGTTGAGCCCGTAGAAGGCCGCGAGGAGCGGGTCCTCCCCCATGCCGCCCTCGTCGGTCCCGCCCAGTGCCGCGGCCGTAAGGGCCTGTATGCCCACCGTGGCGACGAGGACGGATATCAGGGACCAGAAGGTGCCCCGGAGGGACCGGATCTTGATCCATTCCGAGTGCAGTACGGCGGTCGTGGGCAGAACGGTGCTCATGGCGAAGCCTCCTGGACGTGCGGGAGCGGGTGGTCGGTCAGTGGGTCGCGGTGAACTGCGCGTGATCGGCGGTGAGGTCGAGGTAGGCCTGCTCGAGCGAGGCGCGCTCGTCGGACAGTTCCAGCAGGGGAACCCCTTCGCGGGCGGCGAGGGCGCCCAGCCGCTCGGCCTGTATGCCCTCGACGGTCCATCGCCCCTCGGCCGAGGAGGCCAGCTCGAAGCCGTCCCGGGCCAGCGCGGCCCGTAGCCGGACCGGGTCGGAGGTGCGCAGGCGCACCCTGGGGGTGCTGCGGGCGTCGATGAACTCCTTCATCGAGGTGTCGGCCAGCAGCCTGCCGTTGCCGAGCACGACCAGGTGGTCGGCCAGCGCCGAGGTCTCCGACATCAGGTGGCTGGAGACCAGGACGGTGCGTCCTTCGGCGGCGAGGGAGCGCATCAGCTCGCGGATCCAGATGATGCCCTCGGGGTCGAGGCCGTTGGTGGGCTCGTCCAGCAGGAGCACCCCGGGGTCGCCCAGGAGCGCGGCGGCGATGCCGAGGCGCTGGCGCATGCCGAGCGAGAAGGACTTGATCCGCCGCTCGGCGACGGAAGCTATGCCGGTCTGCTCCAGGACCTCGTCCACCCGGTTCGCGGAGATGCGGCCGGCCGCGGCGAGCAGGCGCAGGTGGTCACGGGCGGTCCGCCCGCCGTGAGCCGCCTGGGCGTCCAGGAGAGCGCCGACCCGGTGCAACGGGTCCGGCAGGTCGAGGTAGTGCAGGCCGCCGATGGTGGCCGTGCCGGATGTGGGCCGGTCCAGACCCAGGAGCAGGCGCATCGTGGTGGACTTCCCCGCGCCGTTGGGACCCAGGAAGCCGGTGACCCGCCCTGGCAGGACGTCGAAGGTGAGGCCGTCCACCGCACGGTGGGCGCCGTATCGCTTGGTGAGTTCTCGGATCTCGATGCTGTTCATGGCTCAAGACTCGCCGCCGGCCCCACCCCCTTCCCTCCCCCATGCGAGGGTGGCGTCTCCCCCGCATGGGGGAGACGGCCGCGAACAGGGCGCTGCCACCATGGAGTCATGAAGCGACTGCTGCGCGCCCCGTTCCAACCGGTGACCTATTCACGCTGGTTGCACCTCTGCGTGCCGCTGCTGCTCCTGGCCGTATGGATGTTCATCATGCCCCGGTGGCCCTGGGTGCCGCTGCTGCTCGTCCTGCCGTTCGGGCTGTTGCCCTGGGTGCGACTGGCGGAAGGTCTTCAGGCGCGGTTCCTGCTCACGCCGTACGACCGCGACTCCTCCGACAGCGCCATAAGCCTGGCTCCGTCGGCCCACTGGGCGGACCGCTGGCGCACCGTGCTGTGGCTGGAGACGCGGATGGTGATCGCGGTCGGTGCGTTCGGCGCCACGGTCTTGCTGTCGGCGATGGCGGTGGAGCTCGTCGCGACAGCGGTCGGCCATCCTCCGGGTTCCGACCTCTTCCTGCCGTTCGTGCCCGGGCGCTGGGTCGCCGCACTGCTGGTGCCCGTGCCGTTGGTCGTCCTCATCGCCATCGTGGCCCTGCTCGGCGAGTTGATCACCGCGGCCGCCACCCGCCTGCTCAGCCCGTCCGCCGCCGAGCGGCTGACCGCTCTGGAGGCGCGCACGGAGCAGTTGTTGGAGCGCACCCGCATCGCGCGGGAACTGCACGACTCCATCGGGCACGCCCTCACCGTGGCCGTCGTGCAGGCGGGCGCGGCCCGCGCCGCGGGTGATCCCGCCTTCACCGATCGGGCGCTGTGCGCGATCGAGGAGACGGGCCGGGCCGCGCTGGAGGATCTGGAGCGGGTGCTGGGGGTGTTGCGGGAGTCGGGACAGCCACCGTCCCAGGGGCCGACGCTGGCGGAGGCCGACCGGCTGCTGGCGTCGGCCCGGGCTTCCGGCTCCGCCGTGGACGCGCAACTGACAGGGTCGCTGGAGAAGTTGCCGGGTCCGGTCACCCGGGAGGGTTACCGGATCCTGCAAGAGGCTCTGACCAACGTCCTGCGCCATTGCGGTCCCGTGCCGGTGCGGGTGCGGGTGGAGATGACCGCGGGCCGGCTGGACCTGGAGGTGACCAACCCCCTGCCGGAAAGCCCCGGGGTCACGGCGGGCGGGGGGAGCGGGCTGCGCGGGATCCGGGAGCGGGCCGCGCTGCTCGGCGGGGAGGCCGAGACCGGTCTGCACGAGGGGGGTTGGAGAGTGCGCGCCCGGCTGCCGCTGGAGCGAATACGCTGACCGGATGCCGGTTACCGTACTGCTCGTCGACGACGAGCCCCTGGTGCGTGCGGGTCTGCGCGCCGTCCTGGACGCCCAGCCCGACATCGAAGTGGTGGGTGAGGCGGCCGACGGGGCCTCCGTGATCCCCCTGGTCCGGCAGCTGCGGCCGGATGTGGTGGCGATGGACGTGCGGATGCCGCTTCTCGACGGGATCGAGGCGACCCGTGCGGTGCTGCGGACGGTGGACTGCCCGCCGAAGATTCTCGTGGTGACCACCTTCGAGAACGACGAGTACGTCTACCAGGCGCTGCGGGCCGGCGCGGACGGCTTCCTGCTGAAGAGGGCCCGGCCTTCGGAGATCGTGCACGCGGTACGGCTGGTGGCGGAGGGCGAGACACTGCTCTTCCCCGCGGCGGTGCGGGCCCTGGCCGCCGAGTACGGGAACCGGCAGGCCCGGGCGGTGCTGGAGCGGGCCGCCCTGACCGAGCGGGAGGAGGCGGTCCTGCGGCTGATGGCGCGGGGGCTCACCAACGTGGAGATCGCCGCCGAGCTGATCATCGGGACGGAGACGGTCAAGTCCCACGTCAGCGCGATCCTCGCGAAGCTGGGGGCGCGGGACCGGACCCAGGCGGTGATCACGGCGTACGAGTCGGGGTTCGTCTCCCCCGCATGAGGGAAGGTCTGCTTCCGGCCGATGGGGGGCTGCTTCTCGCCGACGCACCGGGCGGGCAGTACGATCCGGCTGACAAGCTCGCTACCTGGGAGGACACACGTTGGGGCAGCTGACCGGCGGGGACCCCTCTCTGCTCCGGCGGATCAATTCCGCCGTGGTGCTGCGCGCACTGCGGACGGCCGGATCGCCGACCCTGACCGACCTGACACGGCTGACCGGGCTCTCCCGGCCGACCGTCGAAGGTGTCGTGGAGGGGCTGATCGCCACCGGGCTCGTGGTCGAGGCGGACGCGGAGGAGGGTGCGCGGCGACAGGGCCGCCCGGCCAGGCGGTTCCGCTTCCGGACCGAGGCGGGGCACCTGCTGGGCATCGAGATCGGTTCGCACCGGATCGCGGTGCTGCTGTCCGGGCTCGACGGCCGGGTCATCGGCGCCGGCACCAAGGACGTCGCGGAGACGGCGTCCGCCGATGAGCGGCTGGAGAAGGTACGGGCGGCCGTCGCCGATCTCCTGCGCCGCGCCGGGGTGCCGCGGGACTCGCTGCGTGCGGTCGGCGTCGGCAGCCCCGGCATCGTGGAGGCGGACGGTACGGTCCGCCTCGGCACCGCGCTGCCCGGCTGGACCGGGCTGCCGCTCGGGGAACGGCTGCGGCGCTCCTTCCGCTGCCCGGTGCAGGTGGAGAACGACGCGAATGCGGCCGCGGTCGCCGAGCACTGGAAGGGGGCCGCGCGGGACACCGGCGACATGGTGTTCGTGATGGCCGGGCTCAGCCCCGGGGCCGGTTCGCTGATCGGCGGCAGGCTGCACCGGGGTTTCGGTGGAGCGGCCGGCGAGATCGGCGCCCTGCACCTGCTGGGCCGCGAGGTCACGCCCGAGCGTTTGCTGTCGACCACCGGTGAACCGCTGCATCCGCTGGACGAGCCTGCCGTCGCCGAGGTCTTCGCGATGGCCAAGCGGGGCGACGAGCGGGCGGTGGCCGCCGTGGAGCGGTTCCTGCAGCGGCTGGTGCACGACGTGGCGGCACTGGTCCTGGCGATGGATCCGGAGCTGGTGGTCGTCGGCGGCTGGGCGGCCGGCCTGGACGGGGTCCTGGAGCCCCTCCGCCAGGAACTGGAGCGCTACTGCCTGCGCCCGCCGAGGGTGGCCCAGTCGATGCTCGGCGAGGCCGCGGTGGCCACCGGCGCCCTACGGCTCGCGCTGGACCACGTCGAGGAGGAGCTCTTCGCGGTGGAGAAGACGGTCACGGCCCGCCGCTGACCCCGCCGTGGATCCTGGATCCGGTCCGGCACGGGCTCCTCGGGTCGCCCGTCGTCGACGCGCGCCCCGAGGAGGTCACCGCGTCCGGATGCCGCGTCCGGATGCCACGGTCAGTCGGTCCAGACGTCCCACCACTGTTGCGACTGGAAGTTCTTCTGCCACAACTGGACACGGGCTCCGTTGCCCACGACGTTCGCGTCGCGGTCCATGACGATGTTGCCGCCGCCGTAGAAGCGGGCGTTGTAGATCGCACGGTCGCCGGACGGGTGGGACCAGCTCTGCTGCGGGGTGTTGTTGCAGTCCCAGATCTGCACCTTGGTGCCGTTGCGGCCACCGCCGTTGAGGTCGGCGTCCAGGCATTTGCCGGGGAAGCGGTAGCTCTCCAGCGCGCCGTTGTTCCAGAGGTACCAGCGCTGCTGGGTGGAGCCGTTGCACTGCCAGATCTGGACAACCGTGCCGTTGCCACCGCCGTTCGCGTCCACGTCCAGACACTGCGTGGTGGGGCGTTTGGCGAAGTCGTTGGTGATCCGGACGGGCTGGTTCAGTAATCGCTGCGGCGCGGGGGCCGCCACCCCGGGTTCCGGAACGGTCCAGTGCACGGGCCGGGGCTCGTTCCGGTCCGGGGCATGCGTACCGGTGGGGTCTGCGCCCGCGGTTCCGGTGAGAGCGGTGGCGAGGACTGCGACGGCGGCTGCGGTGACCGCCGCCGGTCGGACGATGCGAGGCACGTTCTTTCCCTCCTGGCTCTTCGGGTGCGTGCGTGAGGCGCAGCGGCAGGCCGGGGTGCCACGGGTGGTACGCGTGCCGGTGCCACGGGCCGGGAGACAGCTGAACACAGCCCGAGCCCCCGCGTCAGGGCGCCTATCGGCCACGCAGGCTCGGGCAGCGGCGGCCGAGGAGCCGGCGGGGGCCCGGGAGGCGTAGCGGGCGTGGCGGGGGTGGCGTGGCGGGGGTGGCAGGCGTTGCGCTCCACCGACGCCCCGTCAGTCCCGGGTCTGCGCGTCCTCCTTGTTCGCTGCAGGGATCCGGGCACGGGCACGCCGGCACCCGGCGATCACCGCCGTCGGTGGTCCGACGCCGCGGTGGCCGGGACGCCTCGCACAGGGTCGCGTCAGGAGGCGACGCGCGACTCGTGGGTGATCTCGACGTTGCCCGAGTCGCCGAAGGTGAGGCGGCAGGTGTCCGCGCGGTAGGTGGCCACCGAGACCGCCGCCGTGCCCGCGGCGGTGAAGTAGCGCGTGGTGACCACGAGCACCGGGGCGCCGGGCAGACGGTCCAGCTCCTTGGCGTCGTCGGCGCGGGCGGAGCCGAGTTCCACCGAGCGGTCCTGCCCGTCGAGCACCAGCCGCTGCAGTTCGCGCAGGACGGCGCGGGCGCGGGCCGGGCCTGCCGGGGCCTCGATGGCGGGAAGTCCGGGCACCGACGCGGCGGGGACGTAGAGCAGTTCGGCGGCGACGGCCTGACCGTGGGAGACGCGGGTCCGGCGCACCGTGTGCACCGGCTGGTCGGCGGCGAAGGCGCCCCCGGTTCCGAGGAGTTTCAGCACCGCGGCCGTCGGCAGGGTCTCGGCCGCGTCCACCGGCTCCCAGCCGTCGACGCTCTCGCCCGGCCAACTGTGCTGCGCACTGCCGACGGCGACGCCGACGCGCGGCGGGGCGACGGTGGTGCCCACGCCACGGCGGCGCTGCAGCCGGCCTTCGAGCTCCAGCTGCTCCAGCGCCTGACGCAGGGTCGCGCGGGCGACACCGAAACGGGCGGCGAGCTCACGCTCGTTGGGCAGCACCTCACCGACGGCGAAGTCCTGGTCGAGCGCCTCGCTGAGGACGGTCTTGAGGTGCCAGTACTTCGGCTCCGGTGCCGTTTCGAGCTGCGTGGTCCCCACCCTGACTCCTCCTGCCATCGCCGCACTCGCCGTGTGTTCCAGCGGCAGTTCCGCGCCTTTGTTTATTAAAGGTTCCTGCACTATCCCTGCGACGATAGGACGGCACACCCCCTTGGTCAAGACCAATGCTCATACCTTTGCCGGGCAGAACGGGCATACGTATCAAGCCGTTCATAGGATGTTCTCGTGGGCACGGAAGGCTTGTAGTCAAGGGCTACCGGACGGTAATCATGGCGGTAGGCACTACTGACATCCTGTCTCGCACGCGTCCTACCGACGAGGAGCAGCATGACCGCCACGGTCTCCTTCACGATCGATTCGCCGCTCGGCCCCCGCCCCACGACCATCGCCTACGAGCGCAAAGGCGCGGGCGAACCCCTTCTGCTGCTGCACGGCATAGGCCATCACCTCCAGGCCTGGCACCCGGTGATCGACATCCTGGCCGCCGAGCACGACGTGATCGCCGTCGACCTGCCCGGCTTCGGCGTCTCGGAGCCCCTGCCCAAGGGGGTTCCGTACTCCCTGGGGACGGTGGCCCCGGCACTCGGGGCGCTCTGCACGGCCCTCGGCGTCGAGCGCCCGCACGTCGCGGGCAACTCGCTCGGCGGTCTGCTCGCCCTCGAAATGGGTCGGAGCAACCTCGTCCGCTCCGTCACCGCCCTCTCCCCCGCCGGCTTCTGGACCGAGGCCGAGCGCCGCTACGCCTTCGCCACCCTCCTCGCGATGCGCGCCGGCGCCAGGGCGCTGCCCCTGCCCGCCGTCCGGCGGCTCTCGCGTACCGCCGCGGGGCGTGCCGCGCTCACCGGCACCATCTACGCCCGCCCGTCCCGCCGCCCCGCCGAGGCCGTCGTCGCCGAGACCCTCGCCCTGCGCGATGCCACCGGGTTCGAGGACACACTGGCCGCGGGTGGCTCCGTACGCTTCACCGACGACGTGCCCGGCATGCCGGTGACCATCGCCTGGGGCAGCCGCGACCGGCTGCTGCTGCGCCGACAGGGCATCCGCGCCAAGCACACGGTCCCCGGCGCCCGACTCGTCCGGCTCCCGGGCTGCGGCCACGTCCCGATGAACGACGATCCGGCGCTCGTGTCCCGGGTGGTGCTCGACACGGCCCGCAGCGCACGGCTCGTGGCCGCCTGAACGGATCGGCCGGATCGGCCGGATCTGGATCTGGAGGGGGCCGGTCCTGGATCGGCCGGATCGGATCCCCGATCGACCGGATCCACCGAACATCTGAACAGATGAACGAATGAGCGGCTGACGGCTGTTCATCCGGGGTTCGCGTGGGCGACGCGGCCGGGCCGGTGTGCGACGGCACGCTGGTCCGACCCGTCCTCGCCGGCCCCAGGAGACGTACCGATGGCATCGATCCCGCACACCCGACGGTCCCTCATCGGCGGTTCCCTCGCCCTGTCCTCCGCGCTCATCGCCGCCCCCGCGCTCGCCGTCCCCGCCTTCGCGCGCTCCGGCCGGCCGGCCGCGCTCTGGGGCGTCCAGTCCGGCGAGATCACCGCCCACTCGGCCACCGTGTGGACCCGTTCCGACCGCCTGGCACGGATGTACGTCGAGACCTCCCCGAGCGAGGCGTTCCGCTACGCCGTACGCCGCCACCGCGGCCCGCTGCTCGGCCCGTCGAGCGACTTCACCGGCACCACCGTGCTCCGCGACCTGCCGCCCGGCCGACAGATCCACTACCGGGTCGTCCTGACCGACCCCGACGACCCCCGCCGCAGCTCCGCACCGGTCCACGGCACCTTCCGCACCACCCCCGTCTCCCGCCGCCACGACGTGCGCTTCCTGTGGTCCGGCGACCTGGCGGGCCAGGGCTGGGGCATCAACCCCGATCTCGGCGGCTACCGCGTCTTCGAGGAGATGCGACTGCGCGACCCCGACTTCTTCCTCTTCAGCGGGGACACCATCTACGCCGACGGGCCGATCAACGCCACCGCGCCGCTGCGCGACGGCAGCCTCTGGCGCAACGTCACCACCGAGGAGAAGGCGAAGGTCGCCGAAACGCTCGCCGAGTTCCGCGGGAACTTCCGCTACAACCTCCTCGATCGCAATCTGCTCGGCTTCAACGCCCAGGTCCCGGTCCTCGCCCAGTGGGACGACCACGAGGTGCGCAACAACTGGTACCCCGGCCAGCTCATCGACGACCCCCGCTACACCGTCAAGGAGGCCGACATCCTCGCCGCCCGTGCCCGCCAGGCCTTCGGCGAGTACTTCCCCGTCACCGACCTGCGCGGAGGCCGCTCCGAGGGCCGGATGTACCGGGTGATGCGGTACGGCCCGCTGCTCGACGTCTTCGTCCTCGACATGCGCACCTACCGGAACGCCAACTCCCCCGACACCCAGCCCGAGGACCCCATCGGCATCCTCGGCCCCGAGCAGCTGGCCTGGGTCAAGCGCGAGCTGTCCCGCTCCCGCGCCACCTGGAAGGTCATCGCCGCCGACATGCCGCTGGGCATCGTCGTCCCCGACGGGGCCACGAACTTCGAGGCCGTCGCCCAGGGCGACCCGGGCGCACCGCTGGGCCGCGAGCTCCAGATCGCCGAGCTCCTGCGACACATCAAGCACCAGCGCATCACGGGCACCCTCTGGGTCACGGCCGACGTGCACTACACCGCCGCGAACCACTACGCGCCGGAGCGGGCGTCCTTCACCGACTTCGCGCCCTTCTGGGAGTTCGTCTCCGGCCCGATCGGCGCGGGCGGCTTCCCGGCCGGGCGGCTCGACGCCACCTTCGGCCCGGAGACCGCCTACGTACAGTCGGCCCCCTTCGCCAACATGTCACCGTCCGAGAACCCGCCGTACTACGGTGAGGTCGACATCGACGGCGGCAGCGGGGAGCTCACCGTCCGGCTGCGCCGCCAGGGAGGGGGCGTACTCTTCACGCGGACGCTCCGGCCCGGCCGCGTGGGCCAGTGACGACCGGATACCTCCGGAAGCGGCGGCCGCTCCGGCCCCCGATCCGGAAATGGCCCGGAAAACTGGGTGAAATCGGCCAGATGGACACTTAACCAGTCGGTCACAGATCGTTCGTGATCACGCAACACCCCTGCGCCACAGTGGTGTGCATGACTGACCGTAACCCCGCCTCCGTCCACCGTCCCCACCGTCACCACTGGCGCCGTGACGTCGTCGAACTCGCCGCGATGTTCTGCGCCGTCGCGGTCGCCGACGCCATCGCCAATCTCGTCGTGCACGGCCCGCGGGGCCCCGTCCTGCTCGTGGCCTCGGCCGTCGTACTCCTGGTGACGGCGGCCTTCCACACCTGGTGGGCCCGGCGCCACAGCCATGCGCCCCCGCCGCGGAGCACAGCTCCCACCGATCCGGCATCGCTCCCGTCGACGAGCCCCGGCGCGGCCGCGACAGCAAGCGCGACCGCGACCGCCAACAGCACCACCCTCTGGCGGATGCGCACGACCGTACGGGACGAGCCGGGCTCACTGGCCTCCCTCTGCACCGCCCTCGCCCGCAACAGCGTCGACATCCTGACCCTCCAGACGCACCCGCTCCCCGAGGGCGGCACCGTCGACGAGTTCCTGCTGCGCGCCCCGCAGGAACTGCCCTCCGCCGACCTCGGCCGGGCCGTTTCCCGGGCCGGTGGCCACAGCACCTGGATCGAGCGCGCCGACGCCCACGACCTGGTCGACACCCCGACGCGGGTCCTCGGCCTCGCCACCCGCACCGCCCTGGACGCCGCCGAGCTGCCCCTCGCCCTGCGTCAGCTGCTCGGCCGCTGCACGATCCACTCGATCCCGGCGACCACTCTCGCCGGTCGCCCCAACGCCGGCGCGGACGCCCCGGTCGAGGGGGTCCTGGAAGCCACGGTGATGCGGCTGCGCGACCCCTCCGGCGGTGCGATCACCGTGGAGCGGCCGTACCTGCCCTTCACCCCGACCGAATTCGCACGGGCCCGCGCCCTCGTCGAGCTCGACGCCCGGCTCGGCCCCCGCGTTCCGCGCAGCCAGGACGTGCTGACCCTGCCCGAGGGCAACGAGATCACCGTGCGCCGCGCCGACGGCTCCGACCTGCCGGCGGCCCGCGCCATGCACGACCGCTGCTCCGAGCGCACCCTGTCGCTGCGCTACCACGGCCCCGTCCACGACGCCGACCGCTACCTCGGCCACCTGCTGAGCCCCCGCTTCGGCCGCACCCTCGCCGCGACCACCGCCTCCGGCAAGCTCGTCGCCCTCGGCCACCTGCTGTGGGACGGCGACGAGACCGAGGTCGCCCTGCTCATCGAGGACGACTGGCAGCGCCGCGGCATCGGTTCCGAGCTGCTGCGCCGGCTCCTCGCGATGGCCGTCGAGGCCGGGTGCGACAGCGTGTACGCCGTCACCCAGGCCTCCAACACCGGCATGGTCGCCGCCATGCGCGGCCTCGGCCTCCCTCTCGACTACCAGATCGAGGAGGGCACCCTGGTGATCACGGCCCGGCTGGACGCGACCCCGGTCAGCTCCCGCCTGCCCTACGAGCCGCCGTACGAGCTGCCCCGCGCGCTCCCGTACGAGCTCCCCCGCGAGCAGTCTGCTCCGCACCGCCGCCGCTGAACGATCCGTCCGGACCACCGGGACCCCGACCGGGTCCCGGCTCCGGCGGGGGCGGCGGTTCCGGCGGGATCCGGCCAAGCTGCGCGCGTACCGTCCCCGGCGACGTTCCGGTCGGGGCCGTGAAGTCGCTTGTCCGGCACGGTGGTTGAATGTTTTTCGCACGGACTGCCGACCTCGCTCCGGCCCTCGTCAGCAGTCCGACGGCAATCGGTGATGACGGGAACCCGTCTCGCATACGAAGATGTCCGCATGTCAGAGACCCTCCACAACGGCAGTGCACCTCGGCTGCCCCGCCAGGTGGCCGACGCATACGTCGACGACCTCATCGCCCTCGACCCGATCACGGGCACCTACCTCGGTGTCGCCGCGAGTTCGAGCAAGCTCCCGGACTTCTCCCCGGCGGGCCGTGCGGCCCTGGCCGAGCTCATCCGCGAGACCCTCACGCACCTCGACGCCGCCGAGTCGGTGCCCGGCGCCGACAGCGACGCCGAACGCCGATGTGCCCGGCTGCTGCGCGAGCGCCTCACCGCCGAGCTCGCCGTGGTGGAGGCCGACGAGGACCTGTGCGCGGTCAGCAACATCCACAGCCCCGCGCACTCCGTCCGTGAGATCTTCTCCCTGACCCCCTCCGACACCGACGAGGACTGGGCGGCGATCGCCGAACGCCTACGGGCCGTACCGGCCGCCTTCACCGGCTACCGCGAGAGCCTCGAACTGGGCCTGGAGCGCGGCCTGTACGGTGGCCCGCGCGCCACCACCACCATGATCGGCCAGCTCACGACCTGGGTCGGCCAGGACGGCTCCGAGGCACCCTTCTTCGAGGGCTTCGTCTCCGCCGGTCCCGACTCCCTGCGCACCGAGCTCGACGCCGCGGCCGCGGGCGCGACCGCCGCCGTCGTCGAACTCCGCGACTGGATGAAGTCGGTGTACGCCCCGGCCGTCGAGGGCAAGCCGGACACCGTGGGCCGCGAGCGGTACGCCCGCTGGGCCCGCTTCTTCAACGGCACCGACCTCGACCTGGAAGAGGCGTACGCCTACGGCTGGTCGGAGTACCACCGGCTGCTCGCCGAGATGAAGTCCGAGGCGGCCAAGATCCTTCCGGGCGCCGGCCCCTGGGAGGCACTGGGGCACCTGGACGAGCACGGCACGCACATCGAGGGCGTGGACGAGGTCCAGGCCTGGCTGCAGGGCCTGATGGACGAGGCCATCGAGAACCTCGACGGCACCCACTTCGAACTCGCCGAGCGCGTGCGCGAGGTGGAGTCCCGCATCGCCCCGCCGGGCGGCCCCGCGGCCCCGTACTACACGTCCCCCTCGGAGGACTTCTCCCGCCCGGGCCGCACCTGGCTGCCCACCATGGGCCTGACCCGCTTCCCCGTGTACGACCTGGTGTCCACCTGGTACCACGAGGGCGTGCCGGGCCACCACCTGCAGCTCGCGCAGTGGACACACGTGGCGGATCAGCTCTCGCGCTACCAGGCCACCGTCGGCATGGTCAGCGCCAACGCCGAGGGCTGGGCACTGTACGCGGAGCGGCTCATGGACGAGCTGGGCTACCTCAAGGACGCCGAGCAGCGCCTGGGTTACCTGGACTGCCAGATGATGCGCGCGGCCCGGGTCATCGTGGACATCGGCATGCACGTGGGCCTGGAGATCCCGGCGGACTCGCCGTTCCACCCGGGTGAGCGGTGGACGGTGGATCTCGCGCAGGAGTTCTTCGGCCTGCACAGCGGCCGGCCCGCGGACTTCGTCGAGAGCGAGCTGACCCGCTACCTGTCGATGCCGGGTCAGGCGATCGGCTACAAGCTGGGCGAGCGCGCCTGGCTGCTGGGCCGGGACAACGCGCGTGCCGCGCGGGGCGATTCCTTCGATCTGAAGGCCTGGCACATGGCGGCGCTCTCGCAGGGCTCGCTGGGTCTGGACGATCTGGTGGACGAGCTGTCGAAGCTCTGACGACTCGGCCGCACCGGCGGCGGACGACGGACGACGGACGGGCCGCTCATCCCCGGGGGATGGGCGGCCCGTCCGCGTCGGCGCCGTCAGACGTACACGTCAGCAGCCGCAGTCGTCCGAGTCGGTCGGCGCGGTCAGCGGGTCGGCCTCGGCACGCTGCCGGCCGCCCTGCCAGGTCTCGACCTCGAAGCCCTCGCGGATCCAGTACTCGATGCCGCCGAGCATCTCCTTCACCTGGAAGCCCAGTTCGGCCAGGGCGAGGGCGGAGCGGGTGCCGCCGTTGCAGCCGGGGCCCCAGCAGTACGTCACCACGGGGACGTTCTTGTCCAGGAGCCGCTCGGCCTGCTCGGGAACGAGGCCGGTGGGCAGGTGGACGGCGCCGGGCACGTGGGCCTGGTCCCAGGACGGGGTGGAACGGGAGTCGACGAGCTGGAAGCCGAGCTCGGCGCCCTGCTCACGGTGGGCCTTGAAAGCGGCGGCGACATCCGACACGTCCGCGTGGAAGGCCAGGCTCGCGGAGAAGTACGCGGCCGCCGCGGCCGGGGAGGCCGGAGGCACCCGGAGCACGGGGTTGGTGGTGGTCGTGGGGGCGGAGGTGGTGTTCTGCGTCGTCGTCATGGCAAGAAATCTATGATTCGTCGATCATCACAGGAAGTGGCTTTCCCCGGCCTTCTCCTTGTCCGACCGGGGAATTCCCTGCTAGACCTGCAGCATGACCGACTATTCCCCTGACGCCACCGACTGGCGGATCCTCGAAGCCCTCCAGCGGGACGGGCGCGCCAGTTTCACCGAGCTCGCCCGCTCCGTGTCCATGTCCGCGAGCGCCGTCACCGAGCGGGTCCGCAGGCTGGAGGAGAGCGGCGTCATCACCGGCTACACGGCGGTGGTGGATCCGGAGAAGCTCGGCAAGTCGATCCTCGCGCTGGTGCGACTGCGCTACCCGCACGGCAACTACAAGCCCTTCCACGACTTCCTGGAGGCCACCCCGGAGATCCTGGAGGCCCACCACGTCACGGGGGACGACTGCTTCGTCCTCAAGGTCGCGACGCGTTCGATGGCGCACCTGGAGGAGGTCACAGGCCGAATCTCGGGGCTCGGTTCGGTGACGACGAGCGTCGTCTACTCCTCGCCGCTGCCCCGCAGGCCGCTCAGTCCGTGAGCGCCGCCGTCCGGTGGCGCACCACGGAGCCGCCGCGCTGCTTGACGATCTCCAGCTGGGTCTGGACGCGGGTCCGTAGGTCGGCGACGTGGCTGACGATGCCGACGCTGCGGTCCCGCTCGCGCAGTGCGTCCAGGACGTCGAGCACCTCGTCCAGCGCCTGGTCGTCGAGGCTGCCGAAGCCCTCGTCGATGAAGAGGGTGTCGAGGCGCATGCCGCCCGCCTCGTCCGTGACCACGTCCGCGAGGCCGAGCGCCAGGGCGAGCGAGGCGAAGAAGGTCTCGCCGCCCGACAGGGTGGCGGTGTCCCGCTCACTGCCGGTCCACGCGTCGACGACGTGCAATCCGAGGCCGGAGCGCCCCCGGCCGCTCGCCCGCGCGTCGGAGTGGACCAGGGTGTAGCGGCCGCCGGACATGCGCAGCAGCCGTACCGTCGCGGCGGCGGCCACCTGCTCCAGGCGGGCGGCCAGCACGTAGGCCTCCAGGCGCATCTTGCGCTCGTTGTCGGCGGAGGTGCCGGCGGTGAGTCCGGCCAGTCGGGCGACCCGGTCGTAGGCCTCGCGCAGCGGGCCGAGCGCGCGCAGTTCCTGCTCGGCCTGCCGGGAGAGCCGGTCGAGCTCCGCGCAGCGCACCCGGGCCGCGTCGGCCGCCGACCCCGCCGTACGAAGCTTCGCCGCGGCGGAGGTCGCGGCGGCCTCGGCCGTGTCCGGTGCGGCCGGAGGCAGGGCTGCCGCCAGGGCGGCGCCGGTCTCGCGACGGCGGTCCGCCAGCAGGGCCTCCTCCGTCTGCCAGGCGTCCATCCGGTGTTGGAGCGCGGTGCGTTCGTACTCCGGGAGCACCGCGTCGGCGGCGGCCTCGATGGTGTCGAACCCGGCCTTGAACGAGGCGTCGGCGAGCTGGTCGTCGGCCTCCTTCAGTCGGGCCGCGGTGGTCTCGGCCCGGCGCAGCGAGGTGGCGGCGCCGGAGACGATCCGGACCCGGTCCTCCAGGGTGCGGGCGCGGGCCGCGACGGTGGGCGCACCGTCCCGGACGAGGGCCAGTTCGGCCTCCAGCCCCGCCTGTTCGCGGTCCAGGGCCTCGCGCCGGGAGGCCCTGGCGGCGGCCCGGGTCTCGGCGCCCTGCCGGTCGGCGCTGCGCGTGGCGTGCTCCCGCTCGGCCCGGGCGAGCTGCTCACGGGCGGCGTGCAGGCCGGCGGCCGCGGCATGGGCGGCGGCATGACGGCCGCTCAGGTCGGCGGTAAGGGTGAGCAGTTCGGCGGTGGTGGCGTCCCCTGCGGCGGCCGCGGCCTCGGCGCGGGCCTCCTGCGCGGCGGCGAGCCGGCGCTCGACGGCGGCCCGCGCCTGCTCGGCCCGTTCGAGATGGGCATGGGCGGCGTCCTCGGCCGCGCGGTCCACGTGGCCAGGGGCCGGACGGGCCGGAGCGGGGTGTTCCGCGGACCCGCACACGGTGCAGGCCTCCCCCGCGACCAGTGCCTCGGCGAGCTCGGCGGCGATGCCGCGCAGCCGGGCCTCCTTGAGCTCCAGCCAGCGCTCCCGGGCGGCGGCCGACTCCTCGCGCAGGGTGAGCAGTTCACCGGCGGCGCGCGTCGCGTCGGCGTCGAGCTCGTCCCGTCGGCGGGCGGAGTTCAGTTGCATGCGGGCGGGTTCCAGTCGGCCCGCGAGCTGCTCTGCCAGGGTGGCGGCCTGCTGGGCGGCGTCCACGCGCTCCTGCAGCGCCGCCCGGGTCGCCTCCCAGCGCTCCAGCCACTCGGCGGACTCCTGGTGCTGTTCCTCGGCGGCGCGGGACTCCCGTTCCAGGTCGGCCCGTTCGCGGCCGATCTCGGCGCTGCGCTGTTCGGAGCGCTGCGCCGCGCCGAGGGCTCCCAAGGCCTCGCGCAGGCGCTGCTCGACGTCGGCCAGTTGCTCGGCGCCCGCTTCCCCCAGCGTCGGCGGGAGCTGAGCCCGGGCGGAGGTCTCGGCGTGCGCGGCGGTCAGGTGCGCGGCGGAGGCGGCGCCGCGCAGTTCCAGGGCGGGGGCCACCAGGGCTCCGCGCCGGGCCCGGTCCAGCAGGTCGCGCACCCGGTCCCGGTCGGGTGCGGCCTCGGCCAGCAGGGCGGCCCGCCGGAGGGTCTCCGCGTGGCGGCGCTGCAGCCGGTCGAGTTCCCGCGCGTCCTCGGCGGCCCGCCGGGCGGCGGCGTGCCGGCTCTCGACGGCGGCCAGCGCGTATTCGGCGACCTCGAGACGCTCGCGGGCCGCGCACCGGGCGACGGCCGCCCAGGCGCGGACGGCCTCGGCGAGTCCGGGATCGCCCGGCTGGTGGCCGGGCATCGGCCAGGCCCGCAGGTCGGCGCTGTCGCCGGCGGCCTGGGCGAGCCGCTGGGCGGTGTGCAGCACCTTCTCGTCGCCGGCGCGGACCTTGGCCTCGGCGGCCCGGCGGCGCTCGCCGAGCAGGGCCTCGACGGCGGCGAAGCGGCGGGTGTCGAAGAGCCGGCCGAGCAGGCGGCCGCGGGCCGCCTCGTCGGCGCGCAGGAACTTCGCGAACTCCCCCTGCGGCAGCAGCACGACCTGGCAGAACTGCTCGCGGCTCATGCCGAGCAGCTGCTCGATCTCCTCGCCGATCTCCTGGTGGGAGCGGCTGAGCGGCTCCCAGCCCTCGCCGGTGTGCTCGCGCAGCCGGCTCTGGGCCTTGTCCTTGGTGGTGCCCGTGCCGCGCTTCTTGGGGCGTTCCTGTTCGGGCCGCCGGGTGATCTCCAACCGGCGTCCGCCCGCGGTGAGTTCGAGGGTCACCTCGGTCGGGGTGTCGGCGGCGGCGTGGTCGCTGCGCAGGCTGGTGCCGGGGGCCTGGCGGGGGCCGGGCACGGAACCGTAGAGGGCGTAGCAGACAGCGTCGAGCACAGAGGTCTTCCCGGCTCCGGTGGGTCCGTGCAGCAGGAAGATGCCGGCGCCGGACAGGGCGTCGAAATCGATCTCCTGGGGTTCGGCGAAGGGCCCGAAGGCGGTCACGGACAGGCGGTGCAGCCTCATCGGTGGGTCTCCCGGTGGCTGTCGTCGGCCCGTACGTCGTCGAAGGCGCCTTGCAGGACGGCCCGTTCGGCCTCGTCGGCGTGGCCGCCGCCGCGCACGTGGGCGACGAAGTCCTCGGCGATCTCCTGATCGCTGCGGCCCTTGAGCCGCTGGGCGTAGGAGGCGCCGGTCTCCTCCTGGCGGCCCTCGGGGTCGAAGGCGAGCGTGAGGGTGTGCGGGAAGCGGGCGGCGAGGCGGGCCATGGGGTCGTCGGGTCGGACCGGGTCGGTGAGGGTGGCCTCGACCCAGGCGTCCTCGTGCACCTGGTGCGCCGGATCCCGCAGCAGGTCCTCCAGCGGCCCGCGCAGCCGGGCGAGGGTGCGGGGTACGGGGGTGTCGACGCGCTCGGTGTGGACGATGTCCCCGTCCGCACCCAGTTCGATCAGCCACATGGTCTTGCGGTGGTCGGCCTCGGAGAAGGAGTAGGCGAGCGGGGAACCGGAGTAGCGGACCCGTTCGGAGATGGTCTGGCTGCCGTGGAGGTGGCCGAGGGCGGCGTAGTCCACGCCGTCGAAGACCGAGGCGGGTACGGCCTCGACCCCACCGACGGTGATGTCGCGCTCGCTGTCGCTTGCCTGTCCGCCGACGACGAAGGCGTGCGCGAGGACGATCGAACGGGTGCCGGGCGCGCGGCCGGCGAGGTCGGCCCGGATGCGGTCCATGGCGGCGCCGAGGACCGCCTCGTGGCTCACCTTCTCGGCGCCGAGCTGATCCTTGACCAGGGCGGGCTCCAGGTACGGCAGGCCGTACAGCGCCACGTCACCGTGTACGTCGGCCAGGACGACGGGGTCGGCGCAGCCGGTCGGGTCGGTGCGCAGGTGGATCCCGGCCCGGTCGATGAGTCCGGAGCCGACGCCGAGCCGGCGCGCGGAGTCGTGGTTGCCGGAGATCATCACGGTGGGCACGCCCAGGTCGGCCAGGCGGTGCAGGGCCCGGTCGTACAGCTCGACGGCGGGCAGCGGGGGCACGGCTCGGTCGTAGATGTCACCGGCGACCAGGACGGCGTCGACCTCGTGTTCGCGCACGGTCTCGATGAGGTGGTCGATGAAGACCGCCTGGGCGCCGAGCAGGTTGACCCGGTGGAAGGCCCGGCCGAGGTGCCAGTCGGAGGTGTGCAGGAACTTCACTCGCCGGCCCCGCCGCGCATGCCGTCTCCCCCTGGTCGTCTCCCGCTCGCTGAACCCCTCTACGCTAACCCGTCCCCGGGGGCGCTCAGGGCGCGTACGTCTCTCCGCCGAGGGTGAGACCGGCGCTGCCCGCGGTGGTGTCGGCGAGCCAGGCCTCGAAGGCGGGCAGGTCCGCCTCGGGGAGGGCCACCTCGATCTCCACGTCGGCGCCGTAGCGCAGGTCCACCACGGTCCGGCCGGTGGAGCGCAGATCGTTCTGGATCTTGCCGGCCCGCTGGTGGTCGACGGTGACGGTGGCCAGCCGGTAGCGGCGTCGGGTGACGGTGCCGAGTTCGTCGAGGGCCTCGCCGACGACGCCGCCGTAGGCCCTGATCAGCCCGCCGGCGCCGAGCTTCACGCCGCCGTAGTAGCGGGTGACGACGGCGACGGCGTAACGGATGTCGCGGCGCATGAGCATCTGCAGCATGGGCACCCCGGCGGTGCCGCCGGGCTCGCCGTCGTCGCTCGCCTTCTGGACGGAGGCGTCGGCGCCGACGACGTAGGCGAAGCAGTTGTGCGAGGCGGTGGGGTGCTCCTTGCGGATGCGCGCGACGAAGTCCTGGGCCTCCTGCTCGGTCGCGGCCGGGGCGAGCGAGCAGAGGAAGCGCGAGCGGTTGATCTCGGACTCGTGCATGCCCTCACGGGCCACCGTCACGTACTGGTCTGCCTTCACCTCACCACCCTAAGCGGTACGGAACGGGCCCCCTCCCGCCCGAGACGACGTCGCGGCATCGCCCATGGCACCACCTAGGTTGGCGGGTATGGAATCACGGGGGCGGAACTACCGGTACGTGGGACCGGCCGAGCTGAGGGCGCTCGTCCGGCCGGAGGGCGAGGGCCGTCGCATCCGCTCGGCCGAGGATCTCGAGAACTGGGCCTCGGGCCGGGCGGCGGCCGAGCTGTCCGAGCCCGTGACGTTCGTCGTGGACGGCGCCGGTGTGCTGCGGCTCGCGCCGCGGCGGAGCGAGCACGTGGTGTGCGCGGGTGGCGGCCCGGTGCTGAGCGCCGGGGAGATGGCCTTCGGGCGGGAGTCCGGGCGGTGGGTGGTCCGTGAGGTGAGCAACCAGTCGACCGGATACTGCCCGGACACCTGCTCGTGGCCGGCCGTGGCGGACGCCCTGGACGCGGCGGGGATCGGGCGTCCGGGCGGCTTCACCCACGGGGTGGTGTTCCGCAGGTGTCCCGCCTGCGAGCAGCTGAACATCGTCCGGGACGAGTACTTCGTCTGCGTCTTCTGCGACGGGCCGCTCCCGTCGAGATGGAACGTGGACCCGTCAGCGGGGTAGGCGACCCAGCACGGCCCGGAACCTCTCGCGCACGTACTGCGGAGCGGCCCCGGGGCGGGCGCCGGGGAATCGGGCGCGGGCCGTTTCGGTTGATGCGGCAGAGCGCCGGTCCGAGGGCGGCGGGGAAACCGCCGTCAGGGTCGGCGGGGACGAGAACATCAGGAGGCGGCACACGTGTACGGCGATCCGGCAACCATCCGCAAGATCCTCACCGAGCTCGGCGACACCTGGGCCGTGGTGGGCCTGTCGAACAACCAGGACCGCGCGGCCTACGGGGTGGCCCGCGTGCTCCAGCGGTTCGGCAAGCGCGTGATCCCCGTGCACCCGAAGGCCGAGACCGTGCACGGCGAGCCCGGGTACGCCTCGCTGGCGGAGATCCCGTTCAAGGTGGACGTGGTGGACGTCTTCGTGAACAGCGAGCTGGCCGGTCCGGTCGCCGACCAGGCGGCCGCCGTCGGCGCGGAGGCCGTCTGGTTCCAGCTCGGCGTGATCGACGAGGACGCGTACGCCCGTACCCGTGAGGCGGGGCTGACGATGGTCATGGACCGCTGCCCGGCGATCGAGATCCCGGCGCTCTAGGGGTGTC
This sequence comes from Streptomyces virginiae, assembly GCF_041432505.1. Lineage (GTDB taxonomy): Bacteria > Actinomycetota > Actinomycetes > Streptomycetales > Streptomycetaceae > Streptomyces > Streptomyces virginiae_A. The sequence continues at coordinate 1,587,163 of NZ_CP107871.1, forward strand.
CGCAAAGTAGCGCCGGCCGCCCGAAGGGCGGGCCCCGCGGCGTCCGGTGCCGTACATCGCAAGGCGGAGGGGCGCCCGTGTACTGGACGTACTCGGGCGCCCCGACAACGCGGCGAGGTGCGGTGCCGGGCGCCGCGGGGCAGGCGGGACTTCGCGGACACGCCCTAAAGGTTGTTGCGGAAGCCTCTGTTCGGGGCATTCCTCCTGTATGGGTGGGGTGTTGTGCGCTGAGTCGGTGTGGGTGGAGACGTTCACGGGCTTGCGGATGGACCGGTTCGTCAAGCTGGTGAAGGTGGTGCGGGAGCGGGGCGGGAACGGTCCCGGTGGTGGTCGGCCGTGGTGCCTGCCGCTGGCGGACCGGGTCCTGCTGGTGGCGGTGTACTACCGCACGAACCTCACGATGCGGCAGCTCGCCCCGCTGTTCGGGGTCTCCCCGGCCACGGTCTGCAGGGTGATCCAGCGGCTCGGGCCGTTGCTGGCCCTGGAGCCGGCCCCGCGGCCGGTCGCCGATGCGGACCGGTTGTGGATCGTGGACGGCACCCTCATCCCGGTCCGCGACCGGCAGGTCGCCGCCTCCTCCCGCAACTACCGGTTCTCGGCGAACGTGCAGGTCATCATCGACGCCGACACCCGCCTGGTCGTCGCCTCGGCGCGGCCCGCGCCCGGGAACAAGGCCGACGCCCACGTCTGGCGCGAGTCCGGTCTACCCGCGAAGGCGGCGGGCACCACAGTGATCGCGGACGGCGCCTACCTGGGCACCGGGCTGATCGTCCCGCACCGCAAACGTGCTGGACGTCCCCTCCTGCGCGGTCAGGAGGAGGACAACGCCGAACACCGACGGGTCCGTGCCCGCGTCGAGCACACCTTCGCCCGCATGAAGAACTGGAAGATCCTCCGCGACTGCCGCCAGAAAGGAGACGGCCTCCACCACGCCGTCCAGGCCGTCGCCACCATGCACAACCTCGCCATGACACGGTGAACCAGGCAGGTCCACTCACACGCAGACCTGCCCGCACCCAACCTTCTGCAACAACCTTTAGGGGGTCGCGGCCGTGCCGCCCCCGTGCGTGTGCGCGGGGGCCGGCGCCGAGACCGGGGGGACCGACACGGCGAGGGTCATCTCCATCGGTACGGAGGCGTCGTTGCGGTAGGAGTGCGCGAGGTTCGCCTCGAAGGTGGCCGCGGCCCCGGCCGGCACGCGGAACTCCTCCTCGCCGACCACCAGGGTCAGCTCCCCGGCCGTGACGTGCAGCATCTCGATGGTGCCCGACGGGTGCGCGACGGAGTCCGTCCCCTCCCCCGGCACCAGGTGCCAGGTCCACAGCTCCATCGGCCCGCGCTCGTCGGTGCCGATCAGCATCGTCGTCGAACTGCCCGCCTCGCTGGACCAGATCCGTACCACCTGGTCCGGCTGGACGATCCGGACCTGCGGGCCCCGGTCGTGGTCGAGGAGCGCGGAGATGCTGACGCCCAGTGCGTCGGCCAGCCTGACCGTGGTGCCGACGCTGGGGTTCGTACGGGCCTGCTCGATCTGGATGATCATCCCGCGGCTCACTCCCGCGCGAGCGGCCAGGGAGTCCAGGGTGAAACCGCGTTCGCCGCGCCACCGCTTGAGGTTTCGGGCGAGCGCCTGGGTGAGCTGTTCGAGGTCCGACACCATTCCGTCCAATATTGTGGATGACACAGTCCAACAGAGTGCACTAACGTGGTTCTGTATTCGATGCTGCACTCCAACGTTCACCGCACTGTACTGCGAGGCCCCCCATGACCGCCCTCTTCGCCCTGGCCACAGCTGTGCTGTGGGGGCTCGCCGACTTCGGCGGCGGGCTGCTGACCCGTCGGATCCCGGCGCTCACCGTGGTCGTCGTCTCGCAGGTCGTCGCCGTGGTCGTGCTGGGCGCGGTGGTCCTCGGCACGGGCGCCTGGCGGGAGGCCGGTCCGCAGCTGTGGTTCGCGGTCGGCGCCGGTCTGGTCGGGCCGGTCGCCATGCTCAGCTTCTACAAGGCGCTGGCCCTCGGCCCGATGGGCGTGGTCTCTCCGCTCGGCTCCCTCGGCGTGGTCGTACCCGTCACCGCCGGGCTGATCCTGGGTGAGCGGCCCGGGCTCGGCCAGTTCGCGGGGATCGCCGTGGCGGTCGTCGGCATCGTCCTCGCCGGCGGACCGGAGCTGCGCGGCGCACCCGTCCAGCGGCAGGCCGTCGTCCTCACCCTGGTCGCGGCCTTCGGCTTCGGCGCGGTGATGGCCCTGATCGCGGAGGCGTCCACCACCGTGACGGGGCTGTTCCTGGCCCTCTTCGTGCAGCGGGTCACCAACGTCACCGTCGGAGGCGCCGCCCTGTGGGCGCAGACCCGGCGCGGCATACCCGCGCTTCCGGCGGGCACCGGACCGAAGCTCCTGTGGGGGCTGCTGCCCGCCCTGGCCTTCGTGGGCCTCGCGGACGTCGCGGCGAACGGCACGTACTCCATAGCCGCCCAGAACGGCCCGGTCACCATGGCCGCCGTACTGTCCTCGCTCTACCCGGTGATCACCGCGCTCGCCGCCTTCGCCGTACTCAAGGAACGGCTGCGCACGGTCCAGGCCGCCGGCGCCGGCCTGGCCCTCGCCGGAACGGTTCTCCTGGCCGCGGGCTGAGCGATTCCTACGCCGGAGGCCCCTACGAACGCTCGGCCTCGGCGAGTTCGATCTCCGCGAGCTCGGCCTCCGTCAGCTCGGCCAGACCGCGCAGCTGCTCCGGGGTCATCCCGTCCGGGATCGGCACCGGTGTCGGCGTGCGCAGCGGCGGCTGCCAGCCCGTCTCCGGCTGCCAGCGCCGTACGATGCGCGCCGGCGCCCCCGCCACCACGGCATGGTCGGGCACCTCGCCCCGTACGACGGCTCCCGCGGCCACGACCACGTTGCGGCCGAGGCGCGCGCCCGGCAGGATCACCGCGCCGGTACCGAGCCAGCATCCCGGGCCGATCTCCACGGGTTCGCTGCGCGGCCACTGCCGGCCGACGGGCTCGTGCGGGTCGTCGTAGCTGTGGTTGGTGGACGTGATGTAAACACCGGGGCCGCAGAAGGTGTTCGAGCCGATGGCGATCCGGGCGTCGGCGATGACGTGGCTGTTCCGGCCGATGACCACCCCGTCGCCCAGGACGAGCATCGGCTCGGCGCCGAGGTCGAGGTCCGGCATCATCCCGGCGGTGAGGGTGACCTGCTCGCCGATGATGCAGTGCGAGCCGAGCTCTATCCAGCGCTCACCGAAGACGGTGCCCTGCGGGAAGGCGAGCCGGGTGCTGTCGCCGATCGCCGCGAACCTGAGCCGTCCCGGGGTCTGCGCGGTGACCGCACCGGCCTGCTGCATCCAGCGCCAGCCGGTGTGGACCACGCGGCTCGCCAACCGGCGGCGCGCGGCCGTCAGAGATGAGAACGTGTTCTGTTTCTTCGGCACCCGGCCACGGTAGTGCGCCGGACCCGCGTCGCCCCGACCACACTCCTGTGATCTTCACCCCATCGCGGGCACGATGCCGCGCGTGGCCTACGGTGCTGTTGGCGCGGCAACCGGACGACAGACGGCAGAGGAAGAGAACATGACGTACCAGGCGGCCCAGGCACTCGTGGCGGGTGTCGGCGGCAAGACCCCGGACATCGACCCGACGGCCTTCACGGCTCCGACCTCGGTCACGGTCGGCGACGTCACCCTCGCCGCCGGCGCGAGCATCTGGTATTCGGCGGTGCTGCGCGCCGACTGCGGCCCGATCACGCTCGGCGCCGACAGCAATGTGCAGGACAACTGCACGGTGCACGTGGACCCCGGCTTCCCGGTCTCGATCGGCGAGCGCGTCTCGATCGGCCACAACGCCGTCGTCCACGGCTGCACCGTCGAGGACGACTGCCTGATCGGCATGGGCGCGACCGTACTGAACGGCGCCGTGATCGGCGCCGGTTCGCTGGTGGCGGCCCAGGCCCTGGTCCCGCAGGGCATGGTCGTCCCGCCCGGCTCACTGGTCGCGGGCGTGCCCGCCAAGGTGCGCCGTGCGCTGACCGACGAGGAGCGCGAGGGCATCAAGGTCAACGCCCTGATGTACGTGGAGCTGGCCAAGCAGCACCGCGCCTCGGTGACCCCGGAGGTCTAGGAGGTGTCCGCCGGTGGGCGTGGGCGTTGTCGGAGCCGTCTGACAGGATCCGCCGCATGGATCTTGCCGCTGTGTTCGCGGGCCTCGACCGGATCGCGTGGTCGGAACTGCACCATGCCTACGGCCCCGCCGAGGACGTCCCCGATCTGTTGCGGGCGCTGACCGCCTCCACCGAAGAGGCCGCGGCGGAGGCCGAGCAGGAGCTGTGGGGCAGCCTCGTTCACCAAGGCTCGGTGTACGAGGCCACGGTGGCGGCCGTGCCGTTCCTGGCCCGCCTCGCGGCCGCGGGTGTGCGCCGCGCGAGCCTGCTCGGCATGCTGGGGGCCGTCGCCGAGAGCACGGACGAGCACGGCCTCGACCGGGAGGGCGCGGCGCGCGCGGCGGTCGTCGCGCAGCTGCCGTCGTTGCTGCCCTCGCTGGCGGACGCCGTCCCCGAGGTGCGGCAGTGCGCGGCATGGGCGGTGGCCCGGTGCGGGCGGACAGCGGGCCCGGACACCCGTGCGGCATTGCGCCGGCGCTGGGAGTCGGAGACCGATCCGGTGGTGCGGGCCGATGTGCTGACCGCGTGCGTCCGGGTCGATCCGGACGCGGCCGAGGGGATGGCCGCGATCGCCCTGAGCCCGGCGGAAGCTCCACCGGTGCGCGTGGCCGCCCTGCTGGCGTGCGTGGAAACGGGTCGTCCTTGGGATCGGGAGTTGGCCTCCGTCGTGGCGGCGTTGTCGCCGCTGGACCGGCACACGACAGGCAGTCAGTGGCGAGGCGAACCGCTGAAGGACCTCGCTGACGGCCTGCGCGAGCGTGGCGACGTCGACGCGGCGATCGATGTCGTCGTCGCGGCGCTGCAGCGCGCGGTGGAGACCGTACGCGCCGGGGCGGATCCGGGGACGGCGGTCACCGAGGCGACGTGGGCGGCCGAATCGCTCGCGCTGCGCTCACGGGCCGCTCCGGCCCGGTTGCTGCCGGCGATGCTGCCGCTGCTCGATGTTCCGGCCGCCGCCGACGAGGTCGTCTCCGCCGTGCGCCACTGGGCCGAGCCCGCCCCGCAGGCGGTGCCGGCACTGGTCCGCCTCTCCCGGGGGACGGACGAAACGGCCGACCGGGCCCTCGCTGCCTTGGTGTCGCTGGGCGCGCCCGAGGCCGGGGAACTCCTCGCGCCCCGGCTCGCGGACCGGCCGCACGCGCTGGAGGCCGCCTTCCGACGCACCCTCGGCCCGCGCCCGGCTCCTCTGCCGTGCACCCCGGTGCTCCTCGACGCGGTCCGCGCACGGCTGGCCGTCGTGACGGCCGACGCCTCGACGCCGCGCGAGCGCCGGTCGCGGTACGGGTACGGGGGCGGTCTCGCGGCCGTCGACGAGCCGGTGCATCTCGCCGGTCTGCCGGCAGGTTGGGGTCCCGCGGCACGGGCCGCGCTGCCCGAGCTGATGGACGCGCTGCCCCACCACCCCCTCCCGATCTTCCGGGCGCTGGCCGCGGTCGCCGACGCCGAGCGGGACCTCGACGCGGTGACCGCCCTTCGGGCCCACGCCGGAACCGGTCCCCCGGCGACCCGTCAGGCGGCCGCGAGCGCCCTCCACTCCCTGACGGGCGACGCGGGCCCCTCGATCGCCGTCCTGGGCGCGGCACTCGGTGAGCGGGGCGCCGCGCGTGACCAGGTCCTGCGGGCCGTCGCTGCGCTCGGCGAGCAGGCCCGGCCGCTGCTCCCCCAGCTCCTCGCACTGCTCGCCGAGCCGTCCGAGACCCGGACCGTCCTCGACACGGCCCAGGCGGGACTGACGGCGGCCGCCACGGTCTGGGAGCTGACCGCCGATCAGGATGTCGTGCTGCCCATGATCCTGGAGGGCCTGACCTGGGCGACCAGGCCATGGGGCCACCGGACCGCGAACCAGGCGGCCGAGGTCGCCGCCCTCCTCGGCCCCGCCGCACGGCCGGCCGTCCCTCATCTGCTGTCGATGCTCGACCGACCGGAGACGGTGGCGGCCGCCGCACGGGCGCTGGTCGCCGCGTACCCGGGCGATGACCGTCCGGCCGGTGTCGGGCTCGCCGATCTCGCCGACCGCGTCCTCTCATCGGTGAAGCCGGGCGGGTACCTGCATTCCGCGCGGGGCGCCTTGGAGACACTCGCCGCCCTCGGCCCCGCCGCGTTCACCCCCGCCCGACGCGAACGCGTACGGCTGCTCGCGGACGGGGAGCGTCGCGTCATCGGCTCGGGTGGCCATACCGAGATCATCCGCGGCGACGAGGAGTTCCGTGCCGCCGCCGGAAGCGTCCTGGCGGGCCTGACCCGCTGAGCAGGCGGGCGGGCGGGCGGGCGGTGAACCGTGCTGCCGCTACTCGCCGACCGTGGCCGGGGCAGACTGTTGTGCGGGGATCTCCGCCTCGGCGGTGCCGACGGCCGCGGCCGCCTTCTTCATGCGGTTGCGCACCACGAGCGTCACGGCGAGGCCGAACAACACGGCCAGTCCCAGGGCCAGCCACGAGAACCGCTTCAGCCACGGCTCGGCGACGATCCCGACCGAGTAGATGACGGCCGTGGTGCCGCCCGCCCAGAGGATGCCACCGAGGACGTTGGCGATCAGGAAACGCCAGTACGGCATGCGCAACACGCCTGCCAGCGGCCCGGCGAAGATCCGCAGCAGGGCCACGAACCGTCCGAAGAAGACGGCCCACATGCCCCACTTCTCGAAGGAGCGTTCCGCCAGCGCCACCTGCTGGGGCCCGAAGTGCTTGGGGAAGCGCCGGCCCAGCCGCTCCAGCAGCGGCTTGCCGCCACGGCGGCCGATCGCGTAGCCGATCGAGTCACCCACGATCGCCCCGGTGATCGCGCAGAGTCCCAGGATCACGGGGTCGATCTCCCCGTGCTGCGAGGCCAGCAGCGCCGAGCTGACCAGGACGATCTCTCCCGGCAGTGGGATGCCGAGGCTCTCGAGCCCGATGACCAGTCCCACCAGGAGATAGATGCTGACCGCCGGAATCGTCTCCAGCCATTCCTGGATGTGCACCGGTACGTCCTCCCGTGTCGTCCTCGGCGCGCCCCCTGTGACACGCCGAACGGGCAGCCTATCGGCTCGCCAGGACCGCCTTGGACCTCAGTGGCAGTTCACGCGACGATCGGCCCACGAACACCTGACGTCGGCCGGAACCGAGCACCCAGGCGTGCTGCTCCGGGTCCCACGACGACAGGGCCCGCGCGTCGATGTCGAGGGTGACCCGCTCCGCCCGGCCCGGTGCCAGGACGAGCCGCCGGTAGCCGGCCAGCGCGCGGACCGGCTGGTCGAGCTCCAGCTCCGTGGAGGGACCGACGTACACCTGGGCCACCTCGGTGCCCTTGCGGCGACCGGTGTTGCGGACGGTGAACTCCACGCGCAGCCCACTGCGCTGCGGCCGGACGGTGAGCTTCTCGTACTGCCAGGTGGTGTACGAGAGCCCGTGCCCGAAGGGGAAGAGCGGGGTCACGCGCTGGGCGTCGTACCAGCGGTGGCCGACGTGGATGCCTTCGGAGTACTCCTGGCGGCCGCCCACGCCGGGGTAGCGCAGCGGCTCGCCGCCGACCGGGGTGGCCCGCTCGTCCGCCGGGAAGGTCTGGGTGAGGCGGCCGCCGGGGTCCACGTCCCCGAAGAGGAGGTCGGCGGTGGCTCCCGCGCCCTCCTGGCCCGGGTAGTACATCTGGAGGACGGCTCCGGTACGCGGGAGCCACGGCATGGTCGTGCTGGAGGAGGTGTTGAGCACGACGGTCGTACGGGGGTTCGCGGCGGCCACGGCCTCGATCAGCCGCTCCTGCCCGCCGGGGAGAGCCAGGGAGGTGCGGTCCCGGCCCTCGGTGGCGTCCTCGTAGGCGAACAACACCACGCTGCGGGCCGCCTTCGCGGTCTTCACGGCCTCGGCGAGGTCCGCGGCGCGGGTCGCCCCGGTGGTGTGCCGCAGCCGGAAGCGCTGGCCCTTGTCGCCGCCCTCGGCGGTCACGGCGAGCCGGTGGGTGCCCGCCTTGAGGGCGAGGGTGGTGCGGCGGACGCTCATCCCGTCGGGTGCGGAGCCGAGCAGTCCACCGGCGAAGTACTCGGCCACGCCCTGCCGGACGGGGAACAGTTCCTTCCCGTCGAGGCGCACGACGGGCCGCTTCCCGGTGTAGTGGACGAGCAGGGTCCACTCGTCGTCGGCGGCCAGGCGGAACTCCGCCTCGTGGCTGAAGACCCGCCCGGGTTCCACGGACCGCGCCTCCAGGTCGGCGGCCGGGGTCAGCAGCTTCGCCGGGAGCGGCCTCCCGTACACGTCCTCCCCGAGGGCGTAGCGGACGGTCGAGCCGTTCCCGGCCCGTCGCCGGATGGCGGTGAGCGGGCCGTCCGCTCCGTCGGGGGTCACGTGCGCGCTGCCACCGCCGCCGACGAAGGGCACCTGGCCGGTCGGTCCGATCACCGCGATCGAGCGGGCGGAGGCACCGGTCAGGGGCAGGGTGCCGTGTTCGTTGCGCAGCAGTACGGACCCGGCGGTGGCCACCTTGCGGGCCGTCCGGGCCCCGGCGGCGGAGTCGCGCGGGGGCCGGGCGGCGGGCCGCGCCGCCAGCAGCCCGAAGCGGTCCATGGTGGCGAGGATCCGGCGGACGGCGAGGTCGACGGCGCTCTCGGGTACGGAGCCGCCGCGCACCGCCTCGCGCAGGGGTGCACCGAAGTGGGTGCCGTCGGGCATCTCCATGTCGAGGCCGGCGCCGATGGCGGCGACGGTGCTGTGGGTGGCGTCCCAGTCGGACATCACCCAGCCGTCGAACCCCCAGCCGTTGCGCAGCAGTTCGTCGAGCAGTGGCTTGCTCTCGCAGGCGTGGACGCCGTTGACCTTGTTGTAGGCGCCCATGACGGCGCCCGCGCCGGCCGCCACGGCGGCTTCGAAGCCCCGTAGCTCCGTCTCGTGGAGGGTCTGCTCGGCGGCGATCACGTCGACGGTGTCGCGGCCGTGCTCCTGGTTGTTGAGGGCGAAGTGCTTGACGGTGGCGATCAGGCCCTCGTCCTGGATGCCGCGGATCATCTCGCCCACGAGGTCGGCGGTCAGGCGCGGGTCCTCGGCGAGGGTCTCGAAGTTCCGGCCCGCGTACGGGGTACGGATGAGGTTGACCATGGGCGACAGCACGACGTCCTGGCCCAGTGCCCGGCCCTCGCGGCCGATGACGCGGCCGTACTCGCGGGCCAGCGCCGGGTCGAAGGCGGAGGCGAGCAGGACCGGTGCGGGCAGTGCGGTGGCGGGTCGGGCGACGCGTACCCCGGCGGGGCCGTCGGTGAGGCGCAGCGGCGGGATGCCCAGGCGGGGCACGCCGGGCACGTAGCCGGCCTGGCCGAGGGAGGTGGGGTCGGGGGCGCCGTGCAGGAGGGCGGTCTTCTCGTCGAGGGTGAGACGCTCCAGCAGGGCGTCGATGCGGGCGGGGCCCTTGGCGCCGGCGGCGGCGCCGGCCGGTGCGGTGGGCGGCGTCCTGGGGGCGCCCGCGCCCGGCGGCACGCCTGGCGCGCAGGCGCTCGCCGCGAGGGCCGTACCCGCCGTGCCCGCCGTCGCGAGCAGTCGCATCGCGGAACGTCTGGACACGGCCTCGCTCATGGGCGCTCCCTGCGGCGTGGGTCGGCGGGAGCGGCCCGCGCCGGACCGCTCCCGCGCCCACTGTGCGCCGCGCGCCCGCCGGGTCCGCCGAGACGCGCCACCGCGGCGCCGAGGTTCAGCCCTCCGGCAGCGGCGGCGCGCCATCGGCGCCGCCGGCGCGGCCTGCGTCGCCGCGCGACGGATGCCGTCAGGCGTTGGGGCGCAGGGTCCAGATGACGGTCATCTCGCCCGTCACGGCCTCGTCCTCGCGCTGGATGGCGATGGTGACCGGGAATTCGGGGCGGCCACCGGCGTCGAGTTCGGCGACGACCTCCGCCGCCGGGCGGCCGAGGGTGGCGGTGGCGGTGACGACGCCCTTGGCGAGCTTCTTGTAGCCGATCTCGGCCTTCACGGCGAGCGGGACGGCGCGCGAGAGCTGGTCGCCGAAGGCGGCCAGGACGATCGCGCCGCTCGCGGACTCGGCGAGGGTGAACATCGCGCCGGCGTGCGGGCCGCCGACGTGGTTGTGGTAGTCGGGCTGATCCGGAAGCCGGACGACCGCGCGCTCGGGGGTGGTCTCCAGGAACTGGAGGTTCAGGGTCCGGGCCATCGGTACGGTCGCGGCGAGCAGTTCGCCCACGTTCATCTGGTCTGCGCTCATGGAACGCGATGTTACCCGCGAGTAGTCCTCGTTGACCAGAGCTCCCCAGGGGGCGGCCGTGGCTCCCCGCGGCCACGGCCACTATCGTTACCGGCCATGTGGCCAGGACAGCAGCAGCCGCCCGGGGGAGAACAGAACCCTCAGGACGCGCAACAGAACCCGTACCAGCAGCAGCCGGGACAGCCGAACCCGTACCAGCAGCAGCCCGGCTACGGATACCCGCAGCAGCCGGGGTACCAGCCGCCCCAGGGCGCCCCCGGCCAGCAGTGGGGTCAGCCCCAACTGCCGCAGCAGCCCCAGCCCGCCGCCACCGGCGGCGGCGGGAGCCCGTACTCGACCAAGACCGTGGCGATCGTCGCCGCGGCCGCCGTCGTCGTGGTGGCCGCGGCGACCGGTGCGTTCGTCCTGACCCGGGACGACAAGAAGACCGAGGCCGACGACAAGCCGACGGCCGGCCCCTCGGCGCCGGTCGAGGCACCCGCCCCGGCGGGCAGCAGCCCGAACCCGCGGGCCGGCGGCAACACCCAGCCCGTCATCCCGGGCTGGAAGGTCGTCGTCAACACCAAGTACGGCGTCAGCTACGACGTGCCCCCCGAGTGGAACGTCAACGAATCCGGCGTGAGCCTCTCCTTCCACGACGAGGTCAAGAACGACGGAAGCCCCATCATCACGATGAGCGGCACCGCCACCCTCAAGGAGGAGTGGTGCACGGTCGACAAGGACGCGGACGGCAGGGTCGAGAAGTTCTCGCTCGCGGACACCGGTATCAAGGGCGCCCAGGGCGCCAAGGACACCGCGCAGGTGGCGACCGACAACACCAGCGCCTGGGCCTGGGCGGCCTTCGCCCAGAAGGAGCCCAAGGGAACGGTCAAGGTGGGCGCGGCCAAGGAGTACACCACCTCCTCCGGAATCAAGGGCCACATGGTGGTGGTGACCGCTCCGAACCTGAAGAAGGAGCACAAGTGCTCCACCGACGGCAAGACGGTCGGCTTCGGCTTCAAGAACGCCGTCGGTGACTTCGCCAGCTTCGTGCTCATCAGCGCGGCCGGGGTGAAGGACGAGGTTCCGGACGACGTCTCCAACAAGGTCATCAGTTCCATCCGGCTCACCACGCCGTGATCCGTCCCACGTCCCGGGCCGGAGAATCCGTTTGGATTCTCGGCCCGGGACGGGGATAGTCCGGGGGTGAGTTCTCCCCGCAGCGCAGCACCCCGTACGCCCGTGAACCGCCGCCGACCCGAGTGGGCCGGCCGCAACTACAGCCTGCTCACGGGTGCGGCGATCATCACGAACCTGGGGAGCCACGGAGCTCACATCGCGGCCGCCTTCGCGGTCATGGAGGCCGGCGGATCCGTCGGCGACGTCGGACTGATCGCGGCCGCCCGCACGCTGCCGCTCGTCCTCTTCCTGCTCATCGGCGGCGCCATCGCCGACCGGCTGCCCCGCCACCGCGTGATGGTCGCGGCCAACGTCCTGAACTGCCTCTCGCAGGCCGCGTTCGCCGTCCTCGTCCTCGCGGGCGAACCCCAGTTGTGGCAGATGATGCTGCTGACCGCCCTGTGCGGCACCGGCACGGCCTTCTTCAATCCGGCGGCCGAGGGCATGCTGCTCTCCACCGTCTCCGGTGAACACTCCAACCGCGCCTTCGCGCTCTTCCGCATGGCGATCAACGGCGCCGGCATCGGCGGCGCGGCCCTCGGCGGCGCGATGATCGCCGCGGTGGGCCCGGGTTGGGTGCTGGCCGCCGACGCGGCCGCCTTCGCGTTCGCCGGCGCCCTGCGGGCCTTCCTCGACGTCAGCCACGTACCCGACCGGACGCCCGGCGGCGGCCTGCTGTCCGATCTGCGCGAGGGCTGGGTGGAGGTCCGGACCCGCCCGTGGCTGTGGAGCATCGTGCTCCAGTTCTCCGTCGTGGTCGCCGTCGTCGGCGCCGCCGACGCGGTCTACGGACCGTTGGTCGCCCGGGACCAGTTGGGCGGGCCCGCGCCCTGGGGCGTGGCCCTGGCCTTCTTCGGCGTCGGCACCATCGCCGGGGCCGTCCTGATGATGGCGTGGAAGCCGCGCCGCCTGCTGCTCGTCGGCACGCTGTGCGTGTTCCCGCTGGCGCTGCCCTCGGCGGGACTCGCCGTGCCGCTGCCCGTGTGGGGGCTGTGCGTGGTGATGTTCGTCAGCGGCGCCGCGATCGAGGTCTTCGGTGTGAACTGGATGACCGCGATGCACCAGGAGATCCCGGAGGAGAAGTTCTCCCGGGTCACCGCCTACGACTGGTTCGGCTCGGTGTCGATGCTTCCGCTGGCCACCGCCCTGGCCGGGCCCGCCGAATCGGCCTTCGGGCGCACCTCGTCCCTGTGGGGCTGTGCGGTGCTGGTCGTCGTGCCCACCGCCCTCGTGCTGCTGGTCCCGGACGTCCGCCGCATGACCCGCCGGGCGCACAGCAAGACCATCGTCCCGGCGACGGCGACGGCGACCGCGGCCGAGCCCGCTCCCGCCGCTGCGCCCGCCGACGCCGTCGGTCGCTGAGACGTCGTCGGTCGCTGAGACGCCGTCGGCCGTCGGGACGCCGTCGGCCCCGGCCGCTCACCCCAGGCTGAACGCGCCCTCCGGCGGCGCCGGGGACGGAGCCGCGTCCACGTCGGCCACCGGCACCGCGCCCTTGCGGAACCGGGCCAGCCCGTCCCCGTACTCCACCCTGGCCGCGAACGCGTCGGCCGCGCACCTGCGGGCCAGCGCCCCCACCTCCAGCGGGGCGTCCGAGGCCAGCAGTACGGCGTTCCCGAACCGCCTCCCCCGCAGCACCGCCGGCTCGGCGATCAGCGCCAGCTCCGCGAACGCGTCGGCGAAGTTCGCCACCTGGGCCCGCAGGAAGTCGAAGGGCGCCCCGTCCGCCAGGTTCGCCGCGTACAGCCCGCCGGGCCGCAGCACCCGCGCGGCCGCCCGGGCGTACTCCACCGACGTCAACTGCGCCGGCACCCGCGAGCCACCGAACACGTCGGCCACCACCAGGTCCACGCTCGCGGCGGGCGCGCCCTCCAGCCAGGCCCGTGCGTCGGCGGTGTGGACGGTGACCCCCGAGTCCGCCGCGAGCGGCAGGTGCTCGGTCACGAGGTCGACCAGGCCCGCGTCGAACTCGACGACCGTCTGCCGGGATCCGGCCCGGGTGGCGGCAGCGTAACGCGGCAGGGTGAGCGCACCGCCGCCGAGGTGCAGCAGGTCGAGCGCGAGCCCGGGCTCGGCGGCGCAGTCCAGGACGTGCGCGAGGCGGCGTACGTACTCGAATTCCAGGTGCTGCGGATCGTCCAGGTCCACATACGACTGCGGGGCCCCGTCGACCGTCAGCAGCCAGGCCCGCTCCCGGTCCACGTCCGGCATCAGCTTGGCGGTGCCCTGGCCCACTTCCCGGACGACCGGGATCTGTTCGTCGCTCACCGGTCCATTGTCCGGCAGCGACCGGGCGGGCTTCGAACAGCCCTCAGGCGGCCGCGGCGGACCAGACCGCCGCCGTCGCCTGCACGTGCTCCTCGGCCTGCGCGAGGCCCGCCCGGGCGGCCGGCTCACGCCGCGCCGGATCCAGCACGTTGCGCCCGAAGGCCTTGCGGGCGGCCGTCGACGGGGTGATCAGCACGACCCGCGCTCCCGCCTCCCGCAGGCGCTCGGCCTGCGCCGACGGTGAGGGGACCAGGCCCGAACCGAGCGACATCGGGGCGAGGATCACCACGCGCGCGTACCCGGCGGCCAGGTCGGCATTGGTGGCGGAGCGGATTCCGCCGTCGATGAAGCGGCGGCCGCCGACGGTGACCGGCGGCCACACCCCGGGCACCGCGCAGCTCGCCGAGACCGCGTCGACGAGCCCGTCGCCGCTCCCCCGGTCGAACGCCTTGAGCTCACCGGTGAGGGCGTCCACCGCCGTGACGACGAGCCGGCGCTCGGGCCACTCGTGGGAGACCAGCCGGGCGGCCAGGACCTTGCGCCGCTCGGCCTCGCCGCCCGCGCCGGTGTCGGCGGCCAGGGCCATGGCGCCGACCCGCTGCCGGTAGGCCGTCGCGGTGCGCGAGCGCGCCATCGCGACGGCGTACCGGGCGAGGAGACCGGCCCCCAGCTTCGCCGTGGCCTCGCCGGTGGGGTCCCCGAGCTGGCGCTCGTACAGCTCCTGCGCGGTGAGCTGTCCGGAGGTGAGCTGGGCCCCGACCACGGAACCGGCGGAGGTGCCGACGACCAGGTCGGCGGTGGTGAGGTCCACGCCCGCGCGGGCGAGGCCGTACAGGATTCCGCACTCCCAGCCGATGCCGGTCAGTCCCCCGCCGCCGAGCACCAGTGCCGTGTCGCCGCTCATCTCCGCCCGCCCCTCCGCGCATGCCTGTGGTGACGGCAGTCTGGCGCAGCGGGGCCACCGCCACCACAGAGGGGTCCGGATCGGACCGGGATCAGATCCGGATCACCCCAGTACGGCCGTCACCGTCCCCGCGCCGACCGTCCGTCCGCCCTCGCGGATCGCGAAGCCGAGACCCGACTCCAGCGGGACGTCCCGGCCGAGCTCGACGGTCATCGTGACCGTCTCCCCGGGCCGGGCCACGGCGACCTCGCCCAGGTCCACGTCCCCCACCACGTCGGCGGTGCGGATGTAGAACTGCGGCCGATAGCCGCTGGCGACCGGTGTCGTACGGCCGCCCTCGCGCCCGGACAGCACGTACACCTGCGCCGTGAACCGGCGCTGCGGCGTCACGCTGTCCGGCGCGGCCACCACGTGCCCGCGGCGCACGCCGTCGCGCGGCACCCCGCGCAGCAGCAGCGCGACGTTGTCCCCGGCCTCGGCGGACTCCATCGGCTTCCCGAAGGTCTCCAGCCCGGTGACGACCGTCAGGACCGGCTCGCCGTCACCGCCGAGGACCGCCACGCGGTCCCCGACACGTACAGTGCCGCGCTCGACGGCGCCGGTCACGACGGTCCCGCGCCCGGTGATGGTCAGCACGTTCTCCACCGGCAGCAGGAACGGCGCGTCCGTGTAGCGCACCGGGGTCGGTACGTACGTGTCCACCGCGTCCAGCAGCGCCTGGATCGCCTCCGTCCACCGCGGGTCGCCCTCCAGCGCCCCGAGTCCGGAGACCCGTACCACCGGCGCCGCGTCCCCGCCGTACCCGTGCGCGGTGAGCAGCTCGCGGACCTCCAGCTCGACCAGGTCGGTGAGCTCGGGGTCCCCGGCGTCGGCCTTGTTCAGCGCCACCACGATGTGGTCGACGCCGACCTGCCGGGCGAGGAGCACGTGCTCGGCGGTCTGTGGCATGACGCCGTCGAGCGCGGAGACGACGAGGATGGCGCCGTCGAGTTGGGCGGCGCCCGTGACCATGTTCTTGATGTAGTCGGCGTGGCCCGGCATGTCGACGTGGGCGTAGTGCCGGGTGTCGGTCTCGTACTCGACGTGCGTGAGGTTGATCGTGATGCCGCGCCGGGACTCCTCGGGGGCCCGGTCGATGCGGTCGAAGGGCACGAAGGAGGCGCCGCCGTGCTCGGCGAGGACCTTGGTGATGGCGGCGGTGAGGGTGGTCTTGCCGTGGTCGACGTGACCCATGGTGCCGATGTTGAGGTGCGGCTTGGTGCGCACGAAGGCCGTCTTGGCCATGATTCATTCCCGTGTCTGGAAGCTGCTACGGGACCCCGAGGGCGAGCCGACCCTCCCCCTGTGGGGTCCGCCGGACGATCCGGGAAGGGTCAGCTTCGTGCGCCGTCGAATGCGGCGAGGACGGGTGCGAACGCGGGTGCGCCTGCCGGTGCCTCCACGATTGCGGCAGCCTTCGGCGCGTCCGCGACCGCGGACCGCTCTGCGAGGAAGGCATACCGGTTCATGCCCCTGATCCTGCCGGACGGTCCGGGACCCGTCGAATGAATTTCGGCGTGGTCAGAGGTTCTTGAGCGCCTCGCGGACCGACAGCGGGGCCAGGGAGCCGCGTTCGGCCTCGACGAAGGCGCGTACGGCTTCCGGGTCCGTCTTCGCGTACTCGCGCAGGGCCCAGCCGATGGCCTTGCGCACGAAGAAGTCCGGGTGGCCGGCCCGGCTGCGGCAGTAGCCGAAGAGCCGGTCGGTGTCGGTGGCGGACTTGAAGCGGAGCTGGTGGAGCAGAGCGGTGCGGGCGAGCCAGAGGTTCTCGTCCTCGATCCACTCGTCCATCACGGCCGCGAGTTCCGGGTCGGCGGCCACCAGCGGTCCGACCGTGTGCGCGGCGAGCAGGTCGACGGTGTCCCACCAGGGGACGGTGACGATCAGGTGCCGGACCACGGGCAGGAAGCCGGAGGAGCAGCGGGCGATGTGGCGGCGCAGATAGTCCACCGCGAAGTACTGGTACTCGCGCTCCGGGAGGAGCCGGCAGCCCAGCGCGAGCGCCGCGCAGTCCGTCTCGGACGGCTTCGGAGTGTCCTTCGTCACGGTCTTCGACAGTTCCCGGCGCAGGGGGGTGGGGATGCCGAGGAAGGGCGCGACGTCCTTCATGTAGGCGCCCATCGCCCGGGCCCGTACGGGATCGGCGGCGGGCGGGTAGGCCTGGTGCAGCCGCTCCAGCAGGGTGTCCGCGAGGGCGCTGCGGGGAACTCGCGGGGGGCGCCGGTCGTTCGACTGCATGAGGTCCAGATTACGGCGCACCGCCGTATACGTGGGCTAGTCTCCCGGGATGTCCCTCCTCCTCGCGCCGTGGACCCGGCTGTCGGTGCTCGTCGTGCTGCTCGTCGCGGCCGGCATGTGCGTGCTGCTGTACGAGCCCCAGCGCATCCTCTCGGAGGGCTGGCCCCCGGGGCTCCCGGTGGGCACGGCGGTCCTGCTGTTCGCAGCCGCGTACGGCGTGTGCACGGCGGCCCTCGTGCCGCGGCCCCTGCTCAATCTGGCGGCGGGAGCCGTCTTCGGCAGCCAGTTCGGCCTTGTCGCGGCGGTCGGCGGCACGGTGCTGGGCGGTGCGATCTCCTTCGGGCTGGGCCGGATGCTGGGCCAGGAGGCTTTGCGGCCGTTCCTGCGCGGGCGCTGGCTCCAGGCGGCCGACGGCCAGCTCAGTCGGCACGGTTTCCGTTCGATCCTGGCGGTGCGGATCTTCCCCGGAATGCCGTTCGTGGTGGCCAACTACTGTGCCGCGGTGTCGCGGTGCGGTTGGGTTCCCTTCCTCCTCGCCACGGCGATCGGGGTCGTGCCGAACACCGCCGCGTACGTGATCGCGGGGGCCAGCGCCTCCTCTCCCGGATCGCCCGCGTTCCTCGTCTCGTTCGGCTTCATCGTCGTCTCGCTGGTGGGCGGCGGGGTCCTCGCGTGGCGCAAACGACACCGTCTGGCACCCCCTCGAACCGAGGATCGGATGCCCGAACTGCTGCCCCAACACCCCCCTGTGGTCAGCGCCGCTTCGCACGGGCCCTAGCATCGGACGCGAACTGCCCGACGATCACAAGGACGAGCGCACCCCGACATGAGCTGGTTCGAATCCCTAATCCTCGGTCTCGTCCAGGGGCTTACGGAGTTCCTCCCGATCTCCTCCAGCGCCCACCTGCGGCTGACCGCGGCGTTCGCCGGCTGGCACGACCCAGGAGCGGCCTTCACCGCGATCACCCAGATCGGCACCGAGGCCGCCGTGCTGATCTACTTCCGCAAGGACATCGCGCGGATCGTCTCCACCTGGTTCCGCTCCCTCTACACGAAGGCCCTGCGGTCCGAACAGGACGCCAAGATGGGCTGGCTGGTGATCGTCGGCTCGCTCCCGATCGGCATCCTCGGTCTCGTCTTCAAGGACGCGATCGTGGGCCCGGCCCGCGACCTGCGACTGACGGCCACCACCCTGATCCTCATGGGCATCGTGCTCGGCGTGGCCGACCGGCTGGCCGCCCGTGACGAGGAAGGCGGCCGGCATCGCGCGATCCGCGAGCGCAAGACGCTGGCGCAGCTGGGCGTCAAGGACGGTCTGGTCTTCGGTGTCTGCCAGGCGATGGCCCTGATCCCCGGCGTCTCCCGGTCCGGCGCGACGATCTCCGGCGGTCTGCTGCTCGGCTTCACCCGTGAGGCAGCGGCCCGCTACTCCTTCCTCCTCGCGATCCCGGCCGTGCTGGCCTCGGGAGCGTTCGAGATCAAGGACGTCGTGGAGAACCCGGGGCACATCTCCTGGGGCCCGACGATCTTCGCGACGGTCATCGCCTTCTTCGTGGGCTACGCCGTGATCGCGTGGTTCATGAAGTTCATCTCGACCAAGAGCTTCATGCCCTTCGTGATCTACCGGATCCTCCTGGGCATCCTGCTGTTCGTGCTGATCGGCACGGACGTGCTGAGCCCGCACGCGGGTGAGTCCGGCTCCTAGCGGGGCCCCGCACCACCTCTTCGCGTGAACCGCAGGCCGCTCGGGAACGTTCCCGGGCGGCCTGCGCGTCGTTGTGCCTGAAGAGAGTGGAAGGCGAACGCAGGGGGTGCCCCATGGGTCGAGTGGTGCTGGAGCGGTTTCCCGCCGGGAGTCCGCGGGGAAGTTGGCCCGCCGAGGAGTACGCCGCGCAGCGGATGCGCGAGGGCGTACAGGCGGAGGTGGTCATGGACCTGGACAGCGACGCGTTCCTCGTCGTGGTCCGGCAGCGGGAGTCCCGTTCCGGTCATTGACCGGCCGCGGGAAGATCCGGTGGGCGCACGGCCCTTGGCCTCGCGCCCGCGCAGCCCCAGACTGACCCGATGACTCAGCGTGTGGATCTCGCGACGGTGATGGACAGGCTGGCGATCGACGAGGTGGTCACGGGCTACGCGGTGGCCGTCGACGACGGTGACTGGGCCGCGTACCGGGCCCTGTTCACGGCCTCCGGGAGGGTCGACTACAGCTCGGCCGGCGGGATCGAGGGCTCGGTGGCGGAGGTCGCGGACTGGCTGGCGGAGACGATGACGCTGTTCCCCGTACGCCAGCACCTGATCGTGAACCGCTTGATCCGGCTGGAGGACGTGGGCGGCTCCCCCGGGGACAGCGCCGAGGTCCGGGCGGACTTCCTCAATCCGATGCGGCTGGCCGGGCCGGACGCCGACGCCGCGATCACCTCGCCCAACTTCGTCGCCGCCGGGCGCTACGACTTCGCGCTGGCCCGCACCCGCGACGGCTGGCGGCTCACCCGCGTCACGGTGCAGGAGAAGTGGCGGCACATGACCGCCTGAGCCGGACCGGAACCGCTCGACTGGCCCGGACGTCCGGCACTGCCACACTGGAAGCGGAGGCACGCCATGATCATGATGCGCATGCGGTGGTGGTCCCCTCGATGGCGTGCGCCCGCCGCCGTGGCCGCCGGGGCGCTACCGGCCCTCGCCTTCCCGGCCCCCGCCCTCTGGTGGTTCGCCTACGCCGCCCTCGTGCCCTGGATGCTGCTGCTGCGGTCGGCCCCCACCGGGCGGCGGGCCGCGCTGGAGGGCTGGCTCGGCGGCGCGGGGTACATCCTGGCCGTCCACCACTGGCTGCTGCCCAGCCTGCACGTGTTCCTGATCCCGGTGGCCGCGCTGCTCGGGCTGCTCTGGATCCCCTGGGCCCTCCTGGTGCGGGAGCTCCTCGGCGGGACCCCGGCGGCGGGCCGGGCCGGCTGCGCGCTGATCCTCGTACCGGCGGCGTGGCTGCTGTCGGAGCTGGTGCGGTCCTGGCAGGGGCTGGGCGGGCCGTGGGGCCTGCTGGGGGCGAGCCAGTGGCAGGTGGCGCCGGCGCTGCGGCTGGCCTCGGTGGGCGGGGTGTGGCTGGTCAGCCTGCTGGTGGTGGCGGTGAACTGCGCGCTGGTGCTGCTGATCGCGGTGCCGGGCGCGCGGATCCCGGCGGTGGCCGGGATGACCGGCTGCGCGGTGCTGACGGGAGCGGTGTGGGTGTGGGCGGCGCGGCCCGAGGAATCGGGCCGGCTGCGCGTGGCCGTCGTACAGCCGGGTCCGGTGGCGGACGGTCCGGACAGCGCGGATCGGCGCTTCGACGTCGGTGAGCGGCTGACGCGGCCGTTGGCCGGGCAGCGGGTCGATCTGGTGGTGTGGGGCGAGAGCAGCGTCGGCGCGGACCTGAGCGCCCGCCCGGACCTGGCCCGGCGGCTGTCCGCGCTGTCCGCGGAGGTCGGGGCTCCGCTGCTGGTGAACGTGGACGCGCGGAGGGCGGACCGCCCGGGGATCTACAAGAGCGCGGTCCTCGTGGGCCCCCAGGGCCCCACGGGCGACCGGTACGACAAGATGCGGCTCGTCCCCTTCGGGGAGTACGTGCCGGCCCGTGCGCTGTTCGGTTGGGCCACCTCGGTCGGCAAGGCGGCGGGCGAGGACCGGGTGCGCGGCGACGCCCCGGTGGTCATGGACCTGCCCGCCCGGACGGACGGGCCCGGTGGGGTCCGGATCGGCCCGCTGGTGTGCTTCGAGTCGGCCTTCCCCGACATGAGCCGGCGCCTGACCCTGGACGGGGCCTCCCTGCTCGTCGCCCAGTCGGCGACCTCCTCGTTCCAGGAGAGCTGGGCCCCGGCCCAGCACGCCTCGCTGGCCGCGCTGCGGGCGGCCGAGAATGGCCGCCCGATGGTGCACGCCACCCTGACGGGCATCAGCGTGGTGAACGGCCCGTCCGGCGCGCGGGTCGGAGCCGCCCTGCCCACGTCCGCGAGCACGGCGGCCGTGTACGAGGTCCCGCTCGCCCGCGGCACGACCCTCTACGTCCGCTTCGGGGACTGGCCGGTGACCGCGGCCCTCGCCGCCCTCGCGGTGTATTGCGCGGTGGCGGGCAGCCGGGCCCTCAGGAGGCCTGCTCCAGAGCCGAGCTCACCACCCGCTCGCACAGCTCGTGGGTTCGCAGGGCGTCGCGGGCGCTGAGCGTGGTGCCCGCCGCGACCGCCTCCAGGAAGTGGTCGACGACCTGCTCGATGCCGCGCTGGCGGGCGACGGGGACCCAGTCCCCGCGGCGCCGCACGGTCGGCTGGCCCTTGTGGTCGATGACCTCGGCGAGATTGACGACCTGCCGCTTGGTGTCGCGCCCGGACACCTCCAGGATCTCCTCGGTGGAGCCGGACAGCCGGTTCATGATGCCGAGGGCGGTGAAGCCGGCGCCGGACAGCTGGAGCACCACCTGGTGCATCAGCCCCTCGCGCACCACCGCCCGCACGTCGAAGTGGTCGGCCTCGCCGGGCAGGAGGAACCGCAGGGTGTCGACGACGTGGATGAAGTCGTCCAGCACCAGCGTCCGCGGGTCCTCGGGCAGCCCGACCCGGTTCTTCTGCATGACGATCAGCTCGCGGGCGTGGTCGGCGCACTGCGCGTAGGCGGGGGCGAAGCGGCGGTTGAAGCCGACCGCGAGGGAGACCCCGAGCCGCTCGGCCCGTTCCACGAGCTGCCGCGACGAGCTGAGTTCGTAGGCGAGCGGCTTGTCCACATAGGTGGGCACGCCGGCCTCCAGCAGCCGGGTCACGATCTCGGGGTGCGCCACGGTGGCGGCGTGCACGAAGGCCGCGTCGAGCCCCTCGGCGAGCAGCGCGTCGAGATCGGTGTGCCGGCGCGCGGCCGGTACGTGGTGGGTGTCGCCGACCCGCTCCAGGGCGTCGGGGTTACGGGTCTGCAGGTGCAGCTCGATGCCCGGGCGGGTGGTGAGGACGGGCAGGTACGCCTTCTGCGCGATGTCGCCGAGTCCGATGCAGCCGACCTTCACCGGGGCCTCCAGGTTGGTTCCTTGTGGGATTCCCGCAGCTTAATCCCTGGTGGCGGGGGCTCTGTTCGCCGAGGATGAGCCCCATGACCATCAGCTCCGGATCACATCGCGCCGAACCCGCCACCACCGCCGACGAGCGGGACATGCTGGACGGGTGGCTCGACTACCACCGTGCCACCCTCGTCTGGAAGTGCGAGGGGCTCCAGGACGAACAGCTGCGCCGGGCCCCGCTCGCGCCCTCCGAACTGAGCCTCCTGGGCCTCGTACGGCATATGGCGGAGGTGGAGCGGTACTGGTTCCGGGAGGTCATGCTGGGCGAGGACCTGCCCGAGCTGTTCTGCACGAGCGAGGATCCGGACGGCGATTTCCACTTCTCCGACAAGGCCACCTGGGCCGAGACGGAGCAGGTCTGGCAGACCGAGGTCGAACTGTCCCGCCAGGCTGCCGCGGGTCGTTCCCTGGACCTTGTCTCGCAGGCCGAGAGCCACCACCGGGGCGAGGTGTTCAGCCTCCGCTGGGTCTACACCCACATGATCGAGGAGTACGCGCGCCACAACGGCCACGCGGATCTGGTGCGCGAGCAGATCGACGGCGCCACCGGCGACTAGTCCGTCCCTTCCTGTTTTTCGGAGGAGCCGGCGCGGCTCGCGCCAGGCCCTGGACGGCGGGTGGGTCCGTCACCCGTGCGGGGTGAATATCGCCCGCGGGTTTTCGCAACGGGGTCCTCGCACAGCAGAGTTGCGCGGGTGCATCCAACCCGAACCACGACAACGCTGCTGCTCGGAGTCGCCTGCGCCGTCTCGGCGGTCTCCGGCTGTGTGAATGTGAGCCCCGGACCCGTGCAGCCCGCGGCGGCCCCCGCCGCCGGGGTACCGCCCCGCCATGAGCCGCGCGGCGGGCCCGGGGCCGCCTCCGTGGTCGTCCGGGCGCCCGCCCTGGAGGCGCTGGAGGCGGTGGAGAGTGCCCCGGGGGCGCCCGCGACCCCGGCGGCCCCCGCGCCCGCCCAGCGGTCCGCGCAGCGGCCCGTACCCGGCGGCTCCGGTGGGCCCGTACGAGAGGCTCCGCCGGTCCCGGACATCCCGGAGCCCCGACGGGCCGCCGAGCCCGTCTCCGGGCGCCCTGGAGGCCGTCCGCAGCGTCCCCGGCCCGACGCCGAGGTGGAGCGCGAGCTGATCCGCAAGCTTCCGGCGCGGCCGGCCGATGTGTGCGCGCTGGGCCGCAGGCACGGCCACTGGCATCCCGACAGTCCGGAGGCCCGGATCTGCTCGGGCGTCCAGGGGGACTGACCGCCCGCGGGCACAGGGGTGTCCTACGGCGACTGCTCGGGGAACGGCCGGGGTCCGGTCCCGGGCCCCGGCCCGGCTCCCGGCTCCCCGGCCAGGCGCCGCTCCAGGCGGGCGATGGCGGCCCGTACGCCGTTCCCGTACCCGTCGTCGGACAGCGCCCCGGTGGCCGCGCGGGCCCGGGCCAGGTGGATCCGGGCCGCCTCCGGCCGCTGCAGTTTCACGTAGTCGGCGGCCAGGCTCAGGTGTAGGGACGGGTAGAACACCCGCATGGCCGGATGCGGCTCCTCCCGTACGGGCCGCCCGTCCTGGGGCGGCCCGGTCCCGGGTCCGTCGTCCGGCTCGTCACCCGGCCCGTCGGCGGTGGCGGCAGCGGTCAGGGCGCGCAGGTCCCAGGCCAGCTCGTCGGCCGGATCGTCCTGGGCGTCGGCCATGTAGTGGGCCAAGGTGCACCGGTGGAGGGAGTCCCCCTGCTCACCGATCTCGGACCAGATCTCCCCGAGCCGGTTGCGGGCCTCCTCGCGGTCCCCGGCGTGCAGCAGGATGACCGCCTGGCCGATCCTGGTCATGACGGCGTCCTCCGACGCCTCCTGCTGCTCCGTCACGGCGGCCTCCGGCTTGCTCTGCCAGACCTGCTCCGGTCTGATCATCTAGAAGCTAGCCGGAGGTACCGGCAATGGCGCCGAGGCGCGGGGGGAGGTCAGCCGAGGTTGGGGATCCGCCAGTCGATCGGCTCATGTCCCTGCGCGGCGATGGCCTCGTTGATCTGCGTGAAGGGCCGGGACCCGAAGAACTTCTTGGCGGACAGCGGGGAGGGGTGGGCGCCCTTGACGACCACGTGCCGCTCCTCGTCGATCAGCGGGAGCTTCTTCTGGGCGTAGGCCCCCCAGAGGACGAAGACGGCCGGGTCGGGCCGCTCGGACACCGCGCGGATCACGGCGTCGGTGAACTTCTCCCAGCCCTTGCCCTTGTGCGAATTGGGCTCGGCCTCGCGGACCGTGAGCACCGCGTTGAGCAGCAGGACGCCCTGCTCGGCCCACGGCATCAGGTAGCCGTTGTCCGGGACGGGCAGGTCGAGCTCCTCCTTCATCTCCTTGTAGATGTTGCGCAGCGAGGGCGGGGTCTTGACCCCGGGCTGCACGGAGAAGCACAGGCCGTGGCCCTGGCCGGCGCCGTGGTAGGGGTCCTGGCCGAGGACGAGGACCTTCACCCGGTCGAAGGGAGTGGCCTCCAGGGCCGCGAACACCTGCTCGCGGGGCGGGTAGACCGGCCCGTTCGCCCGTTCCTTCTCGACGAACTCGGTGAGTTCTTTGAAGTAGGGCTGGTCCAGCTCTCCGCCGAGGACGGGGAGCCAGGACTCGGGCAGCATCTGGGTCACGGCGACAACCTCCGGTACAAGTTCGTGCGACTGCTCGTGCAACTGCTCCAGAACCTACCGGGGCCCACTGACAATGCGTCGGCCGCCCAGGGCGGCCGACGCATCGGTGCACGTACTACCAGCTGGTCTTGCGGTAGAACTCCCACATCTGCATGACGGTCTGCGGGTCCAGCGCCCGCTCGGCGCCCGCGATGTCCTCACGGGCCGCGACGTACAGCTTGCCCTGCCACAGGGGCAGCAGCCGGACGTCGTCGGCGAAGATCTTCTGGGCCTGCTCGAATTCCTGGACTCCGGCCGAGCGGTCGCCCTCGCGGCGGGTCTTCGGCAGCAGCTCGGTCAGGATCTCGTTGGGCTCGTACGGGGTACCGACCGCGTTCTCCTTGCCGACGAACGGCGCGATGAAGTTGTCCGGGTCCGGGAAGTCGGGGAACCAGCCGCGGCCGAAGATCGGGTACTCACCGCTCTTGTAGCCGGTCTGGAAGGTCTTCCAGGGCTGGCTGCGCAGGTTGATCCGGAACAGCTGGCTCTCGTCCAGCTGGCGCTTGAGCTCGGTGAACTCGTCGGCGGTCGAGGAGCCGTAGCGGTCGGTGGTGTACCAGAAGGTCAGCTCGACAGGCTGGGTGATCCCGGCGTCCCTGAGGATCTTCTTGGCCTTGGCGACGTCCGCCGCGCCGTACTTGTCGTAGAAGGGTGTCTTGTGGCCGACGACCCCCTTGGGGACCATCGAGTACAGCGGCTCGGCGGTGCCCTGGTAGACCTTGGAGACGAGCGCGCCGCGGTCGACGATCTGGGCGATGGCCTGGCGGACCGGGAGCTTGGCGACCGAGGGGTCCTTGGGGTTGAAGACCAGGTAGCGGATCTCGGCGCCGACGTTCTCGACGACCTGGACGCCCAGTGCGTGCGCCGCGGGGGTCTGGAGGTCGGTGATCTCCGGGGCCGACAGGCCTCGGTAGGTGGCGTCGATCTCCTTCGCCTTCAGCGCCGCGACCATCTTCGGGGAGTCCGCGAAGTAGCGGATGGTCACGGCCTTGTTCTTGCGGTTGGCGAAGCCCGTGTAGCTCGTGTTGGTGGTGAGCACCGCCTCGGCGCCCTCCTTGTACGAGTCGAGCACGTACGGGCCGGAGCCGGTGACCTTGTCGCCCTCGCGGACCTTGTCGGCCGGGTAGTCCTTGGGCGCGACGAGCGAGGCGGCGGGCGAGCCGAGGACGTACGGGAAGGTGGCGTCCGAGGTGTTCAGGTGGAAGACGACCGTCAGCGCGTCCGGCGTCTCGATCTTGTCGAGGGTGCCGAAGAGTCCCTTGGGACCGACGTTGGAGCCGATGGTCCTGATCCGGTCGAGGGAGTACTTGACCGCCTTGGCGTCGAGCGGCTCGCCGTTGGAGAACTTCAGGCCCTTGCGCAGGGTGCACCGGTAGGCCTGGCTCGCCGCGTCCGTGAACTCGCAGTTCTGGGCCGCGTCGGGCTGGGGCTTGCTGGAGCCCGTCGGGAAGGCCAGCAGGGTCTGGTAGACGTTCCGGTACAGCTCCCAGGAGCCGTCCCACGCGGCCGCGGGATCGAGGGTGCTCGGTGCGCTCGTGGTACCGACGACGATCCTCTTCATATCGTCGCCGTCGTCCTCCGACAGCAGGCCGCATCCGGCGAGCAGGGATATGGACGCAAGGGCCGCAGAGATCTGCAGGCATCTGGTCCGGTTGAACACGTGCACGCTCCTCGATCAGCCAGGGGTGCGGCAGACCCTACCGCAGTGCCCCACGAATCCAATGGGTTGGTTTCGTGAGGCACTTGACCGGTTCCGTGCATATTCGATACACATTTACCTCCCTTTCGGAGGCAAATACGTCCGATTATCGGTCAGTGGACCCCGGCATTGAGGAACATCCCGCCATCGACGACGAGAGTTTGCCCGGTGATCCATTCCGCTTGTGCAGATGTCAGGAACGCCGCGGCCCCGCCGATGTCCTCCGGGAGCCCGAGCCGGCCGAGCGGATAGGCCGCCGCCGCCTCCTGCTCCCGGCCCTCGTAGAGCGCCTGCGCGAACTTCGTCTTGACCACCGCGGGCGCGATCGCGTTCACCCGCACCCCGGGCGCCATCTCGTGCGCGAGCTGGAGGGTGAGGTTGACCATGGCGGCCTTGCTCATCCCGTAGGCGCCGATGAAGGGCGAGGCGGAGACCCCGGCGATGGACGCGATGTTCACGATCGCGCCGCCGTTGTCCTTCTGCCAGGCGTGCCAGGTCCGCTGGGCGAAGCCGAGCGCCGAGATCACGTTGGTCTCGAAGACCTTCCGTGCCACCCCGAGGTCCAGGTCCGCGATCGGCCCGAAGACGGGGTTGGTGCCGGCGTTGTTCACCAGGAAGTCGACGCGGCCGAAGGCCTCCATCGTGCGCTCCACGGCGACGGCCTGGTGGGCCTCGTCGTGCGCCTTGCCCGCGACGCCGATCACCCGGTCCGCGCCGAGCCGCTCGACGGCCTCCTTGAGGGCCTCCTCGTTGCGGCCGGTGATGCAGAGCCGGTCGCCGCGGGCGACGAGCGCCTCGGCGACGCCGTACCCGATGCCGCGACTCGCCCCGGTGATCAGCGCGACCTTGCCGCTGTCGATACCGCTGTACGTCATGTCCTACGCCCTGCCTCTCGTGGAACCGTCAGTTGAGCGGGCCGCCGGCCACGTACATGACCTGGCCGGAGACGAAGCCCGCGGCCTCGCCGGTGAAGAAGGCGATGGCGTTGGCGACGTCGTCCGGACGGCCGACGCGCTGGACCGGGATCTGGGTGGCGGCGGCCGCTTGGAAGTCCTCGAAGCCCATGCCGACGCGGGCGGCCGTCTGGGCGGTCATCTCGGTGGCGATGAAGCCGGGGGCGACGGCGTTGGCGGTGACGCCGAACTTGCCGAGCTCGATGGCGAGGGTCTTGGTGAAGCCCTGGAGGCCGGCCTTGGCGGCGGAGTAGTTGACCTGGCCACGGTTGCCGAGCGCCGAGCTGCTGGAGAGGTTCACGATGCGGCCGAACTTGGCCTCCACCATGTGCTTCTGACAGGCCTTGGACATCAGGAAGGCACCGCGCAGGTGCACGTTCATGACGGTGTCCCAGTCGTTCTCGGTCATCTTGAACAGCAGGTTGTCGCGCAGCACACCCGCGTTGTTGACCAGGATGGTCGGGGCGCCGAGTTCGCTCGCGACGCGGGCGACGGCGGCCTCCACCTGCGCGCCGTCGGAGACGTCGCAGCCGACCGCGAGAGCCCTGCCGCCGGCGGCCGTGATGGCCTCCACGGTGTCCTTGCAGGCCGCCTCGTCGAGGTCGAGTACGGCGACGGCACGGCCCTCGGCGGCCAGCCGTACGGCGGTGGCCGCGCCGATGCCGCGGGCCCCTCCGGTCACGATCGCGACGCGCTGCTCGGTGGTGGACATGCTGGATCTCCTCGCCCTTGAGAGCGGCCACCCAGAGGTGAGCAACCGCTTAGTAGCTTCAGCTGAGGAGACGCTAGGAGCCCTGGCACCCGGTGTCAACGCCAGACGGGTCGCCCCTGTCGGCGTCGAACACGCGGGTGCCCTGGAAGGGGGCCGGGAGGCGGGCCCCAGGGGCGGAGCCCCGGACCGAGGTCAGCGGACCAGCAGGTCCAGCAACCGCTCCACCTCCGCCGCCGGATCGGCCGTCAGGCCGGTGTGCACCGGACCCGGCTGCACCACGGTGCTCCGCGGCGCGATCAGCCAGCGGAACCGCCGCCCCGCGTCGTCACCCGCCGCCTGCCCCGCGTCGGCCCCGCCGCTGCACACGCCCTCGACCCCGCGCAGGGCGGCTCGTACCCCGGCCACATCGGCCCCGGGGTCCAGCGCGAGGAGCTTCGCCTCGTCGAGGTGGGTGCGCGCGGCGACGTACGTGTGCGCCCGGCAGTAGACGATCACGCCGGCGTTGAAGCACTCGCCCCGTTCCATCCGGGGCACCACACGCACCAGCGCGTACTCGAACACGTCCCGCTTGGTCACTCGCTGTCGCTCTTCTTCTGGTGGGTCTTGTGGGGCCATTCCGGCAGGTGGTCGGTGAGCCAGCCGGGAGGTCCGGCGGGCGTCCTCACCTCCGCCTCCAGCGAGATCCTCTCGTGGATGGTGGCCGCGCGCGGCAGCAACGCCCCCACATAGGCGCGCCGCAGCGCGTCGGTGGAGTCGAATCCCGGCTCGTCGACCAGCCACTCGTCGGGGACGTCGGCCGCGACCTCCGTGAGCAGTTCCTCGGTCACCAGCGGCGCGAGCGCGGCGGCCGCCGCGGCGATGTCCGGGCCCACGGGGGCCAGTACGTGGTCGGAGGCGTTGTAGGGCTTGGCGGCCGCGGCCGCCGCGGTGGGCCAGTTGTGGTGCCAGATCATGGTGGCGCCGTGGTCGATCAGCCAGACGTCCCCGTGCCAGACCAGCATGTTCGGGTTGCGCCAGGAGCGGTCGACGTTGTTGATGAGGGCGTCGAACCAGACCACACGCCCCGCCTCGACCGGGTCCACCTGGTACGCCAGCGGGTCGAAGCCGATCGAGCCGGGCAGGTAGTCCATGCCGAGGTTGAGCCCGCCGCTGGCCTTGAGCAGCTCCTGGACCTCCTGGTCGGGCTCGCCGAGCCCGATCACGGGGTCGAGCTGCATCTGCACCAGCCGTGGGACGCGCAGCCCCAACCGCTGGGCCAGGCGGCCGCAGATGACCTCGGCGACCAGGGTCTTGCGTCCCTGGCCGGCTCCGGTGAATTTCATGACGTAGGTGCCGAGATCGTCGGCCTCGACGATCCCCGGGAGCGAGCCGCCCTCCCGCAGGGGCGTGACATAGCGAGTCGCTACGACCTCTTCCAACACTTTCCCAGGCCACCCATCTTCTCAACCTTACAATCAACGGACTGCTTCTCTGGGGCGCGAGGGTAAGAAGCACCGGTCAAAGGGGCTGGGGAGAATCTGGGGAGTTTCGGCTGGCGGGCCGGTCTCCCCGCTCCCCAAGGAGCCCGTCGAGGGTGCCGCGGCCCTTGCTTCCAGCTTCCGGCATGAAGTGAGCATAGTAACCGAGGGTGATCGCTGGCGAGGAGTGCCCCAGCCACCGAGCCAGGGTCACGACGGACTCCCCCGCTTCCAACATGATCGAGGCGTAGGTGTGCCGAAGCACGTGGAAACCGTCTTTCGGGGCCGCTGCCCACTGCCAGGACTTCGCCCCCTCGGCACGTGGCGGAATGACGCCGGCCTTGGCCAAGGCCGGCTTCCAGGTATAGGTGTTCCAGGTGTTCACCGCGATGGCATTCCCAAACCGCGTGGTGAGCAGCAAGGCGACCTTCCTCTCCGGGCCGCCGGGCTTCCCCCACGGAAGCTCCACGACGACTGGCGGACACGCCTCTATGTGGCGCTTCAACTCCTCCGCGACCGCACGGGGCATGTCGACGGTGCGGACCTTCTTCCCCTTCGGTAGGGCGAAGTACAGCCTTCCGTGAATGGCCTGCACCTGCCGCCGGACGTGGAGCACCCCGCGTTCATAGTCGATGTCCTCTGGGCTCAGCCCGAAGACCTCGCCCTGACGAAGCCCACAACCCAGGCCCACCACGACGGCGATCCTGTTCCGCGAGTTGATGGCATCGCGGACTCGAAGTGCCGTAGCCATCGGCCACGCGTCGCGTCGCTCCCGTGGCGACTTGGGCCACCGGACAGACTTCGCACGCATTGGGTTGCGCACGAGACGCTTGTCGTCGACAGCTGCCTCCAGGATGGAGGAAAGCTCGGAGAGGATGCCGCGTTGGTAGTCGATCGAGGAGACCGTAGACCCCAGCGTGGTTATGAACGCTCTTAGATCCGTTGCGGCGATGTTTCGGAGCGGGAGTTCGCCCAAGTGCGGGACGATATGGAGACGCGTTCTACGCTCTTGGCCGTCCTGGGTCTTGGGAGCGCCGCCTCGCCCCGGTGCCCAGTGCGTCGCAATGTAGTTGGCTAGTGTGATGGACCCATCCCGCGGGTCTACGAATTCACCACGCTCCTCGTCCGTCGCTGTGCGTCGTAGCCACGCCTTTGCGTCCTCAAGCACATCGAAGGAGCGGTCACGCACTCCCGGTATGCCAGCGACTTTATAGCGCTTTCCCTTGCCGTAGCGAGCGGTCTTCTCCCTTCTTCCAGTGACGGGATCCTTCGTCTTTCTGATCCAACGGTCCTCGATGTAGCCGGCCAATCCAGATCTCTTTCAATAGGGAGTAGACAACACACAACCAGCCCGCGCGTCACGTCCTGAAGCTCGCGCGTCGCAGCGGGTGGGAGTTCAACGGGTCCAAGGCAGGATTGGAGCGGGAGTCTATGCATTCTTGCTCATGGATCCACGCGTCCAGAGCTTCCCTCCGATACATGACGCGCCCGCGGGGCCCCATGCGAAAACTGGGCGGCCCTTGCCTTCGATGTCGCCAGACATAGAGGGTGTGCGATGAGAGGCCAAGATAGGCTGCGGCATTCTTTACGTTGAGGAATGATGCATCCAATGGGCCCGGGGTGGCAGGTTCAGCCAGAGGAGCCTGTAGCGAACGCGTAGGCAGGGGTGTGGGCATGGAGTTCTCTCTGTGGGGACGAAAAGGGTGCAGGTCGGTGAGCAACCCCGTTCGCCATGACCCCACCGCCAAGCGCGGTCGCGTACGAACATCAAGAAGGTTGACTGACACACCCGCACCACCCACCGCCAAGTAGTTGGTGCAAGCTCCTTCAATGGTCTGGAGAATCGCCGGTTTGGCTGACCGGGGATCGTCTGCTATGTAGAGACAGGGCGTCCAAGCTGGAGGCCGCTCAGGTCTCCTAGCCTTGCGCGTGCACGGTTATCCGATATGAGCAATGAGCGGGGTCTACGTCCACAACCACCGGAACCAGCAGTCCATCGCGGGAGAGCCGGGCGAAGTCCTGAGTCGCGCGCCGCACCGTGCCCCCGAGTACGTGGGCAGACTGAGTGGGGGTAGAGCCGGGATGTGTCGCCACGTAGACCAGGAGGGCTCGATCTCGCCGGTACGCCTCCCGGACTAGGCCCTCGGCGAACAGCGCAGACGCACAAACGCAGAGACAGAGCGATAGAGCGACGGCCACGTAGTCACCGCAGAAATTCCCAGATACGGCGCAGCCAGCACCGATTGCAAAGAGGGTTGGCGCGGTCAAGCGAAATGCAAAATGGGCAACGTCAGACAGCTTAGACTCCCCAGGTAGACATAAGAGGACGAGAACGGCAGGAGCTGGACGCTCGGCCCGGCTCGGTATCCACGCCGATCTTCCGACGGGTGTTGTAGGTTGACATGCACCAGCCGAATGTTCCAGTCTTCTCGGCGACCTCTACGTCTGCCGTGAGCGAATCCGACCGAACGGGCCTCGTCGCCGAGAAGAACACATTGGTGCGGACTCCTAAAGGCAAGCGGGAACGATCACTCCACAGGCTGCAGAAGCTGGGCCAGATTTCGGCAGCAGCACACGGGCGGGCAGCCGCAGCACGCGAGGCGCTCGCCTCCGTTGAGGGCACCGCACAGGGGGGTAGGCGTGCGCTATCCGCCGCTCGTGGACGTTGCCATGACGGTCTGCAGCTGTTCCTTCAA
Source organism: Streptomyces virginiae (assembly GCF_041432505.1). Lineage (GTDB taxonomy): Bacteria > Actinomycetota > Actinomycetes > Streptomycetales > Streptomycetaceae > Streptomyces > Streptomyces virginiae_A. The sequence goes on from NZ_CP107871.1 coordinate 1,619,333, forward strand.
AGCGCCGGGACCGAGCATTGCCAGGGCCCAAAGGGCGCTGACCTGCCTGCCGGGCACCCAGATACCCGTGGTCTGAGGCAGGAATGGAATGACTGGGATCGCCTGTGCCGCAAACGGGGCCGCATCCAGATACTTCATGCCGCCCGTCCCACAGAGATACGAGCCGGCGCCGACACTGACGGTGAGGTCGGCAAGCCGCTGGGAACGTCCGGACCGAGCGGATAGGTTCGTGCTGCGGAAGATCTGACCCTTCCATCCCAGTAGGTCCAGCATGACCCGGGTTGAGGCCTCGGCGACGGACGCGGTCCGGCCGCTGTCGAATGTCGCCTCAATCGGTTCCAAGGCCTGGGCGATCTCAGGCCAGTACGAACTGGCTCCGTAGTGTTGCCGCAGCATCGCCATGGTGCGGCGCCGAGCAAGGCCAGGGTCGACGATCAGAGCCTCTCGAATGATCGTTTGGCGTCCCTGAGGCAGGTGGGTCGAAATGGACATCCACTGCAGGCGATGTGGATCTTCTAGAGCCGCCAGGCGGGTGCGGTGCTGATAGTCGCGGCGGGTGAACTGGACGTCGTCAAGGACTATCCAGATGTCCGCCGCGACCAACTTGGCCAGTGTTGTCAGCCGGGGAAACAGGTTGGGCTGGTGAATGGCACACAGCCCACCCGGCACTGGGGCATCAGGAGATAAGGCGGCTCGTGAAGCCGTCGCGGATGAGGGATTCGTACGCATCATGCACGTCCTCCGGGACATCCTGGGCGACGGCGAACCCGTTCTTCGGATACTCGATCACCCTCTGGAGATCGCCGACAAGCATGTCGAGGACGAGCTTCTCGTCGCCGATGCTCTTGAGGTAGTCGTCCAGTTCCAGCTGCTCCGAGGCGCAGATGATCTCGGCCTCGGGCCACAGCTTGCGGGCGGTGGCGAACGATCGCCTCTCCATATAGGGCTTGGAGACCAGCAGCACGGTCTTCGGCGTGATGCCATTCGCAGCCAGGAGCTCACGACTGAGGGTGATGTTCTGCCCCGTGTTGGCGGCGTTCGGTTCGACGAGGATCGCCTCGTCGGGGACGCCGAGTTCCAGGGCGTGCTCGCGGAAGTGCACGGCCTCACCACGCGGGAAGACCTTCGCGGTGGTGGGGCTGTTGCCGCCGGTGAAGACGAGGACCGGGAACAGGCCGGCGCGATAGAGATCGGCGGTCGCGGCAGCGACTCCGAGGTCGTGGCTGCCCAGCCCAATCGCGACGTCCACCGCCGCCAGGTCGTGGCCCATCTGGTGGTAGTCCCAGATCAGCTTGGCCTTGCGCCACTGGTCCTCGGTGATCGTCTGCTGGATGTCCGTCACGCGATCTTCTCCCTGGTTACCGTCGTCGGGGGCCAGCGGCCCCTTCGCTCGTGGCCCTGATGCCCTCGATACTGGCCAGCTGGTGGCTTAGGCCGAACTGCCCGGCCAGTCGCGCAGCCTTGTCGAGGACGTGAAGGCCATCATCGCGGGTCGCGGCATCGGACAGGAGGATGTGGCCGTGGGCGGTTTCCAAGCGAACCCGCTGCATCGGTGCGTCGGTGGCGGCCGTGCTGCGGGCAATGGAGATGAAGTGCAGGGCCGAGGCCAAGTCGCCGGCCCCGCGGTGGGCCAGAGCAAGCTTCTGATGGGCCACCGACCAGTCCTCGGGCTCGGCGAGGTCCTCGAACTCCCGCGTCGCGGCGAGCATGACGCGCGAGGCATAGCTGTGGTTGCCGTCCTTGCTTAGAGCCGTTCCCACCCACAGTCGGGCACGGGCCCGGTCACGGCGGGAGAGCCGGTCGTCGACGGCCAGGGACTCGTACTGGTGGGCGGCGACCTCAAGCCGTCCCGACATCTCCGCAACGACCGCGAGGGACAGGTCGAGCTGGGCGACACGGCGGGGAATGTCCAGCTGCCCGAACAAAGACTTCGCCGAGGCATAGGAGTGCTGGGCCGACAGCGGGCCCATCACGGCTCCCTGGTCGCGTTGGAGATCACCCAGCAAGGCAGTTGAGCGGGCGAAGAGATATAAGCCCTTGTCATCGAGCGTGGCCGGCTTGAACCGGCCGAGCCAGCGGCGGATCAGGCTGTCGGCGAAGGTGAAGTCCTGCCGGGAGAGAGCCACCACGGCCCGGTCGAGATCGTCGGTCCAAGACTCGTACTCCCAGGCCAGCGGCCCACTCGCCGTCACCCTGTGGGCACTGGCGGCAGGAGCGGTCCGACCGGCTTCGGACAAGAACGTCTCGAAGCGGAGGTGGACGGCGGCATCCGCGCGGGCCAGGGCCGTATCCAAGATCGCCTGGGTGTCCTGGCGGGGTTCGGTCGCGGCCAGGAGCTTCTCCCACTTGGAGATCGTCCTGATGCCGAGGCCGAGCTGGCCGGCGAATGCTCGGACGCTCAGCCGCAGCGCGAGACGCAGGGCCTTGGCCTCCAGGCCTGTCCAGTGGTGCACGGTCGCCACACGTTGCTCCCTTCCTGCCGCCATCGAAGCACGGCCCGCACGAGCGGGGGGACACAAGTGCAACGGAAGTACAACAGGCGGTCATTTCCGCAGCGTTCGAGCAGGTCCAGGCTGAGCAGTGACACCATCCGCCGGACCTTTGGACAGACATCAGCATGCAACCCCTCACCGAGCATCGCGACGTTAGCGGTCCGGTCGTTTACGGCTACCTGCGTCTGGTCCGGGTCTCCCCAGCCCGCCAGATGGCCTTGAATGAGGCTCTGGCCGAGTACTGCCGCCAGCACGAGCTGACGCTCTCGGGAGTGTTCACAGAACGCGACTCCGGCAGCGGGCCGGTGGCAGCGTTCACCGGCCTGATCGACGTCCTAGAACTGCCCGACACCTACGGCGTCGTCCTGCCGGCCGCCTCCCACCTGGGCCCCAAGGAGATAGCAGCCCCGAGGCAGGCCCAGATCGCTGCGGCCGACGCCCGGCTGCTGCTGGTCCGGGGACCCGGCAGGCGCCGCCCGGTGGTCCACAACCCCACGGGGCCGGACCCGGTGCCAGTCCGCCGCCGCTTCGGCCCCAACCCCACACCAGCCCTAGATACCGAGACGTGAGGCCCCGATGCTCGATGTGAAGCAGAAGTTCTTCGACCCTCGGCCCGAGTCGGTTGGCCTGGCCAGGGAGTTTGCCGTCACAACCCTGAGCTCGTGGGGTCTTCGCGGCGCCACCGAGGACATCCGGCTCTGTGTCTCCGAGCTCGCCTCGAACGCCCTGGCCCACGGGAGCTACACCGAGCACGGCTTCGTCGTGAAATTGGACGCCAACGAAGACTTCGTACGCGTGGAAGTGCACGACAGCCGTCCCCGCCACCGCCGCGAACCCGAGATCGCGTTTGCGGGCGAGACCGACACCACCGGCCGGGGCCTGCAGATCGTCGCGTTGCTGTCCGACTGCTGGGGCGTCGAGGACCGTATGCCCAGCGGCAAGATCGTCTGGACGCTGTTCAAGACGGCACAGCTAGCCGGACGAGCGCGCGCGTGCTGACCCGCACCGGCCCAGGCGTCCGACTGCAGCCCTCGGCCGGATGTCCCGCGCTAGGCGCAGGCGGGAAGAAGGCTTTCCCACCGATACGACGAACTGCTCGGACGGTGCTCATGAACAGCAGACCTTGCTCACTAGTCCGCCGGCCCTCCAACTCACTCGGGACGGTCGCTGTGGTTGACCCAGTAGTCGGTGAGCATCTCGCCAGGCCAGGCGGGGACGGTGACCGTGCCGCGGGGGCCCATCTGCGGGAAGTAAGGGGCGAGGTCGATCACAGGGGTGCCGTCGACGGCATCGAGGTCGGTGACGTGCAAGTCCAGTCCCTCCACGCGAAGAAGGCGGGGGAAGGACGTCGCAAGTTGCGCCGGCCTGCGGTGGTTGCGATGGACGAATGTGCCGGTGGCCGGCCAGCGGGGGTTCCCTCGGGGACTGCGGGCGTGGAGTTCCACGTCGGTGGGCGAGGCCAGGGTGAAGGGCCAAGTGACCTGCAGATGCGAAAACTCCTCGATCCCCCGGAGGACTTCTTCGGGGAAGTCTGGGTTGAGGCGAATGACGGCCTCGGTGCCGCCCTGATAGTCGTCCAGGGGTGTGGTGTGGCCGCCGATGACGGTGGCGACGGGTGTGTAGGTGAAGGTCTGGTCGGTCATGAGGTCCCCCCGATCCATCTGGCCGGAGCTCGGCTCCGGCAGCTTGGTGCTGTCGTGGCGGGGTCAGGCTACGTGGGCGAGGAACTCGCGGGCCCGCTGATCGAGGGCGACGGCGGTGCTGCCGCCGCGGCCTTTGACCGGGGAGAGGGAGCGGCGCATCTGGACGACGGTGTCGCGGGTACGGCCGGAGCGGATGCCGGCCATGGCGTCCAGGGCCCGGTTCCAGGTGTGGCAGGCGTCGTCGAGGTGGCCTTGGCGGACCTGGACATCGCCGAGGTATCCCAGGGTCACGGCGTGCGTGCGTGCGTAGGGGAGGGCTCGGGTGCGGACGCTGCGTTGGAAGGCGGCTTCGGCGCCCTTGAGATCGCCGAGGTCCCGCATGGTGCAGGCCATCTCGTGCGACAGGGACGCCTCGGCGAAGAAGGCGACCCGGGCGGGTTCCTCGACGCCCGAGTCGGCTGCAGCCAGGTCAGTGCTCGCGCGGTTCAGCGCGGCCAGCGCCTCCTTCTTCTGCCCGCTCACCGCCAGAGCTCGGGCATGGACCACACCCAGCAGGGCCCGCTCTCGGGGTGTAGCCAGCTTGTAGCGGCGCTCAGCCATCGATCCTTCGGCCAGTTGCAGCGCCCGGCGGGGATGGCGCAGATCAACGGCCTGGTGCGCGGCCGCGCGCAGAATGTGCCCGGCCAGCGCCGGCGCATCGGCTTCGGCGGCCATGCGCAGCGCGACCCCGAACTGCCGCTGGGCGACCGCGTGCTCGCCGGTGTCGAAGCTGGTCCATCCGGCGAGGTAGACGAGCTCGGCGGCGGCCATGAGCAGGTCGCGCCGTACCTGCTCGGAAGGGAAGCGTCCGGAGAGGTATGCGGCGACGTCGGTGCGCAAGTAGGCGGCGAGGGCGGTGCGGCCCGCGCCACCGCCCAGGCGCTGGTCCTGGCTGGAGTAGAAGCGGGTGGCGTCCTGTATCGCGGCCACGTGTCCGGCCGTAACCGTCAGGTGGGTGCGGGGTTCGCGGGTGCGCGCGTGGTCGCGGGTCTGGTCCCACCAGGCGGGTGGGGGCAGGGCGGCGCCCGCCACCGAGTACGCCGTGGCGGAGAGCGCGGTGCGCCGGTCCATGCTCATGCTGTCCCCGAAATCTGCCAGTGCGGTGGCCGTGTCGATGTCCCAGGCCGGCCGGACATCGTCAGCCCCGGCGGCGAGCGAGGCGAGCCCGATGTGCGCTGGGGTAACGACACGTGCCAGACGGCGCGAGAGCGTCTCGCACAAGATAGACGCCGCTCGGGGAGCAGGCCGTGTGCCATTCACCCAGGCCGAGACGTGCTGCTGGCTCACAGACGCGAGCTCGCTCACTCCGGTCTCGGTGGCGACCCGTACGAACGCGGCGGCCAGTTGAGGCTGGGACCAGCCGGTTTCGGTGATCACCGAGGCCAGCAGCGTGTTGCGTTCACGGGCCACCGTGCGCCCCTTCTCCTCGAAACGATCTTTTGTTGGTTTTGTGGGGTTGCCCAGTGCTGGGGTCTGCCCGCACGGCGAGGTAAGCGGTTTGCTTTCTGCAACCCACCCTATGGCCCAACTCCCAGACAGGGGTGGGAATCCAGACACCGCTCAGCCCTACGGGCCGGTCGTGTTCCGCGACCTGTTCGCCGTCCGATCTCGACTCTCCGTGAGGAGCTGACGTGAACGAGCTCACCACCATCGCCCTGGCGCTGTCCCCGAGCCTGGGCACGGCCTGCGCGGCGCGTGCCGTCCTGGGGCGCGCGAAGCGTACGGCAGCCGCCAGCGCCCGGAGCGCAGCGGACGCCGAGGCCGCCAAGACGCTCAAGGCCCAGGGCGAGGAAGTGCTACACACCGCCACAGTGCGTCTGCCCAAGATGGCCGCCGGCCCCCGCCCCGCCCATGAGACCTTCGCGGGGCCACCCCTTCACCCCGACCTGGTCGGTGCGGAGTTCACCGAAGCACAGCAGGTGGTGCTGCGCCAGGTGGCGGCCTTACTGAACGCCGCCGACAACCAAGCCGAAGCGGCTGCCACGCAAGCACTGCGGGTGATGCTCGAGCCGGTCATGAGCCTGGTCGTGCGTCAGCAGCAGTCCATGAGCCAGGTACTGGAGTTCGCCTCCGACCCCGGTCAGCTGGAGCGCCTGTACCGGCTGGACCACGGAACCAGCCTGATCATCCAACGCGCCCAGATCCTGGGTGCCGCCACCGGAACCCTCCGCCTTCAGCCGCGGGAAATGGACGTGGCGCTCATGGACGTCCTGCGCGGGGCCCAGGGCCGCACCAGCGACTATCAGCGGGTCGAACTGCCTTCCACCCACAACGTGCTGGTCCACCGCTGGGCCGCTGAAGCCGTCACCATCGCCCTGGCCGAACTCATGGACAACGCCCTGCGCCACGGCACACCCGGGCAGGGGAAGGTCGCGGTGTGGCCCCGGCTGGCGGGCCGAGGCCTGGACATCGCGATCGACGACAACGGTCCCGGCCTGAACGAGGAGCAGTACACCCGGACTCGAAAGGTCCTGGCAGGCCAGGAACAGCTGCCGGTACGGGCGCTGGCCGCGCGGAGCGGGTTCGCGGCGGTCGGTGCGCTCGCTGCGGCCTACGGGTTCGGGGTGTATCTGGACCGGTCCCCGCTCGGGGGACTGCGGGTCGTCGTCCAGGTGCCCGAAAACCTGCTCGTAGCCGCCACCGTCCCGGTACCGGAAGGGCCCGGCCACGGCTCCGTCCCCGATAGGGCACCCATCACACCGAGCCCGGTCGCGGCGTTCCAACAGGCCGTCCGCTCCGTACGGGCCCACCCTACCGGGGAGCACGCGTCCGGCTACGCCGATACGTCCGTTGCCGGGCGGCCCGAGCGCGAAGGTGTTTGGTGAGAGCCTCCCCGGGCCGGCAGACCGCCCGAACTCCTCCGCACCACCGTCCATCAGAGCGTCGAACTGACTCCAAGCACTCCCGAAGGGACCATTAGCATGTGCACCCACAGGCCCTCGTGTCCGTCCAGTACGGCCCCTGACTGGGATGCCGCGCGCAGCGTGGCATCCCATCCCGAACAGGGCTGGTCCCTGCTCTGCAACGGCACACTGATCTTCGAGGACACCGGTGCGCTGACCCCCGACGGAGCCATCGTGAGCCCGGTGCGGGCGCACGCGAGGGCGGCATGACCACGCTCTTCAGCACGATGCCCTCTGCCGTGGCCCCCGCCCCGGCCGCAGACCAGGCCGTCCAGGACTCCTCGCCCTCGCTCCCGGAGATGCTGATCGCGTGGTCGGCCCGCGATGAAGCCCTGACAGCGCGCTCCGCACGCTTGCCGGGCGTCGCGTACTGGCTCCGTGAGGTCGCGGCCGCCCGCACGGAGCATGAGCGCGCGCTCGTCCGTGTCGTGAACCAGCACGGGTGGCCGTCCGTGGACCTCGTCGGCGACGAGGCGGCCACGGCCGCGCTGCGGATCCTTCTCCACGGTCAGGACCACGCCTTCCTGCTGCGCTGCCGGGATCTGATCGCGGCCGCCGTCGAGGACGGCGCCTGTTCCCAGGTCCACCTGGCCTACGTCGTCGACTGGTGCCTGGTCCGCCTCGCGCAGCCCCAGCTGTACGCCACCGCCATCAACCCCGCCCTCGGGCGCCCCTACCCGGTGGCGGACCCGGACGGCCTGGACACGCGGCGCAACGAGATGTGTCTGCCCCCGCTGGCCCAGGAGCTGGCCCGTCACCAGACCCGCCGCCTCGCCTCCTGATCCCTCTCTCCCTGTACGGCGTCCGGCCGTGCTGTCCGTTCGTGCTGCCCTGATTGGAATCCCCCATGCCTCCTGAGGACTTCCCCCGCCGGAGTGTGGCCGCCGATGCCATACTCGGCACGCGCCTGGAGACGCTCCTCGGCTGGCTGCTGGCCCTCCCGTCGTCCCCGGCCACCGCCGTGCTGATCGAGGAAGCGGAGCGGCCCTCGTTCACTGATTCGGCTGGCTTGCGCGGCCTTGTGGCCAGGGCTGAGGAGCACGTCAAGGAGCGGGCGACCGCGGCCGTCTATGCCGTGGTGCCTCCGGGGGCGGGCGAGCGCGCCTTCGCGGACATGGAGACGGCGGCCGCCCGCTATTGCACGGCGAAACCCCTGCGCCATCACGACCTCGCCCCGCTGGCCGGCCATGAACGCCCGGGCCTTCGCGCGGTCCTCGAACTCGTCGAGGACCGGTCTGTCCAGATCCTCGTTGTACCGTCCCTGGACCACCTGCCCCCCGACGGCACCGGCGCTGAAGACAGCCTGTGGACCCTCACCGGCATCCGGGCCCTGCTCAGCGCGCGCGGGGTGCGTCTGATCGCAGCAGACCACCGCAGGACCCTGTCCGGCCGCATGGTCGGGGCGGCCCGGTGAACGCAGCCAGCAGCAGCATGACACCGCGACGACGTGGGCCCGATCCCTTGTGCAGGCTGACGCCGGCCTGCCCGCCGGATCCCGGCCCGGATCGGCTCACCGTGGCCTCTGGCACCCCGACGCGTCTGGCGGGTGCGGCGCACGTTCCCGCCCGTACCAGGATCGAACACCGTGCTGTGCGAGCCGTCCTCGTCACCCGTCGAAGGAGCAGAACCGCATGCTGACCGTGCTGCCGTCCGTTACGGGTTGCTCCCCCGCCTCGTTACCGCCCGCTGTACCCGTCACACCTGACCGCTGCGTACCGCCCGCCCGGCCGGACCGCGGTCTGGCCACGACGGACGCTGCGACGCTGTGGCGGCTGCGAGAGCGGCTCGCCGTCGACCGAATCGCGGACCTGGTAGCCGAAAACAGCCCCCTGTACGCCGACTTGAACACCGTCTGGGACGAAGGCGAAGTCCTGACCGAGCACGAGCGGGACCTCCTGCGCTACCGGCTCCATCGCGACCTCGCCTGCCTGATCAGCAGCAGCTCCCTCACCGTCCTCACGCTGACCCTGCCCACGGTGAACTTCGCACGCCTCGCTCTGGGCGACACGGCCCCGGCCCTGCCTTGCTCCCTCGGACAGCTGCGCCGCCTCGCGGCCGTACTCAGCACCGTCCTCGACGAAATCGGTGCCCAATGACGAGCCACGCTCTCGCTCCCGCCCCGTACGTGATGCGGCGGGCCTCGGCGGATGACGCGGTGGCGATCCGGATGCTGTTCATGGCCCACCTCGACCACGCCCACAGGCGGGGCGACGTGCCTGCGGTGCGGGGTGCGGACGCTGCCGGTGTCCTGGAGCGGTTGGCGTGCGGCCCGCGGTGGGGCGGCGAGGTGTGGGTCCTGTCCGACCGGGATGAAGGCCATATCGGGGCCCTCGTCGAGGTTCTGCCCACCCGGGGGACACGTCATCGCCGGATCCTCCAGGTCACCACGCTCATTGCCCCGCCCCTTCCCGGGCAGAGCTCGCTGGCCCGCGTGACGGTGGCCTGGCTCCTCGACCACGCGGCCCGCCGCAACGCCGAGGCGGTCGAACACGAGCCGGACTCTCCGGCGATCCGCACTGTGCTGCTCGCCGCCGGCTGGAGCAGCGCGCCCAGTGCCAGAACCCGCCCGGGCCCCGTGCTCCTGAGCCATCCCTCCCGGCGTACCCCTTCGCTGCCCGCCTACGTCACCACCGACCAACACACCCCGCTGGTACCGGGGGTGCCGCTGTTCACGGTGCGGCGCCTGGAGGACGGGGACCGTGCGGCCCTGCTCCGGATGATCACGGAGCGCGACAGATGGCTGGGCGAGCGCGGGCACCTCGGCATCCGGCCGCAGACCAGTGGCTTCCTCCACAACCCCACCCGTCTCCATGCCAACCCTCTCGACGGCGGCTGGGCGCTCCTGCAAGGAAGCGCCCTGGTCGGCGCCGTCACCCTGGAACACCCTGATGACCAGGGCAAGGGCGGTCCCGGGACAGAAGTCACCGTCACCCACATGTGCACCCTGCCCGGCCAAACCCGGCATCTGGCCCGCCTCCTCTCCGCCTGGGTCTCCCACGCCTCGCACCGGGCCGGAGCCCGGACCATACGCTGCACGGCCCCGCTTCCGCTCGCCGACGTGTGGATCGATGGCCAGTGGACCCCGGTCCGGTGCCTGAGCACGGATACGGGACTGCGTTACCTGCTGACCCGGCCTGCCCAGCCCCACCCCGAGCTCGCCTGCCTCCTCGACTCGCATCTCCAGCCCACCGGCACGCTGACAGCCGACGCTGACAGGGGGGCCCGATGAGCATCCCGGCCAAGGTCACCGCCGTCCTCTCCCCGCGTGCGAGGGTCCTTCGGCCGTACATCGCGGCCCTGGCCTCCGAGCAGCCTGAACTCGCACACCTCACCCTGCGAGGTGACGGCTCCCTCGGGTATGCCGACGAGCGCGAGGACGACCGCGACAACGAGGACGGCCTGTGGACCCGGGTCCCCGAGCACTCCGATGCGGTTGGGCAGGTGGAGAACTGGCGTCCGCATCCCCGACGCCAGCGCCATTTGATGAGCGAGCTGCTCTGCCAAATCTGTGCAGGCCCGCCCGCCCGTAGCGCGGACGGGTGGCTGTTCGTGCTGCCCGGCGGGCCCGAGTCCCCGTCGGATGGGGATACGCAGTGGGGAGAGGGCCTCATCGAGGCGACCCCGCCCGTCTGCCGCCGCGACGCCCGCCTTTCCGTCAAGCGATGCCCGAGCCTGGGCCAGGCCGTCGCGCTGTGGGTGAAACGGCCCATCCTCTACGGCATTTACGGCACCACGTACCGGCTCGGCCCGCGCGGCATCGAACGGCAGGGCGCAGGTATCGCCAAGTACGAAACGCCGGCCTTGGGCTGGACGGTGGCCACTCAGATGGTCCGGGAGCTGACCGGCACCCGCATCGACCGGGATCTGACCGTCCGCCTCCGCGCCCTGCACGCCCGCCGCCGGCTGCCCACTGAGCCGCGGTGCCCGCACCGTCCTCCCTCGTCTACCAGCCCTGACATGTTGAACAGGAACCACGGATGATCACCACAGCGCCCCAGCGGCACCGCTCCTTCTCGCGGATACCGGATGACCGGCCTCGGCCTACAAGGCGCTCCGCCGCCCTGAGCAGGGACCTGGCGCGGGCGGTGCTGGCACTGCGCCGTCACTTGAGTCGCTCCGCCGTGCCGTTGGCTGGCCGGATCTCCCGGGCACGCGCCGTGGGTCTGCTCAGCACCGAACTGGGCCTGCCAGAAGAGCTGACCTCAGCGGCCTTGGCGGTCCTGGAACAGCGCGGCGACGTCTTCTTCAGCGGCCGCGGTCGCGGTGTGTCCGTGGTTGGCCCCGGCATGGTGCATCCCGACGACGCGGTCATCACTGCCTACCTCGAAACGGCGGCCCTCTCCTACGGGCCCGGCGACGCCCTGCCCATGGGGCTGATCGCGCACGACTGCCAGGTGCCGGTGGCCCACGTCCGGCGCGCGAGCCGCCCGCTGATCGTCTCCGGACTCCTTCAGTTCCGCCCTCGTGGACCGCATGGCCCTGGCCTCTATGTCCGCGAGCCGTCCACCGCCACACGGGAACCGGATCGCTCCGGGGCCCCGGCTCGCGCGAAGGCTGCCAGGCATGGGTAGCGCCACCATGACGCCGGCTGTCGGTCATCCTCCACGCGAGGCCGGGACCCAGACCGGAGACGGGCTGCAGGAGCTCTGGAGTCAGGAGAGGGCCCTGGCCTTCGTTGAGCAGGCGCGTGCGGTAGGCCAGCTCCTGGCTTCCTGCGCCACCACCGTGCCTGCGCCGAGTGCCGGTACGGAGACTGAAGCCGTCGAGATCGCCGGCCGGATTCGCTCCGCCGCCGAATACCGGCTGTACACCCGTACGCAGCCGCTGACGGTGCCGCAGCTGGCTGCCGACCTCGGCGTGCGTCCGGCCTCGGCCGCTGTGGCCCTGGAGCTCCTTCATCGCGAGCAGTTCCTCGAGCAGGTCAGGGACCGTGGTGCTGACGGCGGCCTGTACCGGGTGCGTGTCCAGCAGGACTTACCCACCCTGACGGTGGACTGGGCGGTAGAGCAAGTACGGATGCAGCTGGCCACGGGACTCCACCCGGCGGGCAGCGTCTTCCGGATAGACCTCGCGGAAGTCCTGTTCAACGTCGGCACCTTGCCGGACCTGCCCCGCCAACTGCAGAGCCAAGGGCTGCTGCGGCGCGCGGGCGGCCAGTGGGTGGTCACCCGCAACGCCCGCAAACTGCCTCGCCCTCCACGCGTGTCCGAACCGGCGCCCCACCACCGTGTGGTGTTCACGCGGGACGAGATCCTCGTGACGGTCACGATGCTGCGGCACGACGGGCGCCGGATCCCTCTGCCCGCCCGGGCGGATGTCGACTCCTGGCATCGCCTGCGGGCGATGGCCGCCCACGTCCAGGCCGCCCTGCCGCCCGTCGCCACCAGCGGTGAGCAGGCGTTCGTGAATGCCGCGCTGTCTGTGGGCTCCTGGGTCCTCGCGCCGCTGGAGCCCACGGCCCGCAGATGGCACGTCGCCTGGCTCGCCACCGCCATCGACGCGGCCCTCGCCACCCTGCCCGCAGATCCCGCACCGCCCCCCGCCGAGCTTCCGCTGACCCCCCGCAACAGGGACAAGCACCTCACCGGATGGGAGCGGGAGGAGGCCGGCGCCGAGGCTGCCTACGCGTACGACGTCAAACAGCTGCGCGTCGCTGAGATCGCCCAGGCGACCGGGTTGTCCGTGAGCGTCGTCTACGGCCTCTTGCGTGAGAAGCGCGTCGAGCTGCGAGGCCGCGGATGAACGATCGCAACCCCGCCCCGGCCCGCCCCGCGACCGGCAGCAACGCCGCAACGGACGGGCCCGCCCGGGGACCGGCCGATGCCCTGACCACTCCCGAGCGCCGGCATCGGGCGGTGAACTGGTACCTGACGGGTGAGGCGGCGAGCCTGGCCGGCACTGGTGTCCACACCGTCGCCCTACCCGTCATCGCCATGCTCTACCTCCAGGCCAGCCCCGCACAGGCGGCCCACCTCTACCTGCTCTCCCAGATCCCGTATCTGATCGTCTCGCTGCCCGCGGGGGCGATCGTCGACCGGTACCCGGTCAAGACCGTGCTGATCGCCACCGATCTGACCGCGGCCGCCCTGGTTGCGGCCATTCCCGCCGCGACGGCCTCACACACCCTCACGATGTCCGTCCTCTACACCGTCGCCCTCGCCCTGGGGTGTGTCACCGTCCTGCACCAGGCCGCCGCCAGCGTGGTCCTCGTCAAACTGGCCGCTCCCGCCTTGCTCCAGCAGGCCACGGCCCGCCAGGAAGCCGTCCTGGGCGCCGCCTCCACCATCGGCCAGTACCTGGGCAGCGGCCTTCTCGCCGTTACTACCGCGGCCCGGGCCATCGCGGCCGACAGCCTCTCCTACCTGATCTCGGCCTGGTGCACCTCCCGCCTCCCCGCCCTGCCCTCACACCGGGCCGGTGCACGCCGCACGACGCTCATCACCGAGATCCGTGATGGGCTCCGCTACACCCTGGGCGATCCGATCCTGCGGCCTCTGGCCCTGTGCCTCGGCATCACCGGCGCCGGAGCGGGCGTCGTCACCGCCTTCTCGTCCTGGTACCTGCTGACCGTGATCCAGGTCGGGCCCACCGGACTCGGCATCATCATGGGCGCGTCCGGGGCCGGATACCTGGCCGGAGCCCTCCTCTCCCCGCGGCTCATCCACCGGGCCGGGCCCGGGAAGACCCTGATCGTGAGCGTCGCCGTGTACCCGGTTCTGGAGGTGCCGCTCCTGATGGCCCGGCCCGGCGGGGCGTGGGTGGCAGTGCTGGTGGTGGCCGGGGCTGTTCAGCTCGCGGCCGCGGCCTGCGCGACCGCGACTGTCCGGCTGGTCCGCCTTCGTCTCTGCCTACCCAAGCTCCAGGCCCGCACGCAGCAGTCCGCGACTTGGATGGTGGCCGGCAGCCGCCCCCTCGCTGCTCTCGCCGCCACTGTCCTCGCTGCGGCCGCCGGGGTCTGGGCGACGCTTCTCGCCGGGACCGTCGTCCTTGCCGGCTCCGCGCTCGCTCTGTGGCTCTCGCCCATCCGTCTCCTCACCCACCTGCCCGAATCCTCTTTTCCCCGAGAGGAAGGCGGCCCGGTACTCCAGCCACCCCACGGCCCAGCTGCGAACCGGAGGAGTTTCTCCCCATGACGTCCCAAGCACCCTCCGCCGTCGCACCGCTGACTCCCGTGCAACGGCCGATCGCGCAGCACGTGGTCGAGGGCTGGTCGAACACGAAGATCGCCAAGGAATGCTGGGTGTCGCCCAGCACGGTCACCACCCACCTCCGGCGGATCCGCGTACGCCTGCACGGCGAGAAGCGCTGTTCACGCGCAGTCCTCGCCCACACCCTGCTCCGGTATCGCTTGGTCGATCCGCCACCCCTCCCGCCGAAGCTCGAACCGTTCACGCCTTCCCGGGGGACGCTCCTGCTGCTGCGGGCCCTCGCCGAGCACTCGCTCGCTGCCGACATCGCCGAGGCAGCACAGATCGCCCCCACCTCCGTCGGAACCCGCACCCGCAAACTCATGCGGACCATGCAGGCCACCGATCCCGCGCACCTCATCGGGATCGCCCACGCCCTGGGCTTCCTGCGCCCCGGACCACCAGCTCAGCCTGCCGCCGCCGTGCCCTCCGACCCCGGGACCACGATCCGCACCAACCTCCCCAACACCCTTGCGCCCAGAAGGCGAACCTCATGACCGCCCCCGACTACGGCGTCATCCCGCTGGGTGAGGACGCGCTGCGCCGGCCATCCGCCAGCCGGATCGCCCACCTCCTGATCGGTGGCCACCGCGACGCCTACGAGGCCGACACCGCCCTCACCGACCAGCTCCGCGCCATCTTCAGCCACCTCGACTCGGCCGCCCGCATCGGCCGCGCCTACCGGACCCTGACCGCCCAGCACCTCGCCCACCTCGGCTTCCGCCAATACCTCGACCTCGGCTGCGGCTACCCCGCCCCCGACACGGGCCATCCCGACATCCACCACCTCATCCACCCCCACCACCCCGCCGCCACCGTCGTCTACATCGACGGTGACCGCATCGCGCTCGCCCATGCACAGGCCGCGGCCTGTGGCGCGGCCGGCGTGCACCACCTTCTGGCCGACCTTCGCCATCTCCCCGACGTCCTCCACGACCTCACCGTCAGCGGGATCCTGGATCGGGACGTGCCCACCGCGGTTCTCGCCCACGACGTCCTGCCCTACCTCCCCGACCACACCGCCGGCGAAGTCCTCGCCGCGTTGAGGGGCTGGCTGGCGCCGGGCAGTGTCCTGTCGATCAGCCACGCCACCACCGACTACGGCCTGGCGGAGGTGATGTCCAAGCTCACGTCCGCGTACGAAGTAGCAGGCATCACCTACCAGCCGCGGCCCCACGCCGTGGTGAGCGCGATGTTCGGCGGGTGGGGTCAGCTGGGATCCGGTCTGGTGCCGGTCGCCGGCTGGCACGCGAACCATCCCGACCGGGCGGCCCCCGAGCAGGTCTCGGCCGCGTACGCGGGCATCGCCATCAAACCGGCCAGGAGGCTGCCGTGACCGCTCCCACTGCTGCTCACGGCGCCTTCGACGTGAAGCGGACTACCCCGCAACGGCCCTACGGCTCGACCGCGGACCCCCTCCCCGACACTGGCTCCTCCGAACGAGCTCCGGGAGCCGCCTCATGACCGCGTCCCGTGTCCGTGCGCAGGCACCGGGCGAGGAGGTCACCACGCCGGCCGAAGGTTCCCGCAGCAACCCAGGTCCGCACGGTCCGCACCGTCGGCGCAGCACCCCGGCACTGCCAGTACGGCGCGCGCCTGGAGCGGGAAGTACCTCGTTCTCGCCGGGGGCCCGCTGGCTTGCCGAGCAGGCTGGCTTCCCCCGGCCGACCAGAAGCCGTAACCCTTGGGCCCGTGTTCTCCTCGCCGATATCCCGCTCGGCCGCGGCCTGTGCGTTGTGCGCGTCGCTGCGCCCTCCGCGGCCAGGGTGGTCAGGGTTCTCGAGGGCTGGGACCTGGCCAACACCCCGACCCTCGAAGCAGGGCACGTGTGGACGTTCGTGGTCCGTCCCGGCATGACCGACGGGCGTCAGATTCCCGGCGGAGCTTTGCTCACGGGCGCGGCCGGGGAAGTGCTGCGCTGCCCGGAGCCCGGGCAGCTGTCCGTCCCGCCGTGGAGCTGGGTCGTGCCGCCCGACGGCTCCGGTGACCTGCTGGACCCGCGGGCCCTTGCCGAGGCACTGCGACCCGTCTGAACCGGCCAGCCCCACAGGGTCAGCTACGCCGTACGCCGACCGTCCGCGATGCAGGCCATCCCCGATATGTGGCCCTCGCCTGAGAGATGTGGACCTGATGAGCACGCAGATACCGGCACAGCGCCGAAACGAGAAGCTGGGATGGTGGGTCCGGCAAACCGGTCTCAGCTATGCGCAGTTCGCGCGGGAACTGCGGGCGACCGCGCAGGCGAATGGGCGGCCCGATATTCGACCGGATCGTACGCGCATCGGTCACTGGATCAATGACGGGCAGGTGCCGCAGCACCCGCTGCCGGACCTCCTCGCCCAGACAGTGAGCAGGCTTCGTGGCTGTGCCGTCGCACCCGCTGAACTGGGGCTGCCACGCGCGTTGCCTGTGCAGGCCGGGCTTGGTGCAGTGGACGTCGCCAATGCCTTCGCCCGCCAGGCCACCTCCTCGGAACTGGCCGCATCCGACCTCGCCGATCTTGACGTGGCGGTCCATGAACTCACCGCGGTCTATCCCAACCGTGTGCCGGGAGACTTGTGGGAGTTGGCCATGCGTCACCGGCGTGCGGCCCATGAGCTGCTGCACCACCGGCGCCACACGCTCCGTGAGGGGCGTGAGATCGCGCGCCACGCCGGGATGCTCTCGGTAGTCCTGGCCTGGATCGCACACGACACGGGTGATCACGGTGCTGTGTCGGCCTTCGCCGCCGACGCGAGCGCGCACGGGCAGCAGGCCGACGCCCCGGAAGTGACCGCATGGGCGGAAGACGTACTCGCGACCGACGCTCTCTACAACGAGAGACCGCTGGACGCGCTCGCCGCCGCAACGCGCGGACTGGCCGTGGCCCCCCGCCGGAGCGAGGCCGTGTACCGGCTCACAGCCCAACTGGCGCGCGTCCATGCTCGCCTGGGCAACGAGGACGGCTATCGCGAAGCAGCACGACGTATCGACGAGTACCGTCCGGAAGTTCCCCAATGCCGAAGCGGGCTCTTCGGGTTCGACAGCGCGGCCATCGACTCGATCAACGCCTCGTCCCTTCTATGGCTGAGCCGTCCGCAGCAGGCTCACAACGCGGCGACAGCCGCGATCGGCCTCTACCGCTCGATGGTCGCGCCGGCCGCCGCACCCACCCGTCTGGCTCTTACCGAACTGGATCTCGCTCTGGCACACGCAGCCCTCGGTGATCCGGATGAGGCTGTCCGCGCAGGCCAGGAGGCCCTCGCCGGTACCAGGGTCGTCGAAGCCATCCTCGACCGTGCCCATCAGCTCGACCTCGACCTGCGACGGCGCTTCCCCGGCCACCGCAGCGCCGACGACCTCCGAGACCAGATCCGTTCCATGCGCCCCGCCGCCTAACGGTCCGGCCATCCGCGAGCACAGCCGACCAGTACATACGCGCCGCCGACCACGAACGGCGCTCCCGCTCAACGAGGAGGGACCAAAGGATGCAGCACTCTGCTCTCAGCCGTGTCGCCCCCGGACCGCGAGCCGCGGTGGTCTTCGACTGCGATGGTCTTCTGATCACCACGGAGAGAGCCTGGGACCTGGCATACGACGAGCTCTTCGCCCGCTACAGCACCGAGCTCGGCCCCGGCGGCCGCAACCGCCTCAGGGGCCTCGGTCTCGAAGCAGTCGGGCAGGTTCTCGCCGAACTGCTGCACCAGCCCGGACTCGGCCCCGCCCTCGCGAAGCAGGCCCTGGAGCTGATGCAGAGCCAGGTCGAAGAGGTCATCGCGCCCATGCCCGGCGCAGTCGCGCTGGTTGCCAAACTGGCCGGCACCCGCCCACTCGCTGTCGCCTCCAACGCCCCGACCAGCGTGGTGCGGGCCCATTTGCAGAGGTTCTTCGATCTGACCGACATCATCATCGTCGGAGGAGACATGGTCCGATCCCCGAAGCCTCAACCGGACGTCTACCTCGCCGCCTGCGAGGCACTCGCCTCACAGCCGGCGCAGACGTGGGCCTTCGAAGACTCCGCCGTCGGCGCCGCAGCCGCGCACGAAGCCGGTCTGTACGTCGTGGGCGTCCCGCACGGCACGATGTCGGAGATTGCCTGCCACCTCACCGTCGACTCCCTGGACGATCCGAGGCTGCGCCGCGCCCTGTTCCACCGCGCGGTCGAATAGAGCGCTCCGGCTGTCGGGCCTCCGGCCGTCCGGAATCACGGTGCGAGACGGGTGGGCCAGCGACGACGTGTGCCCAAGCGGAGCGCCACAGCCCGCCACACGGTGCCACACCCCGGCATCCGAACCGCCACAGCGCGCGCCCTTTCCGTGCCACAGGCCCATGGGATGTCCTGTGGAGGTGAACAGCCCGTGCGGCATACGCCGCAAGGTTCTTCAGACCGGCGCGCAGCGCGGGTTCCAGCGCGGCCGGATCACCCCGGCCATGCGGGCCCGGCGGCACGGTCTAAGGGAGGGGTCGGCTGTGGTGCACAACGTCTTGACCACTGTGCTCTGCGACGTGGGCGATGTACTGATCAAGTTCGACCGGGGCGTCGCCGAGGCGATCGAGCGCCGGCACGGACTTGCCGAAGGATCGCTCCTGCCCGCTGTCTTGAAGTCCCAGCCCGGGCGCCTGGCCATGGCCGGGGCCATCGACCACAACACGTGGCGCGCCGAAGTCGGTGCGCTGGTGGGGCCGGGCGCGGTCGAGGCATGGCTCCGGTACCACGGCGACCTCGACTCGCAGGCCGTGGCCTGCCTCAAGGCGGTCAGGGACCGGGGGGTGCGTGTCGTCCTGCTGTCCAACGCCAACGGCCGACTGCGTTCGGATCTCGCCTTCCACGGGATATCGGACGTGGCGGACCTGGTGCTCGGCTCCGCCGAGATGGGCCTGCTCAAGCCCGACCCCCGCTGCTACCAGGAAGCCGCACGGCTCGGCGGCTTCGCGTTCCACGAGGCGCTGTACGTCGATGACACCCCCTCCTGGGTGGCCGCCGGCGAGGTCCTCGGAATGACCGGGCACACCTTCACATCCGCACGGGCGCTGAACGAGTGCCTCATATCGAAAGGACTGCTGTCGTGAGCACCGCTGAGGGCGGACCGCGCGCTCCCGCCGTGAGCATCATCGTCGCCACGGCCCGGGACACCGGCTGCAAGCGGCTGGTCCAGGCCGTACGGGCCCAGTTCGCCGCCTTGCCGACGACGTCGTACGAGATCGTGCTCGTTCTGGACGGATGTCCCCGCTACCCGTGGCTGACCGGCGTCGAGGAGGACCTGTGCGTCATCGTCCTGCCTCAGCGCCTGGGCATCGCCCGAGCCCGGAACACGGGGATCAACGAGAGCCGGGGGAACCTGCTGGCCTTCCTCGACGACGACTGCGTGCCGGCGGACACCTGGCTTCCCGAGCTCGTACGTATGAGCGCCGAGTACCCCGGATCGACCGCGTTCGGCGGGCGGGTGATCGCCACCGCCCCCTCGAACCTCTACAGCCAGCTGCGCGACGGGATCTACTACTACGAGACCTTCGGCTCCTGGTACACGGACGACTCCTCCAGCGCAGACATCGTCGGGGCCCCGTACGTCAACGGCGGCAACAGCGCCTACCGGCGAGAAGCGCTCCTGGGCAGCGGCGGGTTCGATGCGCTGTTGCCCGCGTACAGCGACGTGGAGCTCGGCCGGCGCATGCTCCTCGCAGAGCGGGCGGTTCTGAGCCCGCGGATGGCGATCCACCACGATCATCCCAGCGAGTTCCGGCAGTACATGGTCCGCTGCTGGCGCAGCGGCCGGGCCCGCGCCGTCCTGTGGCGGCACCGGGGCTACCGGCAGGACTCACCCCTCGCAGTCAGCCGCACCATCGCGGCGAACCTCATGTGGCACAACGCCGTCGACCGGCGGCGCCGGATCACCGCGTCCCCCGTCCGGGTGGTGGCGGTGCTGACCTGTCAGGAGATCGTTCATGGCATCGGATACGCGTACGCGCTCCTCGGGAGCCTCGCTGGCCGCCGGGGTGCTGGCGACCGCTCTCGTGGCACGCCGGGCGTTGGAGTGGCGGCAGGTACGGCGTAGCCGCGCCCTGCAGGCGCTGCCCGTGGCCCTGTCCGCGGGCCGGGACGACGCTGCCCGGATGGTGTGCGTCGTGCCGATGTTCCAGGAGACCGACCTCGCCGAGGACACCGTGCGCTTCTGGCGCCGCCTCGTACTGGACAAGACGGTGGACGCGGTGGTCCTGGTGACGACCGTCAAGGAGTCGGATCAGACCGGGCCGACCACGCACGCCCTGCTGGAGGAGGCTCTCACCGCCGACGCCGGCGGGCCGGACTCGCTCGTGCTGCTCCACTGCCAGGAGGTGTGCCCCTACCGTGCGGCCCAGCTCGATCTCGCGGTCGAGTGGGCGCGGGAGCGGTTCACGGCGGCCGCGGAGACGGAGTCGCTGTGGATCGGGGTCTACAACGCCGACTCGCGGCCGCAGCCGGAGACCTTCGCCGAACTGCGGCAGCAGATCGCCGCCGCGCCGGACGTGCGGCTGTTCCAGCAGCTGGTCGACTACGTGGTCCCCGACCGCGAGGGCAGCGGGAAGGTGGCCGCGGGAAACGCCGTGCTGCAGACCTGGTGGACCCTGTCGCACTACGTGTCCCGCAACACGCAGGGCCTGTCCGGTGACACGGTGTGGTCCAGGACCTCGCCGTACTCGACATTCGGACACGGTGAGTTCATCCGCAGTGACTTCCTGCAGTTCATCGGCGGGTTCCCGCGCTACGCCTACGCCGACGGGCTCCTCCTGGGATGGGTGGCCCGCCTCGCGGGCGAGCCGATCGGCCTGCTGATGAGCCGCGACATCGCCGAGGTCCCCCGTACCGCCCGTGACCTCGTACTGCAGCAGACCGCCTGGCTGCGCGGCCTGCTCAATTTCTCCATCACGGTCGATTGGTGCCGCACCCAGGGGCTGCTGAACCTCTCGGAATGGGAGGTCCGGCTGCTGCGGGCCCGCCACCTGGCGATTCCCGTGGCGTGGGGGCTGAGCACCGCGGCGGTCACGGCGGGAATCGCGGCTGAATCCCACCGGGTGATTCGCCGGCGAAGCTCTGCGGCCGGCATCGCGACGGTGGCAGCATTGGCTGCCTACCCCGTCCTTCCCGGGCTGGTGGCCACGACGCGTCAGCAGCGCGACATGGGACTGGGCCGGAGGGTCGCCGGGGTACTGGCATCCTGGCCAGTGGAGGGTCTGGCTTTCTGGCCGGCCTTGCACGGGCACCTGCGGCACGGCCAGCAGGCCCCGGCCAAGACGCCGCGATAGGCGGTAGGAAAGGTGAACGGGAATGTCGGCCGACGACAGCGCCAGCGAGCAGCTGCTCAGCGACGCCCTGGCCCGCGTGAGCGGGACGTGGCACGCGGCGGACTACCGGTTCGAACCGGTGGCCGGCGGCACCATGGCCGCGGTCTGGCGTGGCGTCCCGGCGTCCTCCCAGGCACCGGAGGTGGCCGTTCGGCTGACGCCGAAACCGGCCGCTCTGATCAGCCGGATCGGCGGATTGGTCGACGGTGTCAACAGTGTGGAGTGTCCGCAGACGCTGGCCGTCGGCACGGTGGAGACCAAGGGCGGCCCGCAGACCGTTCACGTGTGCACCTGGATCGGCAAGGGCGGCGCCGACCGGAGCGACCCGTACGGACTGGGCCAGGATCTTGCCCGGCTCCACTCGGAGCTGGCCCGGCCGGACGCGGGCGACTTCACCGACCGCCGCCTGACCTTCGAACGCGGCCCGGTTCCCTCCCCGGACCAGGAGCTGCCACATTGGTACGTGGCCCGGCATCTGTGGCGGGACCGGATCCTTCCCCGCCTGGCCCAGGACCTGGCGTCCCTGCGGCCCCAGCCCATCCACGGCGACCTGCACTGGGACAACGTCGTGGCCGGCAGTGGTGGCGGCCGGTTCGGGTTCATCGACTTCGACAAGGTCATGCACGCCCCACCGGTCTTCGACCTCGCCAAGCTCCTGGCCACCGGGTTCTTCGTCCTCCAGGGCGAGCGGGCCCGCTACCAGCAGGCCCGGGCCGCGGACCTCCTGGCGGGCTATCGCAGCATCCGGCCACTGGAGGAGGCCGAGGTAGCCGCGATCGAGGGCTTCGTCGTGATCCTCAACGGCGAGATCGCCCGCCTCGGGTACGCCTACGACGTCCCCGCCTACCAGACCCAGGCCAACGCGGTCGGAGCCTGGTGGACGAACCGGCGCCGCCAGCGCCCACAGGACCCGCTCGGCCTGCGCGAGCGGAAAGAACCGCCCGCGCCCCAGCAGCTCCGCCTGCCTGACCACGACAGCTAGCCCCTCCCTCACCCCCCGCACCTTCTGACGACACCCGTGTGCCCGAAAACGGCCGGGCCCTGCCCGCACACGAGGTCGTCTGTCATGCCCATGCCCACTTCCTGAATGGAGTGATGAATGCGTTCCCTGCTCATCGGCGCCGGCGGTCACGGCGGCGACACCCTGCTGCCGGCAGCCTGCTCCGCCGGCCTGCCCCTGTCCGCCCTGGTCGACCAGGACACCGAGCGCGCCAAGCAGCTCGCCGCCCAGTGGATGATCCCCCAGACCTACTCCTCGGCCGGCGAGGTCGACCCGGCCGTCTTCGACGCCGCGCTCATCGCGCTGCCCGTCACCGAACAGGCCGAGCACGCCGCGTGGGCGATCAAGTCCGGACTGCACACCTTCGTGGAGAAGCCCCCGGCCCCGGACCTGGAGGGCCTGCACTCCCTCATCGCGCTGGCCCGGCAGGCCGAGGTGACCTGCTGCGTCGGCATGAACTTCCGGTGGGCGGAGGGCGTGCGCCAGCTGGTCAACGCCCTGGACTCCGGCCGGTACGGAACGGCCCGCTGCGTCCGGGTCGATCACGTGGCCCGCAAGCCCGTGGACACCTTCGGACCGGACATGTCCCTGGAAGCGAGCCTCTTCGCCGCGCAGGGAATCCACGCCATCGACCTGGCCGAGATGCTCCTGCCGGGCACGTCCTCCCCGGCCGGCCAGATGATCTCCGTGGACCGTGGGCGCCTGTGCTCCATGGTCTCCAGCGACGCCGCCGCCGGAACCCGGGTGGAAGTCCAGTTCGGCAGCTGCGCGGCCGGCTTCCACCACTCCGTCCACGTCACCACCTCCCGCGGCGACGTGCTGTCCCTGCGCGACCTGTCCGAGCTGCAGCTGCGCCCGAGCGGCGGCGACCCGCACGTCGCGGAGTACCCCGGTCCCCGGGTCCTGTGGCGCCGCTCCCCGGCCTCGGGCGGCTACGCGCACGCCGGATACGGCCCCGAGCTGGCCGCCTTCCGGGACCTCCTGCGGACCGGCACCGCCCCGAGCCACCTCGCGCGGCTCGAGGACCTGCTCCCCGTGTACGAGGCGTTCGACTCGCTGCTGAAGAAGGAGGGCCTGTCATGGACCGCGTGACCAGCCAGCTGCTCGACCTCGCGATCGCCGACGGCGGCACCGGCAACGCCGAGGTGGTCCGCACCCTGGAGAAGCACCTGGCCTCGCTTCTCGACGCCCCCTACGCGCTGTGCGTCTCCTCGGGCACCGCCGCTCTGGTCTGCGCGCTGCACGCCGTCGGCGTTCAGCCGGGAGACCGTGTCGCGGTCTCGGCGCTGGGACCGTCGATGACCGGGCTGGCGGTCGCCACGGTGGGCGCCGAACCCGTGTTCGTCGACTGCCGGCCCGGCTCCTACGGTCTGGAGGCGGACGCCCTGAACACGGCGGCGAAGGCCGGTCCGCTGGCCGCCGTGATCCCGGTCCCGATGTGGGGCTACTGGGACGAGGACCCCCAGGTACTCGCCGACCTCCGCCAGCGCGGCATCCCGGTGATCGTAGACGCCGCCCAGGCCCCCCTCCTGCGGCTGGGCCCGCAGACGCTGGCGGAGAGCGCCGACGTGATCTGCCTGAGCCTGCACGGCCGCAAGCCCATCAAGGCCGGCGAGGGAGGGGCCTGCCTGACCCGGAACCCCGAGCTCGCCGAGCGGGTCCTGGCCGTGCGCAACTTCGGGCAGCAGACGAAATTCACCGGCACCCGGCTGGATCCCACCGGCCCCTTCGCCGGCCAGTTCGGCAGCAACTTCAAGATCAACGCGCTGGGCGCGGCCTGGGCCCTGGACCAGAGCACGGACGTCGGCGCGCTGCGCTCCCGCTTCGCCACGCTGCGCAAGACGGCGCAGGCCGCGTTCGAGGCCACCGGCATCGACTGGCAGGAGGCTCCGCAGTCCGGCGGCGTCCTGGAACACGGCGGATACGGACTGGTGGCCGTGTGCGCCGACGCCGGCGACGCCGCGGACATGGCCCACCAGCTGGCCGACAGCGGCATCGAGGTCGACACGCTCCGCTACTCCTACGCCCCCATGCACCACAGCCCGTACTTCGCTCCCCACCGGACGAGCACCCCGGCCGCGAGCGCTCTCGCGGCCCGCGCGGTGGCCTGCCGGCTCGAAGCGTTCCCCTCACCCCTGCCCCTCGGAGGCTGACATGAAGATAGGCATCATCGGCATGGGCCACGTTGGCCACTCGATGCGGGACCTGTTCCACGACCGGGCCGAGCTGGTCACCTACGACCAGGCGCACGACAGCTCGTACCCGCAGGCGGCCCTGGAGGAGTGCGACTTCGCGGTGGTGTGCGTGAACACCCCGTCCGGGGCCGACGGGGAGTGCGACGTGACCCACGTCGTCGACGCCATCAAGCGGGTCCCCACGCAGCGGATCCTGCTGAAGTCCACGGTGCCTCCCGGCACCACCGCCCAGCTGGCCGCCGCGACCGGCAGGGACATCTGCTTCAGCCCCGAGTACGTCGGGGAAAGCACCTACTTCAACCCCGTCTGCGACGACCCGAGGACGATGTCGTTCGTCATCCTCGGCGGGGAGAAGGAGATCCGCGGCTACTTCCTCGACGCCCTGCTGCCGATCCTGGGACCCCACAAGACGTACTTCCAGTGCACGGCCGCCGAGGCCGAGGTCGTCAAGTACATGGAGAACGCGTTCTTCGCGACGAAGGTGACCTTCGTCAACGAGTTCCGGGAGATCGCCGAAGCGATGGGCGCCGACTGGCACACCGTCCGCGAGGGCTGGCTCCTCGACCCGCGCGTCGAGCCCTCGCACACCGCCGTCTTCGCCGACGACCCCGGCTTCGGCGGGAAGTGCCTGCCCAAGGACCTGTCCGCCATCATCGCCGCGGCGCGCACGGCCGGCGCCCGCCCGGACCTCCTGACCGCGGTCGCCCACAGCAATCAGCAGCGCCGGGCCGCGCTGAGCTGACCGCCCTGCCGCCCGGCGCGAACGTAGCCGGGCGGCAGCCGTCCCCGGGAGGACCCGCATGCCCGCACCCACCGTCATCGGCGTCAACTACCACCGCATCGGCGACGTGGATCCCGCCAACCCCTACCACCGGCTCCACACCGTGTCCGAGGAGACCTTCGCCCGCCAGCTCGACATGATGCTGGAGCTGGGCCAGGTCGTCTCCCTGGATCAGGTCCGCGCCGGCGAGGGCCTGGCCGAGGTCAACTTCGTCCTGTGCTTCGACGACGTCCCCGTCTCCGCGCTGACCGCCATCGACCAGGTGCGCGCCTGCGGCCTTCCGCTGACGCTCTCCCCGGCGGGCCTGCTCACCGACACCGGGCTGGGCAGCCGCGACAAGGTCTACGCCATCGAGAAGTACGCCGACCCGGCGGCGATCGCCGAGCACATCGCCGCCCGCCTTCCCGAAGCCGCTGGCCTGGGCACCTTCTACCAGCTCACCAAGAGCGCCGAACTCGACCCCGAAGCGGTGGCCGCGCAGCTGATCGACCCGCTGTACGCGACCGTCGAGGCGGCGGCAGCGCCGTACTTCGCCGAGCGCGGCTACCTGCCGTGGCCGAAGCTGCGGGAGCTGGCCCTCGACCCGCTGGTCACCGTGGCCAACCATAGCTTCGGCCATACCAATCTCGCGGCCCTCGACGCCGACGCCGTGCGCCAGGAAGTCGACCGCTCCCACGTCCACTTCCAGCAGCGCATGGGCATCGGCGCCCGGTACTTCACTGTGCCGTTCGGACGTCTCACGCAGGAACTCGCGCTGGACCTGCAAGATCCGCTCGCCGCACTCGGATACGCCGGAATCCTCTGGGTTGGATCCGCGGGCGTGCGCATCCACGCGCCCTACGAGCACCAGCTCCTCCACCTGATGCGGCTGCACACCGACGACAGCAGCGACGGTTTCGCCGCTCAGGTTCAGGCCGCGACGCGGGACGCCACCCGGGCGGCGATCTGGCAAGTCCCCGCCACGGTGCACCGGCGACCGGTCCAGGTCGTCCACGGCAGCGGGGCCCGCCGCGCCGGGCAGCTCGAGATGCTGCTGCGCCAGGGTAAGGACTACGCCAGTGACCCGCGGTACTACCAGCACCAGTTCACCGACAACCCGCAGCGCGGAACGCGGCCCGACTACTGCACCGTCGAGGCCGACGGCCGCCCCGAGGCGATCGTCTACAGCTTCCACACCCGCTTTGCCCTGAACGGTCAAGCGGTACCCGGCGTCTACCTGTCCGGCTGGCGCAAGCTCCCGCACGCCCATGCCGCGGCCGCCGGCCAACTGCTCCGCGTCCACCTTGACCGTGAGCCCGTCGTCGGGGTCTACCGGCCCAACCCGGACATCCATGCGGCCTTCCGCGGCTGGCACCGGGCCCCCGTCCACCAGCTCGACCTCCCCGTCACGAGCAACCTCCCACAGGCACAGCGGATCACCAGCGACGTGGAGGAGAGCGCCACGTTCCCCATGGACTTCGAGGCCCTGTGCATCGCCTCCGCCCGGCGCGCCGGATTCACCGTGGTCCGCGACCCCGCCTACCACCACTGGCGGCACACCACCTATCCCGTGGCCCCCGCCACGTATCTGGCAGTCCGTCGCGCGGGCGGCCCCACGGCGCTGGCCATCACGCTCCATCTCCACGGCGTCACGCACGTCATCGACTTCCACCTGGCCGCCGAGGAGAAAGCAGCATCCCTGATCGCCGCCGTCCTCGCGCACGCCGGCGACCACGGGTCCACCACCGTGCGGTGGGAGACCAGCAGCCACCACGTGGCCCAGGTTGCCACCGAGCGGTTCGCCGCCACGGACGCGGCCTACGAAAACTTCTACCGCTTCAACCCCGCGCTCCTGGCCGACCACGGCATCGCACCCCCCGCAGAGCGCTGGCACCACCTGCCCCTGCACGAGACCGCCACCACCAGCGACGTCCTGCCGCGATGAACCAAAGGAGCCCCATGTACACGGTCGCGGACCTCCTCCTGAGCAACGCCCAGGCGAACGCGGACGCCCCGGCCGTCATCGACGGCCCAGACGTCCTCACCTACCGCCAGCTCGCCAACCGGGCGCACCACGTCGCCGGCCATCTGGCGGCCCGTCTTCCCGCCGGGTCACGCATCGCCCTGCTGCTGCCCCGCTCGGCGGACGCTGTCACCGCCTACTTCGCCGCGCACCTGGCGGGCCTCGTCCCGCTCTTCATCCACGATCAGCTGCGTCCCCGGCAGATCGCGCACATCGTCGACCACAGCGAAGCCGGCCTCGCCCTGACCAACAGCCGCCTCGCCCCGCGCCTGCAGGGAGCGCTGCCGCAAGAACGCATCCTCACCCCCGAGGACCTCATGCAGGCTCCCGCCGCGGCACCCACCACACCGTCCACCATCGGCAAGGACCTGGCGGGACTGATCTACACCTCCGGGTCCACCGGCACAGCCAAGGGCGTCATGCTCAGCCACGACAACCTGCTCAGCGGAGCCCGGATCGTGGCGGACTACCTGGGACTGACCCGCGAGGACCGCACGCTCGCCCTGATGCCGTTCAGCTTCGACTACGGGCTGAACCAGATCCTCGCCACGTTCCACGCCGGAGGCGCCGTCGTCATCCAGCGCTCCCCATTCGCCCCCGACATCAGCCGTACCCTCCTCGACTACGAGGTCACCGGCCTGGCGGGCGTCCCCAGCCTCTGGAACGACCTCCTCCACCCCAACTCCCCCTTCACCACCACCCGCTACCCCTCACTGCGCTACCTGACCAACACCGGCGGCCCCCTCACCCCCACGACCATCAGAACGCTCCGCTCCGCCCACCCCCAGCTCGCCCTCTTCGCCATGTACGGGCTCACCGAGGCATTTCGCAGCACCTACCTCGACCCCGCCCGGATCGACAGCAAGCCGACCTCCGTGGGCCAGGCCATCCCCGGCTGCCACGTCGACGTCCTCGACGAGAACGGCATGACCTGTCCCCCCGGCACGGTGGGCGAGATCGTGCACCGCGGCCCCACCGTCACTCTGGGCTACTGGCGCGATCCCGACACCACAGCTCTCGTCTTCCGCCCGCGCGCGGGGCTACGCCCGCCCTGGACCGAACCCGTCGTCCACTCCGGAGACCTCGGCTACACCGACGCCGACGGCGACCTGTACATCACCGGGCGACGCGACGAGCTCACCAAAATCCATGGCATCCGGGTCACCCCCGCCGAGATCGAGGCAGGCATCGCGGCCGCCGGCCTGACCGCCGGCGTCGTCGCCCTCATCGTCCCCGACCCCGGCGGCCTGGCCGACGCGTCCGTCCTCGTCGCCGTCGAGCCCAATGGCCCGTCCTTCACCCTCGACGCCCTCAGCGCCTACTGCTCGGCCGAACTCCCGCCCCACATGCGGCCCCGCCACATCGAGGTCGTCGACAGCCTGCCCCGCACCCCGCACGGAAAGCCCGACCGCAACCACATCCTGTCCCTCCTCACGAACACCGGGGCCATCCGATGAGCCCCACCGCCCACGAAGACCTGATGCGGCCACTGGAGGAGTACACCCGGCTGCACCTGGACACGCTGCGCCGCTTCGGCAGCCGGGCCCTGGACCTGTCCTTTCCCAACCCCAAGTTCCTCAGCGACACCCGTCCCTACGACGTCCTGGCCTCGCTCGCCGCGCAGGCCCGCCCCCTCGACCTGCGCTACAGCCCCTTCGGCGGGTTCACCCCCGTACGCCGCCGCGTCGCCGCCGCCCTCGCCAAGCAGCACGCGCTGCCGTACGCCTGGAACGACATCGTCATGACGCCCGGAGCGACCGCCGCCCTCCGCGTCGCCCTGAGCTCCCTGTTCTCCCCGCCCGACCGGATCATCCTGGTCACCCCCTGCTGGATGGACTACCCCCTCTACCTCCAGGACCTCGGCCTCGCCTTCGACCTGGTCCCCACCACCCCCGACAAACACCTCGACGTCCAAGCCATCGCGAGCGCCTGGACCCCCGAGACCCGGGGCGTCGTCATCGCACAGCCAGGCAGCCCCACCGGAGTCATCCACGACGACCGCGAACTCGAGCAACTGGCCGCCCTGATGCTGCGGCACCCGGTACCGACGCCACCGCTGCTCATCGCCGACGAAGCCCACGCACTCCAGGTCTGGGACCCGACCCCGTGCCCGGCCCCCGCCACCCACTACCCCCACACCATCACCGTGCGCTCCTTCGGTAAGGCATGGGACATGCAGGGCCAGCGCACCGGATGCCTCGCCGTCTCCCCACACCTGGGCGTCCGCGACCAGGCCGTCGCGGCCCTCGTCCGGAGCATGCGCGTCACCGGGCACTGCGCCCCCACGGCCCTCACCCAACAGCTGGCCGCCGCCCTGTCCGACACCGCGCCCGACCTGACCGGGCTCGCCGAGCTCCAGCGCCACGCCCGCCACCAGCTCAGCCGCCGGGGCCTGACCGTCCTCGACACGCACGCCACGCGATTCCTCTACGCCCGCTGCCCCACAAAGGACGACAACGCGTTCGTCTCCCGCCTGGCCGAGCGCGGCGTTCTGGTGATGCCCTCCTCGCTGTTCCACGAGCCGGGCTGGTTCAGGATCGCCCTCAACCTCGAGCAACCGCACCTCGACCGGGCCATCGACATCATCAGCCAGGAGCACGGACGTGCTTGAAACTCACCTCCCCGTACGCAACGTGTACTGGAACCCGGACGGTGGCACCCACCCGGAGCGCATCTCGGCGCAATCGGCGCCGGCCCTCGTTGGGCGGTTCGCCCATGTCCAGCAGGACGGCGACCGTGTCACCGCGATCCGCGACCAGCTCGGTCTCAACAAGCTCTACGTCGGCTTCCACCCCGACCGAGGCGTCATCGCCGCCAACTACCTGGCCGACCTCGTCACGGCGGGCATCGCGTTCACCGGCACCTACGCGATTCCCGCCGGCAGCATCGTCACCCTGGACCCCGACAGGCGCACAGGGGTCGTCCGCAGCTTCGCTTCACTCCCCGCCCGCGCCGGATCCAACGACACCCCCGCCAAGATCGCCCACCGGGTCTCCGAGCTTCTCGACCAAGGAATGCGCCACCTGGCTGACGCGCATCCGGGCCTCCCCGTTGCCGTCTGCCTGTCCGGCGGCGCGGACAGTTCCGTCGTCGCCGCCTACACCCGCGAGCACTTTCCCCACGCCGTCGCCTACACCTACTCCTTCGGCGACGAGCACCTCAGCCAGGACGCGGCCGCCGCCCAGCGCGTAGCCGCCCACCTCAACATGCCGCTGCGGCTGGTGCGAGCCGACCGCGAGACCCTCCTCACCGCGCTCCCTCCGGCGCTCCTGCATGGCCAGGACTGGCGCGACTTCAACGTCCACGCCGCCGTCGTCAACGAGGTCCTCGGCGCCGCCATAGCCGACGACCACCCCCACGGCGCACTCGTGTTCACCGGCGACCTCATGAACGAATTCCTCGCCGACTACACCCCCGTGCCGTACGCCGGCAGCCTCTACTACCGCCTGCCGAACCTTCCGCCCGACCGCCTTCGAGTCCATCTCACCCGCGGCGTCCAGACCGGCGACCGCGAAGTCGGTGTGTTCGCCGCGCACGGGCTGACCGTGGTCCAGCCCTACAGCTGGGCCACCACCGAGCTGCTGGCCCTGCCCGAACCGGTGAGCAAGCCCGGCCTCATGACCCGTCTCGCGCGTCACAGGCTCCCTGACAGCACCCTGCGGCGCCCCAAGGTCCGTGCGCAGATCGGCGACCTCGGCTCCGACACCGGAGTGCTGCCGCAGCTACTCCAGGCAGGCATCACCCAGCCGCGTCTGGAAGGCCGCTTCCGCCACGACCTGGGCATCTCCTCCTCCGCGGACCTGCACCGCACCATCCGCGGTGGCATCCACCAGCCTGTACCGCACGTTCCCTAGGAAGGCACCTCATGGCCCTCAGTCCGGCCGACGCGGCCACACACATCGAAACATTCATCCGGCGCGAAGCCGCCGTTGCTGACGACGACCCGGGCTTCACCCGGCAGGTGCACCTCTTCGACACCGGCTATCTCGACTCCCTGACCGTCGTGGCCCTCACGGTCCACGTCGAGGAGGTCCTCGGGGTCTCGATCACCGACGCCGACCTGTTCGACACCCGATTCGCCACGATCGACGGCATAGCCGAGCTGATCACGCAGCGCGCCGCTCTCGAAGACGGTGATCCAGCCGCGTAATCCCACCTGTCACACGCGTATCAACATCGGCGTTTCGGCCAGCACCCTCCAAGGGCAGGGCCCGCACGCATCAAGGGTGGATGCACCCCGCACGAGGCGCCACCCGTGCCCCTGTACGGAATCCGCTTCGTCTCAAACACGCGTGTTCGATCCGGTGCTCCTCGTCGTTGATCCCGGCACCATCACATGACCACAACACACCAAGCAGCACCTGCAGTTGGCTGCATCGAACCCCGTTGATGCCCGGCGCGGGAGCGAAGGTCCCACCCACTGTCCTGTTCGCGGCCACGTCGATCACGTTCCACCGTCGAAGGTATCCAGATGACGCCCACTCGCTCCGCTCTCCGCTACCTCGTCCACGAATACCTTGAGCGCTACCCTGCCGAGCGCGACCGCCTGGCGCCCCTGACGACGGCCCTCGACGAACCCGGTGATCCAACGAGTCGGGCCACCCTTCCGGGACATATCACATGCAGTGCCGTCGTCATCGACCGCGACCAGCACGTCCTGCACATCCACCACAGGGCCACCGGACTGGCCCTCGTGCCTGGTGGACACCTTGAACCGTCTGATCGCACGCTCATCGCCGCTGCGGTGCGCGAGCTCCACGAGGAGGCAGGGATTGCCGTCGGCGACCTATCCCTCACCACCCAGCTCCTCGACAGCCCGCTCGACATCGATATCCACGACATCGCTCCCCGGCCAGCGAAGGGCGAAGGCGAACACCAGCACTACGACGTCAGATTCGTCTTCTACCTCAGGCGGGAGGCTCCTCCGATCTTCCTGCAGGACGAGGAAGTCTCCGGGGCCCAATGGCTCCCCTTCGACCAAGTCACCTCCCCCGCGCTGCGCGCCAAACTGATCGACACACCACTCGACGGACCGTCAGTCAATACGGTCTACGCATGAGCGAGAAGGTGCCCTTGAAGGAATCCACGATCAACGCGGAACGCGTCACCCGCATCGGTCGTGAAGCTACAACAACCGCGACCGCGACGCCGCCGCCCCCGTCCAGGCTGTGTCCCCGCTCCGCACCCGCCCACCCGTCGAACTCGCCGTGGCCGCGGTGCAGCTGGTCGAGCTCCGCCGGGAAGCGCGGACCTACCGGGGGGAGTCCGTCCACGAGGTCCCGCTGAACGCGGGCAGCCGGCCGTAGCGTCTGCCGGCAGGGCTGTGACCCGGGCGCTCCGTCCTGCCGGGCGCGGGAACGGCGGCGGTTCACGGCGTTGGATGCGGGGCTCGCGGACAGAGTTGCATCGGTCTGCGGTCCACAAGGGGTTTTCCCGAAGTCTGCTTTCGCAGGGGCGGGTTCAGGCCAACATCTGGTCTGCGGCAGCCTGCGAAGGCTACGGCTCCAGAGATCGATCAGCGGCCACCGGACGGGCCCTCAGGCGACGAGGTCGGCCAGATCGTGCTGCTCCGCCCATCGCGCTGCGCTGTACTCACTGACTCAACCTCGTCTGCTCGAACGCCCTCGCCTCCGCACCCCGCGGACGGCGTACTTCGCCACGCCCCCACCCGGAGGACAAAGTGCGTACACACCAGTACCTCGCACCCCGCCCTGCACTCCTGACGAGCACCGTCCTCGGACCAGGAGGCGCATCGCGCAAGTCCCTGATCGGGTGCCGTAAGCCCCCTCGCCACTCGAACGTGTGAGTTCAAACGCCCCCACCCCCAGAGGAACTGCCCTCCACACCCACACCGCATCTCAGTTCGAGAAATTCCCCCTTCCGCGTCCGTTACGGCACCCAGGCGTGGGGGGTTGTTCGACCATCGCTCGGTTCCACGTCAATTAAGGGAGGACCAGTGCACACCGCGCCCCATCCCCGCCCGGCTGCTGCCCGAATCGAACAGACCGGGCCCGGCTACCGGCCGCTCACGAAGGTCGTGCTCCTCGCGCTGCGCCCCGACGGGCGGGTCGCGCTGGTCCGCCGGGCTCATCTGCCAGATCGCGGACAGCTGGCCTTGGTGGGCGGACGGCTGGAGCCGGCGGAGTGGCTGGACGAGGCCGCGTGCCGGGGTGCCTCCCGAACCCTGGGCATCCGGGTGGGGGTACAGGACATCGAGCTCAGCGGCCTCCTGCACTACCGCAGCGAGCAGGGCGCGGGACGCTTGTGCGCCGTCTTCGCCACCCAGCGCTGGTCCGGAGTGCCCCGCAACACCGCACCGGACCGGTACAGCGA
The DNA here is from genome assembly GCF_041432505.1 of Streptomyces virginiae. Classification (GTDB taxonomy): domain Bacteria; phylum Actinomycetota; class Actinomycetes; order Streptomycetales; family Streptomycetaceae; genus Streptomyces; species Streptomyces virginiae_A. The sequence continues at coordinate 1,653,207 of NZ_CP107871.1, forward strand.
GGTGGTGTGGGCCGACCCCGGCGGCCCTCCGGCCGACTGCCGGGCCCTGACCCACGCCGTCCTCAACCAGTACGTCGCCGGAACCCTCTACGGCGCCCTCGCTATGCCTCCTGCCGGGCCGGCCACGGCCGAAGGTGCATCAGCGGGGGCGGCGGAGTGCGGAGGCGAACTGCAGCCGCCGGTGCGGGGGCCCGCCGGACCGCTTACGACCAGCGACGAGACCAGCAGTGCACGACCGGATCTGAGGGGGACGAAGTGAGCAGCGAAGCCGATGGTGATCCTGAACAGGCAACGGTGTCGGACTCGGAACGGCTGCTGTTCGGCGGGGAGCTGGCGTACGACGTCGGCTGGGACCAGCACGAGGGCGCCTGGCTGAAGCTGGGCCTGTGGACCATGGCCAAGGGCTTACCCCGGATGATCGGCACCGGGCTGCGCCTCGCGCACCTCGCCGACGCCCGCGCCCTGCGCGTGGTCCTCGGCGCCGAAGTAGGCCGCGGGATCGCCCAGGCGATCGGGCTGGTCGCAGTCAACGCGGTCCTGGGGCACATCCTCGCCGGAGGCGGGACGAACGAGCGCTTGACCAGCGCGTTCCCAGCACTGATGGCCGTCGCGGTCACCGCTCTGGTGGGTTCGCTTCTGCGGTCCGCGTCAACGGCCGCCACCGGTGAGCTGGAGCCGAAGGTCCAGAGGGTGGCCACCGAGCAGTACCTGGGGCTCGTCCACCGGGTTGAGCTCGCGGCGATCGAGGACGACGAGTTCCACCGGCTGCTGGACGCCGCCCGGTACGGGGCCGACTCCGCCCGGCGCATGATCCGCTACTGCACCAACACCCTCAACTCCGGGATCTCCCTGGTCGCGGCGGCCAGTGTGCTCACCGTGCTCCACATCGGACTTTTGCCCCTCCTCGTCCTGATGACCCTGCCGAGCGGTTGGAGGTCGCTGACGATCTCCCGCCAGCGGTACCTCTCCTTCCACGCCTTCGTCCAGCACGCACGGGCCGGACACCTCCTGGGTCAGTTGCTGACCCAGCGGGAAGCGGCGGCCGAGGTCCGCGTCCACGAGGTCGGGCCCTTCCTCCTCTCCCACTTCCGGGAGATGGCCGAGACGAGCGAGCGCGAGCAAACCCGCCTGGCCCGCAACGCGGCGAAGATCGGCCTGATCGCCGACGGCGCGTCCGGCATCGCCACCCTACTCACCTACGGGGCGCTGGGACTGCTGCTGTGGAGCGGGCGGATGGACCTCGCGGTCGCCAGCACGGCGGTCCTGGCCATCCGCACCGGGTCCTCCAGCCTGGACGGCCTCGTCGTGCAGATGGCCGACCTGCACCAGGAGTCCCTGTTCGTCGCCGACTTCGAGCGGCTCTGTGTGGAGGCGAAGGCGCGGGCCATCCCGGAGACCGGCGAGGACCTGCCCGCGAAGGTTCGCGAAGTCCGCTTCGAGAAGGTCACTTTCACCTACCCCGGCAGCGGGGGCGAGACGCCGGAGCCGACCCTGCGCGAGGTGTCCCTGTCCTTCCCCATGGGCAAGGTCATCGCCGTGGTCGGGGCGAACGGCTCGGGCAAGTCCACCCTGGTCAAGCTCCTGGCCGGCCTGCACATGCCCGACGAGGGCGGCGGCACGATCTGGTGGGACGACGTCGACGCGGCCAAGGCCCAGCGCAAGCAGATCTTCGCCCGCATCGCGCTCATGTCGCAGTCCTTCTTCCGGTGGCCCTTCACGGTGAGGGTGAACGTCGGCATCGGCCGGCCCACCGTCCCCATCGACGACCAGGCGGTACAGGCTGCCGCCGAGTTCTCCGGCGCCTGGAAGTTCATCGCCGCCCTGCGCCGCGGCCTCGGCACCTTGCTCGGGCGGGGCTACAAGGGCGGTCAGGAGGCGTCCGGCGGCGAGTGGCAGATGCTGGGGATCGCCCGAGCTTTGTACAGGAGGCCCGAGATTCTCGTGGTCGACGAGCCCACGAGCGCCCTTGACGCGGTGGCTGAGCAGCGGGTCTTCGACCAGATCCGGGCACTGGCCGCGGCCGGTCAGACCGTCGTGCTGATCACCCACCGCCTTCACTCGGTGCGGCATGCCGACGTCATCCACGTCATGAAGGACGGCCAGGTCGCCGAGTCCGGGACGTTCTCCGAGCTCATGGACGAGAGCACCGGCACGGGGGAATTCCGCAGCGCCTATCTGGTCCAGGCCGCCGCGTTCGCGGACAGCGTGCCCGCCCAGCGGTCCCCCGCAACGGATCTCGCGAAGGACATGACGTGAACCCCGTCGTACAGGCCCTTCCCCGTGCAAGGGCCGATATTCTGGCGGGCTGCCCGTCTCGGGGCACCCGGGCGTCGCGGCCGCAGGCGCCTCGGATGCCGGGAGGCACCACCATGACCGCGATCGCGCCGCTGCTCCTCGTCGACGGGCATCATCTGCTCTACCGCGCCCACTTCGGGTTCCCCAAGCGGTTCCAGGCGCTGGACGGGACCGACGTGACCGGCGCGTTCGGCTTCGTGGCGCTCCTGCGCAAGGCGCACCGCGAGCACGGCTACGGTCATGAGGTCCTGGTGGTCTTCGACGCCGAGGACGGCGCCGACACTCGGATCCAAGCTGAGGCCGGGTATAAGGCAAACCGGGCTGACGCCGACCACAGTCCGATCCAGGCTCTGGCGCCGCTGAAGGCGATGCTCGACCAGGGCGGAGTGCGGTGGCTGGAATGGCCCGGCGCCGAGGGCGACGACGTGCTGGCCACGATCGCCACGCGTGAGGCCGCCGTCGGCCGTGCGGTGGTCGTGCTCTCGGGGGACCGCGACCTCTACGGCCTCCTCACCCAGAGCAGGATCCGGATCCTGAACCCGCAGGCCCCGCCCGGCCGCCAGTTCGTCACCGCTCCCGCGGTCGCCGACCGCTACGGGGTGACGCCGGCGCAGTGGACTGACTTCCGGGCCCTGACCGGGGACCCGTCCGACAACCTCCCCGGCGTCCCGGGCGTGGGACCGGTGACCGCCGCCCGGCTCCTGACCGGCGGGCGCCGGCTCGAGGACCTGCCCGCCGCCGCACCGGGCCGCCTGGCCAAGCCCCTGGCCCGCATCCGGGAGACGTGGGACGACGTCGTCCGCGTGCGGTCCATCCTGCGCCTGAACTGCGACCTGCCGTACCCGCAGAACACCGTCACCGGGACAGCCACACCCGAACTGACAGCACCCGCCACGCTGATGAAGGCGGCCGGCCTGTGGTGACCACGCCCGCCCAAGCCTCCGTCACCACACCGGACGACAAGGCGTCGCTGCGCGGCCACCGGTCCTTCATCGCATTCCTGACAGGCGAGAGCGCAAGCTTGATCGGGACGGCTGTGCACGGCATCGCCCTACCCACGCTCGCGGTACTCCTCCTGCACGCCACGCCGGACCAGATCTCGTTCCTCTTCTTCCTCATCCAGATCCCGACCTTCGTCCTCGCGCTGCCGGCCGGGGCGTTCATCGACCGGCACAACAAGAAGACGGTGCTGATCACCACTGATCTTGCGGCGGCCGCCGTGGTCGCGGTGATCCCGGCCGCCACCGTCCTCGGGACGTTGTCCATGCCAACGCTGTACGCCGTGGCCCTGGCCTTGGGTGCCGTGACGGTGCTCCACCAGGCCGCGGCCATCGCCATCGTGCCGCAGCTCGTCGAACCCGGGCTGCTCCAGCAGGCCCACTCACGGATCGGAGCGGCGTTCGGCGCCGCCGACACGGCCGGTACCTATCTGGGGACCGCGGTGGTCGCCGTGGTGGGCGCCGGCCGGGCCTTCGCCCTGGACGCCGTCTCCTACCTGGTCTCGGCATGGTGTGCGACCCGGATCCGCACCGTTCACGCGCCGCCGGCCCCCAAGGTGCGGCGAAGAATGGCCACGGACATCTGGGAGGGCCTGATGTACGTGGCCCGCACACCGCTCGTGCGGCCGCTCGTCCTGTGCCTGGCCGGGACAGGGTTCGGCTCCGCCCTGACCTCGACTTTCTGGGCGTATCACCTGCTGACCACAGTGAAGACCGGCACGACCGGGCTCGGCGTGATCATGGGGGTGTCCGGCGCCGGATGCCTGGCCGGTGCGCTCGCCGCACCCCGGATCGTCCGCAGGTTCGGGCCCGGACCGGTCCTGGTCGCCGGATTCGCGATGTACCCGCTGATGAGCGTGCCGCTGCTGATTGCCGGGCCCGGGCCGCTGTGGCTCCTGGTCCTCGCCCTGGCGGGCAGTCTCCAGCTCGCCGCGGCCGCCTGCGCGGGCACCACCCAGCGCTCGGTTTCTTGGGGCACTTCAGTTCTGTCTCATCACTCGTCCCTCGAACCGGTGAAGGGTGTCCGCGTCGCCCTCTACTGACTGCTATCTCTCGTCTCTCAGAGGTCTCGGGAGGCAACAGGCATGCAGCTGTACGCGGTTGACACGGCGGTGGTACGCCGGTATTTGGACAGCCCCGTCTTGACGGGTGACCAGGCGGCTCGGCTGCTGGAGCTTCGAGGGATCTCGGACGGCACACCGATCTATCTGGATGCCGAGACGATGATGCCGGTGGAGCCGCTGTGTTCATGGGGCAGGAACATGTCGTACGCCGATCTGGCCGGAAGCACCTTGAAGGACTACGGGCGGATCATGGCCCGGTTCAGCGCTCACCAGGACACGCGTGTGAGCGACGTGCTGTCGGCCACGGAGTCCGATCTCGTGGCGTACAAGAAGCAACGCACTCAGTTGCAGAAGAAGCCGGTCGGCACCTCGGCGTGGTCGAAGGAGTCGTCGGTGCTGGACCAGTTCTTCACCTTCGCGGTCGAGCAGCGGTACCTGCGGCGCCGACCCATGCGTGTGGCGGCGCGAGGGCGTAATGCGCTGAGTCCGCGGACGCGGCGGGGAATGGATATCCGGCATCTGAGTCTGGGGCAGTACCGCTACTTCAGAGATGTCGGTCTTGGCGGGCAGTGCCCGGACTCGCAGCTCAGCCGGTCCTATCGGGGCAGCTCCCCGCACCGCGACCGAGCGGGCGCGGATCTGGCCTTGTGTAGCGGCATGCGGTGGCAGGAGTGGGCCACGGTTCTTCTGCCTGAGCTGGGTCTGGGCGTGGGCCAGTGCGCAGAGGAGGCCGAGTTCACGGTCCAGGCGTGCGCGAAATACGGGAAGGAGCGTGGAGTCTTCGTTCCCGAGCAGGCCATGCGGGCGGTCGAGACTTACTGCTTGCTGGAGCGGAAGGAGTTCACTGCGGCGGCGGCCAGGCGGCTGGAGCGCCAGCATCGGGAGCTGTTCGTCGTCTCCCGCGTGGAGGAGGAGACAGGCCGGATCCACGGCACGCTCGACGGTACGGCGCAGGTGTTCTCGATGCAGGCGATGCCGCCGCGCCTTCGCCGGATCACGGTCCGGGAGGGCGAGTTCGGGCTGGAGGCGATGGCGGTGTTCCTGTGTCGGGGCGGGCTGATGCCGGGGGCAGATTCCTGGAAGCGGTACCGGCATGCGGCGTGGCGCCGGATGGTGGCGCTGGCTGATGAGACGACGCCGCAGCTGCCCGCGAAGAGATGGCGCTGGCACGATCTGCGTCACACGTACGCGCTGCAGCTGCTCACCTATCTGGAGCAGCAGATGGACGGGGCCGAGCCTGACATGGTTGCGCGGCGTCGGCGTCACCGCTCCTATTTGAGTGGGCATATCCGCTACAACCCGTTGTTGATCGTGAGCCGGCGGCTTGGTCATTCCAGTCCGGAAACGACGTACGCGTATCTGGAGTACACCGACGATCTGGTGCAGGAGTACGAGGCGGCGTTCGCCGGGTGGGTCGGTGACCGGGGTGAGGAGGCCACGTACGCGCAGATCGCCGCCAGGGCCTTCCGTCTGGAGAAGTCGCCGTTGGGGGTGGGTTGATGGCGCGCGTGAAGTGGCGGAGGTCGGCTGAGTGGACAGCGTTTCTGCGTCAGGCGTTGGGGGTTCCGGGCGGGGACGGCCGCCTCGGCGTTCGTGTGGTGGCGGTCAATGAGCAGGGTCGCGAGCGCCTGCACTATGTCGATCCGGCAGATTACCGGTGTTCACGGCTGGCCGCTCAGCTCGCCGATGAATGGGTCGAGTACGTCGCGGTCACCGGTCTGTCGGCCTCAGCGTCTCGCGACTATGTGCGTGCGGTCGACCTGGTGTGCTCCGCGATGGACGGTGCGTGCGAGGAGGCGGCATCCCTGTCGTTGGAGTCGGCGGATCTGCTGCCTTTGCTGGCTCGGTGGGAGCGCACCCTGCCGGCCTCTTACCAGGAAGGGTCGCGTCAGGCGGGGGTGGCAGCGTCGTGCGTGAGGGTCCTGATCGTGCGGCGGGAGGACCATTCCGAGCGGGGGCTGGACGAATCCCTCGCGAGGTTCGCCCGTGGCCGTTGCTTGACACCGTGGGGTGATAGCTCGGAGCGGGACGAGTTCAGCCGGGCCGACAAGCGGGCGTTGGTCAAGGCCGCGTGGCAGGAGGTGCAGGCCTTGGAGAAGCGGCTCGCCGATGGCTGGTCTCTGGCGGCACAGGGCCGGCATCCGGATGAAGGGGACTGGCTCCATGTGCCGGATCTGTTGTGGGGGCTGTCGCGGGGAGTGATCGAGCCACGCCAGATCGGCGATGCGCTCCCCCCGCTCACCGCGCAGTGGCCCGACGCGTTGCGCGAGATGGTGCTCAGAGCGGACGGAACGGTAGCGAAGCGTCGGGCCAGACGGGATGTGATTCTGCGGCTGCTCGCGCGCCTGTACCCTACGAATCTGGATCTGCACTCCTTCCGGGTCCTGCTGGTGGACGCCACCGGGCACGCCTCGGAGGAGGTCACAGGCTTCGGCGCGCAGGACATCGAGTTCCTCCCCAAGGGCGTACGCCTGACACTGGTCAAGGACCGCGCTTCGCGGGTACGCCATCGCGCCTTCCGGGACGCCTCCGAGCCCCGGAACGCCGATCAAGGTGAGGTGTCGGCGAGCGAGTTGCTTGACGGGCCGCGCCGGGAGGTGAGCGCGATCGTGCGCCGGCTGCTGGCGGTCACGGAGAAGGTCCGGGAGCGGTGCCCGGAGGTGAGCGACACCCTGTTCGTCCGTCCCTCACTTGTGTATTACGACCTGCGCTTCGGCCGCTGGAATTCCAATATGCAGGGCCAACGTTTCACCGATTGGCTTCACACGGCAGGCGTCACGGTAGACGGTGAGGCCCATATCGGGCGGCTGCGGAAGTCCACCAAGGTCGAGAAGGCCATCGTCTCCGGCGGCCGGATCAGCGTCGCCGCCGACGACCACCTCGAGGAGACCTTCGCCGGACACTACGCCCAGGGCACCACGCTGCGGATCCTGTCCGGCAAGGTGATCAATACAGCCCAGGACCACTGGTTCCAGCAGGCGGTGGAGGGGCCGACCCTGATCTCGTCCGACGCAGTCGAGATCACCGAAGACAGCGAACGGCTGCAGGCACTTGGGCTGGACAGGGAGCAGGCGGACGGCATTGTCCAGGGCGAACTCGACATGGGCGTCTCGCACTGCAAGAACCCGTGGGATTCACCCTTCAGCCCGCCGGGCGAGCTGTGCGCCGTGGCGCCGCTGCGCTGCCTGGAGTGCCGCAACGCGTGGCTGCTGCCCAGCCACCTGCCGCAGCTGATGCTGTTCGCCGAGCACCTGGAGACGGTGCGCCAGCGACTTGACCCGAAGACGTTCACCCGGCTGTGGGGCCAGTCCTACACCAATCTCCGAGCTGCCATGGACGAGCGCACCGAGGAAGAGAAGGCCCTCGCCCGGAAGCACATCACCGCGGGTGAGGTCTCACTCGACCTCCCGCTGGCCGCACATGTGGAGTTCGACACGTGATCATCCCGAGTTCCGGGGAGAGCCCCCGGTCCCTGTTCCGCCCGGACGAACCCGTTGTCCAGAGCCACCCTCTGATGCCTGCGGCTCGCCGATCGCAGGTCCGCATGCCGCTGTTCGGCGACAGCGAGTTCATGGACTTCAACGGTGTCGTGCGCCGGCCCGCCAACCGCAACCGCTCGTGGTGGAAGATGCGCCTGGTCGGCGTGCTGGCCGATGAGCCCTGGAATCTTCTCGCCCGCGAAATGATCATAATTCTGGCGAACCCCGGCCACGAGGCACTCCAGGCGGCGGGGCTTCACCTCGGCTTCACCCCGTGGGACATCGGCAGCATCAATCTGGAGATCAGCTGCCTGCGCGGTGTGATCACCTGGGCCCGCGAGGACGGCCTTCCCGAGGACCCCTCCCGCTGGAGTGAGTCCGATCTGCGCCGACGCATCAAGGCACTGAAGAGGGAAGTGAAACCGAGAACGCTCACACGGCATGTGAGCTTCGTCCAGCGGATGGCGACGCTCTCCCCGGCGCTCAGCTGCGGCTGGCCGGGTGTCAACCCGTGGCCGGGCAAACCTCCGGGACAGGTGGCCAAAGACGTGCGCGATGGCACCCTGTCCACGAAAGCGATTCCGCCCGACATGTGGTTTGCGCTGGTCCGTGCCGCATGGACGTACATCCACGTCTTCGCCCCGGACATCTTCCGCGCACTGGACATGCTCAAGGAACTGCGCCGTGCCGCAAGGCTCTCGGCCGATGTCCGCGACAAGAACGGGGAACTGGACGCCTGGCTGGCCGACCCGGCGAACAAGGTGCCCTGCCACCACGACCCGCACACGGCCGAAGGACAGCAGCCGGAGGTCTACTGGGTGATGCTGACGCTGCTGCTGGGAGTGAAGGAGAAGCAGAGCAGCTCGTTCTTCGGGACGTACTGCATGGCGGGCCGACAGCGCAGAGAGAGGGTCCAGCGGGCGGTGGCCGACGGCCGGTACGCCTACGGCCTGCCCGTGGAACTGACGCAGGTCACCCGCCCGGACGGCAGCCGCGGCCCCTGGCACCCCGGTTTCGACCTCTACGAGCTGTCCCGCCTGCCCACGATCCTGCGCGATGCCGCCTTCGTGCTGGTGGCCGCCTTGTCGATGATGCGAAGTTCTGAACTGCAAGAGATCGTCCGGGGCAGCGTCGTCGAGCACTACAACGCACCCGCCGTCGCCTCCACCCTCGTCAAGGGCCGTCCCGGGCGACCGCGCAAGCACTGGTGGATCAGCGAGCCGGTCGCGGAGGCCATCGCGGTCGCCGAGGCCGTCTCCCCCCACCCCGTGCGGGTCTTCGCCCCGCTGACACCCAAGGCTGTCAACGAAGAACTCGACGGCGGCGCCATGGTCGACTCGTTCATCGGGTTCGTCAACGCCGGCCTCACCTGGTCCGGGCTGGCTGCGATCCCCGACGGCAAGGCCCGGCCCCACATGTTCCGCAGGACGATGGCGATGCTCACCGACCAGTTCGCCGGCTCCGAGATCGCGCTGGGCATGCAGCTCAAGCACATCGCCACCCGCGCCCTGGCCAACCGCGCCACCCGCGGCTACGCAGCTCCCGACTCCGCTTGGGCCAAGCACCTTCAAGACGCGGTCCACGCCGCCCGGTTCCGCCGGCTCAAGGACCTGTACGGGGCCCACTCCCAAGGACAGGAGATCGGCTTCGGCCCCGGAGCCGAACGCCTCAAGGGCGTCTTCGAGCAGATCACAGCCACCGCCCGGGCCCGCCACGGAGACGCCCGCGTCGAAAACGACCTCCTGCGCAAAGCCCGGATCACCATCCGCTTCGGAGCACTCAACAACTGCCTGTTCGACGAACGCAACCCGACCGGCGCCGTCTGCCTGGAGAACGCGATCATCCCCGAAGGGCATATCGGCCCGCTGGAAGACCTCTGCCGGCCCGACCGCTGCCCCAACAGCATGATCGGCACCGAGCACGCCCCGTTCTACGACGCACACCACCGCACCCAGCTCGAGCTCCTGAAGACCCCTGGACTGCCCGCCTGCCGCAAAGCCCTGATCGCCAGGGAAGCCGAACGCGCCGAATCGGTCCTTGACAAGATCCGGGGTACCTCCGCATGACCGCTCACAGCCGTATGACCTGCGACGGTGTCTCGCCCGACACCGCGGAGGCCCTGAGGGCCGCCATGCAGCGGCTGTTTGCCGGAAAGCCACGGCGCACCGACGGACGGCTCACCAAGGAGAACCTCTGGAGAAAAGCCCAGGTCAGCCGGGCCACCATGAACCGAGCTCGGCCGATCCTCGCCGAATGGGATGCCCGCATCGCCGAGCAGGGCAAGACCACGTCCGGAGAGGCCCGCAGAGACGAGGAGATCAGCAAGCTGCGCAAGAAACTGGCCGCCAAGACCCGAACATGCGCGCTCCTGGAGAAACAGCTCAGGGCCGCGGCCACCGCTATCGCCGCCTTGCACCACGACAACTGTGCCCTGCGCGAGGAGATCGGCCGACAGCAGGGCACCAACATCGTCGGGCTCGACGGACGCCGCACAAGACTCGACAACAATTCCCACGCGTGACGGCACTCCCGCATCCAGGGGATACAGCGCGGTACACGGGTCGGCATATATCTGCTGGACATCCAGCTGTCGTGCGCAGGGTGGATGTCGGCTTGGACACCGCCGCGGCCACGGCAGGCGCGGCATACCGGCCACCTCCCTCGCGGCGCTCGCCGTCACGCTGCGGCGCCGCGCCGCGAAGGAGTCCGTCATTGCCATCGCCGGGCATCTTAGCGTCGGCCGCTCCACCCTCTGCTGCCCTCTCGCCGCATTCGACGCCCGCCACCACACATCCGGGGCCGCAAGCGCGGTGGCCTGCTGCCTCGCGTGCCGTCAAGTGTTGCCGCAGCCGGTCACCGGCTTCGCCGACCGCGACCAGGAGAGCCGCGGATGAGGTGCAGGGCGCGAGCGGTGAGTGGTGCCCACGAGCCGTGCTCGCCAGCCAGAGGATGCTGGTGAGGGCCACCCATCAGGCTACGGCGGACCAGGCCGGGAACAGTCGCGGACGGCGCCCGATGACACCGTCCCGGCCGGCCCCGGGGGCGGACGGCGACCGGCGGCGTCATCGAGAAGCCGGCTTCGTCATCGAAGACCAAGCTGTCAAAGCCGGTGAAGATTGCCTGAAATCTGACCCACCGCCCCCGTTCCGCCGGGGAGGGTCTGGCCGGACGGAAGCATTCCCACCGCCCGGCTCGGAGCAGGTCACGCCTACGGCGCCGAAGTCGGTGAGGTCTCGCCGACGGGGGTGGCGGCGAGACCTCACGGCATGACGGTACTCCTCGCGGCGACAACTTTCCGCAGCATCCATAAATTGCAAATATCTGCAATTGAATACATGATGTAGGAGTTGTGTCCGTAGGTAGCCGCGGGCACGGCACCAGACCGCAGGCCCGCGGCGTTGAAGGGTGGAGATCGTGCCGGTTCCGCTGTATCAGGCGAAGGCCGAGTTCTTCCGCATGCTCGGGCACCCCGTGCGCATACGCGTACTCGAGTTGCTGCAGGACGGGCCATTGCCGGTGCGCGAGCTGCTGGCGTCGATCGAGGTGGAGCCCTCTGCCTTGTCGCAGCAGCTGGCGGTCCTGCGCCGGTCCGGGATTGTCACCTCTTCCCGCAACGGCTCCACGGTCGTCTACGCGGTAGCCGGCGGCGACGTGGCCCAGCTGATGCTGGCGGCACGCCGGATCCTGACCGAGGTCCTCACCGGGCAGACGCAGCTCCTGGCGGAGCTGCGCGAGACGGGAGGCCGTGCGTCGTGAACACGTTCCTCGTGGAGTCGGCGAGCCGACTGCGGGCGGTGCTGCCCACGCGCGCAGATCTAGCTGGGATGACCCGCGACCCCCGGCGGAATCTGCTGGCGGGGCTGACGGTGGCGATCGTGGCCCTGCCTCTGGCCCTGGGCTTCGGCGTTTCCTCGGGTCTGGGCGCGGAGGCGGGACTTGCCACCGCAGTGGTCGCGGGCGCTTTGGCGGCGATATTCGGCGGCTCCAACCTGCAGGTGTCCGGACCGACCGGGGCGATGACCGTCGTGCTGGTGCCGATCGTGGCACAGTACGGGCCCGGCGGTGTGCTGACGGTCGGGCTGATGGCCGGTGTCATGCTGATCGGTCTGGCGCTGCTGCGGGCCGGCAGGTATATGCAGTACGTGCCGGCGCCGGTGGTGGAGGGTTTCACCCTCGGTATCGCGTGCGTGATCGGTCTCCAGCAGATCCCCAACGCGCTCGGGGTGGCCAAGCCCGAGGGCGAGAAGGTCCTGCTGGTGGCCTGGCGGGCCGTGGTCGAGTTCGTGGCGTTTCCGAACTGGACGGCGATCGGGCTCTCGCTGGGTGTGGCCGTGGTGATGCTGGCCGGGGCGCGGTGGCGTCCGGCGATCCCTTTCTCGATCGTCGCGGTCATCGCCGCCACCGCCTTGGTTCAGGTGTTCGGGCTGCGGGGTGCGGCGCCGATCGGTGATCTGCCGTCCGGACTTCCCGCTCCGTCGCTGTCCTTCCTCGACGTCTCCGCGCTCGGCTCGCTGCTCGCGCCTGCGGTGGCGGTGGCCGCGCTGGCGGCGCTGGAGTCGCTGCTGTCGGCCACGGTGGCTGACGGGATGACGGTGGGGCAGAAGCACGACCCGGACAGGGAATTGTTCGGGCAGGGGCTTGCGAATCTGGCGGCCCCGCTGTTCGGCGGTGTGCCCGCGACTGCGGCGATAGCCCGGACGGCGGTCAACGTGCGCAGCGGAGCCTCCTCGCGGCTGGCGTCCTTGTCGCATGCGGCGGTGCTGGCGGTGATCGTGTTCGCCGCGGCTCCGCTGGTGTCGAAGATTCCGCTTGCGGCGCTGGCGGGTGTGTTGCTGGCTACCGCGATCCGCATGATCGAGGTCGGCGCTCTGAGGGCGATGGTGAGGGCCACGCGCTCGGATGCGGTGGTCCTGGTCTTGACCGCGGTGGCCACGCTCGTCCTCGACCTCGTCTACGCGGTGATCATCGGTCTCGTCGTCGCCGGGGCCCTGGCCCTTCGGGCTGTGGCGGGCCAGGCGCGGATGGACCAGGTCGATTTCCGCCCTGACATGCCCGGTGAGCACAGCGCCGAGGAGCACGCTCTCCTGGCCGAGCACATCGTGGCCTACCGCATCGACGGGCCTCTGTTCTTCGCCGGCGCGCACCGCTTCCTCCTGGAGCTGTCCGAGGTCGCTGACGTGAGGGTGGTGATCCTGCGCATGTCCCGCGTCACGACCCTGGACGCCACTGGCGCGCTGGTGTTGAAGGACGCGGTGGAGAAGCTGAACCGGCGGGGGATCGCCGTGATGACCTCCGGCATCCGCCCCGGTCAGCGCCAGGCCCTGGAATCGGTGGGCGCCCTGGCCTTGCTCCAGCAGGAAGACCGCGAGTACGCCACTACCCCCGAGGCCATCGCCGGCGCCCGCAAGCACCTGGAGCAGGCCGGGCTTGTGCCGGCGCGCCACCGACCGCACCTGCCTGAGTCGCACCGCATCCGGAAGGGCCCGCGATGACCGTCCCCGCCGACCTGAACCTGACCGACATGTCCGGGGCAGAAGTGCTCTGGCTCCTCGAAGGAGCAAGCCACGGCCGTCCGCTCTACCGGGGCCGCCTGGTGTATGTACGGCGGGAGCAGGCCGTCATCCGGCCCGCCACGCACGTGATGGCGTGCGGGCGGCTGGTCGTGCGCGCGCCGGTGCAGACATCGGCCGTCGCCGGCCGGACGGTGCTGACCTACCAGGTCGACCAGATCCACCCGCGGACCGGCACCGGGTGGACACTCACCGTCCACGGCCCGGCCGAGGTGATCACCGACACCGATGAGACGGCCCACTACCGGCGCATCCTGCCCGGGATGGCGTACGGGCCCCATGACACGCTGCTGCGGCTGCACCCGCAAGCCCTCACCGGACACCGCCTGACGCCCGTGGAGGAGCGGTGAGCGTCCGGACGGAGACCTTGCCCTACCGGCATGTGCTGACCCTGCCCGCGATGGGAGCCGCCGTACGCACCGCGAGGGAGACGACCGAGCTCGTGCTGCTGGAGTGCGGTGTGGGTCTTCGCCATCCGAGTGTCGGACCGGCGCTGCTGATCCTGGCCGAGCTGGTCACCAACGCCGTCCGCCACGCCGCCGCGCTCTCCCCGACGCTCACCGTCACCTACGCCCACGGCCCGGGCGTGTTCGCATTCGCCGTCCACGACCGCCACCCCTACCTGCCCGCCCTCTACGGGGCACTGGCCATCAAGCCGGGCAGCGGGCTGGCCACCGTGGTGGAGATGACCATGGAACTGGGCGGCACCGCCGTCGTGCGCCCGGACGCGGACGGCCGCGGCAAGAGCGTCTGGATCACCCTGCCCCTGTGAACACCGAGGAAGCCACGATGACGATCGAGTGGAACTACGCCGCCCACGAGGACCTGGCGGTCCTCTCCCTGGCCGGATACCTCGGCGCGGAGGCGACCGGCCGCTTCACCGGCGCGGTGGGCTGGGCCCTGGCCCGGGGCACCGGGCCCGTGATCCTGGACCTGACCGCCCTGCACGGCTGGTCGGCCGGCGGGCAGCTGGCCGTCGCCCAGGCCGCCCGCCTGCTGGCCGAACACGGGCGTCGCCTCGAACTCGCCGCGATCCCCGCCGACGGCTCCCTCGTCCCCGACGCCACCGGACCCGCCATACCCGTCCACCCCGACCTGCCCGCAGCCCTGGCCGCACACCGCCAGATTCGCCAGCCCGCCAGGCAGTGGAGCACCGACAACTGGCCCACCCGCCCCGTGGTCACGGCCAGCACTATCTGACCCGCCACCTCGCAACCAAGGAACACAGCCACATCATGAGCGACATCACCGTCAAGGACTCCAACGGCACCGTGCTCGAGGAGGGAGACTCCGTCACGCTGACCAAGGACCTCAAGGTCAAGGGCACCTCCGAGACCCTCAAGCGCGGCACCCTCGTCAAGAACATCCGCCTCACCTCCCGGCCCGGCGAGATCGAGTGCAACACCAAAAAGGTCAAGGGCCTGGTCCTGAAGAGCGAATTCGTCAAGAAGGCCTGACCCGGCCACAGAGGCCCGGGCCGAAGCGCCCTCAACGACGGGCTGTTCGGCCTGATCCGCTCCCGCGGGTATCCATCAGTTGCGAAAATCTGCAATTGTAGAGGTCGCAGGATGTTGACGGGGACGCTGGAGCAGGTCCCCTGGTGGAGAGTTTGGGTGGACGAGGTGCCAGGTACACGCGCGAAGAACACGGCCCGGGATGGCAGCGGCCCGGCCGGCGCCGCAGGAGCGCCGATGGTCACGCCGCTGTACCAGCTGAAGGCCGAGTTCTTCAAAACGCTCGGCCATCCGGCCCGGATCCGGGTGCTGGAGCTGTTGGCCGAGCGTGAGCAGGCGGTCGGCGAGTTGCTGGCCGAGGTCGGCATCGAAGCCGCTTCCCTGTCCCAGCAGCTCGCGGTGCTGCGCAAAGCCAACCTCGTGGCCACCCGCCGTGAGGGCTCCAACGTGTACTACCGGCTCACCAGCCCCGACGTCGCCGAACTCCTGCGCGTCGCCCGCGGCATCCTGTCCGGTCTCCTGCAGGGCCAGGCCGATCTCCTGGCCGACCTGCGCGCCACCAGCCGGAAATAGCCGGCCGGGCGCCCTCAGACGGCGGCCGTCTTCCGTAGTGCGGGGTTCACCCGGCGCTTCTGACACCGGGAGACGGCCGCTTCCCTCTTTCTTCGGGCCCCCAGCCCGCCGTGGAGTGCTTACAGGAGCCGGCCATCAGACTACGGCCGGTGAGCGAAGCGCGGCGGATGCCCAGGATCGCGCCCTGGCCCGAGCCCTCGCCCGTCAGCGGCAGCAGGCCCGGGCAGCGGACAAAACGCCCCGGTTCACGCTCCAGTGTGGCGATGCCCGTCACCGACACGCTCCGCGGCATGGGTCACCGAACCGGCCGACACCACGCGAGGCACCAAGCGGACGGCCGACGGAGCCAGCCGCGGGAACACCACCGCGCCACCCCGATCGCCGCGAGCATGCGGCACTCCTATTCGCCCGCGGCGCGGCGCCGCAGGTCGTCCCGGGCCGGCGGGGTCCGCGCCTTCGATGTCATGGCCGTGCCCTGCTCGGCGAATGCGGTTACTTCTGGGCGTGCTGGCCCAGATAGAACAGCAGCCAGATGAATCCGGCGAACACGTGCGTGCCGAAGATGTAGAAGAACGCGCGCAGCGCGACCCCTTTCTCCTTCCACTTCTCCGCATCCGCTCTCGCCGTCTCGGCGCGTTTGTCGTCGCTCATGACTGACCTGCTCCCTTCCCTGCCGCTGCGGCGTCCCGACCGGTCGCCGGGCGGGCGTAGGGCCGGATCAGGATCGTGGCACCGACGGAGCCGGCCTGCTCGATGAGTCCCGCGACCTCGGCGGCCGCCACCCGGAAGGTCGCCGGATCGTCCCCGCCCAGATACGTGATCTCGTACATCTACTCCTCCACTTCGTCGGTGCCGCTCACGATGAGCCGGTCACGGTGTTCCGGACGGCAGGATGAAGCGGACCAGCACCGTCTTCCCGCGCCCGTCGGGCGAGGGTTCGACACCGACGTCGCCGCCGTGGGCCCGCGCCAGGTCCGCCACCGTGCACAGCCCCTGTCCCGCGGACCGGTCGGCGAGCGTGACCGGGCGCGGGTCGAGGTCCCCGACGGCGACGACGAGCAAGTGATCGGTCATGGTCAGGGTGATCTCAGCCTCCGGGGATGCCGTGGCATGGCGGGCCGCGTTGGCCACCAGCTCGCTGACCACCAACAGCACCGCACCGCCGAGCGAGGACGCCCCTCCCACACCGAACAGCACCAGGGACCGTTCGGTGCGCTCGCGCGCGGCCCTCACCGAACCCGGCGCCAGCGGCACCGTCCAGGCATGGCGACGCTCCCGGACCAACTGCCGCCCGCTCGGACCGCGCCCCATTACCGGCCCGCCTGCGGCCACGCCGCCGGATTCACCGGACACCCGGCTCATCAGCACCGATGCCGTGCTCCCGGGCCAGACGCGAAGCGTCCTCCAGCTCCTCGGCTGCCTGCGCCTCCTCGAAGGCGTCCTCGGCCTCCCGCGCAGCCTCCAGACGAACCCGCGCCACACGGACCCGCTCCAGCGCCGCACCCTCGAATCCGACCACACCACAACCCCCCGTCCACCATCATGGAACTAGTAAATTGCATAACTCTGCAAGTCTAGCGTGGCCTGCCCCGCCCGCCAGTCTCTTTGACCGCCCGCTCCCGGTCAGCCGACCTGGTGCACCCACTGGCCGGCCAGTTCGTAGCGGGCCCCGACCACCGCCAGCTTCCCCGCCGCGATACGCCCCGCCATCTCGGACTGGGCGGCCAGCCGCGCGGCCACCCGGCGCACGTTCGCGGTGACCGCCGCGTCCACGCACGCGTCCCCCCTCAGCGTGCGATCGATCGACGGACGGATCTGCCCGGCCAGATACCGCAGAGGACCCGGCAGCTCACCGTGCCCCGTCTCGGCGTGGACGGCGGCGGCGACGGCCCCGCACGCCTGGTGCCCCAGGACCACCACCAGCGGGATCCCCAGCTCCAGCACCCCGTACGCGACGCTCCCCACCACCGCCTCGTCCAAGACCTCACCGGCCGAGCGGACCGTCAGCAGGTCACCGAGCCCCTGATCGAAGACCAGCTCCGGCGGAACGCGGGAGTCCACACAGCCCAGCACCACGGCGAACGGATGCTGGCCGCCCACCAGCTCCCGGCGCAACCCAGCCGACTCGTCCGGATGCCGCTCCCGCAGTGTCCGCCAGCGGCCGTTGCCCGCGGCCAGCTCCGCCCACGCGCCCTCCGGCGTCACGGGACGCCTGCGCACCCCGCCATCGGAACGGGTCGAGACGGCACTGGAACCGGATACCAGCCCCGCCCCCAAGGCGACCGCACCCGTGAGGGCGAAGCGACCGAGCCCGCGCCTCCCCAGCACCTTCCCGCCGCCTTCACCCTGGGCACTCACGCACATCACCCTAGACAGGCACCAGACCCGACGCCCGGGACAACGGGCCGCCTTGGCACTTCCTTGGCCAGGCCATGGCGAGAAAACACACTCGAGCCAGTGACCCCCGGCCGCGGCCCGCAGTCAGTGCCGCAGCGTACGGAATTCTGCAATTGTGGCGGTCACAGCGCGGCAGAAGCCCGACAGCCGCCCGACGCCAGGATTGGGCCCACGCCGTGCCAGGACGCGCCAGCAAAGCGAACGACGACGAGACCCCAGAGGTCAGCACTCCCCTTTACCAGCTGAAGGCAGAGTTCTTCAAAACCCTCGGCCACCCGGTACGCATCCGCGTCCTGGAACTCCTGAGCCAACGCGAACACGCAGTCTCCGAACTCCTCACCGAGGTAGGCGTGGAATCCGCGTCCCTGTCCCAGCAACTCGCCGTGCTCCGCAGAGCCAACCTCGTCCACACCCGACGAGAGGGCGTCAGCGTCCACTACCGACTCGCCAGCGACGAAGTCACCGAACTCCTGCGCGTGGCCCGCAGTATCCTCACCGGCGTCCTGCAGGGCCAGGCCAGCCTGCTGGCCGACCTCACCGCCCACCCCCACCGATAACCCGCCCCGGCCGCCAGCCCTCCGGCGCCCTCCCGCGCTGCGGAACGGCCCGCCCCACTCCCTCCGCCCGGATCACGCCAACCCCACCCGAACTTGCCGAATCCCCCACGGGCGGGGCCAGGCAATGAGTAGCGTCCCGGTGACAGCCCGCGCCCAGCGCGCACGCAGACACACCGGAAGGCGACATCATGGCCAACGTGGACACCGCCCTCAAGGACATCATGACCAGCGTCGAGGGGACCCTCGGAGCCGCAGTGGTCGACTACAACAGCGGAATGGCACTCGGCACCGCAGGCGGCGGACGCGACCTCGACCTCACCGTGGCCGCAGCCGGCAACACCGACGTCATCCGCGCCAAAGTCCGCACGATGGAACACCTCGGACTCACCGACGCCATCGAGGACGTCCTGATCACCCTCGGCAACCAGTACCACCTCCTACTGCTGTGTACCGGACGCGGCAAGGAAACCCTCTTCCTCTACCTCGTCCTCGACAAGCGCAACGCCAACCTGGCCATGGCCCGCCACCAGCTGCGGCGCATCGAAGCCGACCTCGAAATCTGAGCGCAGCCACTTTTCCCACGCCCAAGAGTTGCAATTTTTCGCAACTGTCCATGTCGGCATGTCGGCATGTCTGGCAGTCTGCAGCTCCCTACGGCCCCGCCAGAGCCCCGGCCTTGACGAAGCACGACACCCGACCCTGCGGCTGTATAGCGTCTCCGAAGCTTGAAGCTTCACCCGTTGAGGGCATCCAGCCGCAGGGGCGCCCACTGCTCCCCGCGCGTGGCGTGGGCAGCGGATTGGCGACCCCAAGGCGGGCCTCGGCGCCGCGACGGCGCCACCCGTAGCCGAAGAGCCAAGCGATCGATCGATCTTCCAGCGGTGCCGGCCGAGGCGTTCGCCGGACTCGAAGCCTGGCCGCGCGATGCGCGCGACGAGCCCACGCTCGCGCAGCCAGATGAGGTGTTCGGCGGAGAAGTACGCCTTGTCCGCGCGGAGTTTGACAGGTCGGCGCCGCCGGGGTCCCCGGCGGGACCGGCCGGCGGGGATGCCGAGGATGAGCGGCTTGAAGGCGAGACTGTCGTGCATGTTCGCACCCGACACGGCGACGGCGAGAGGGATGCCCTGGGCATCAGACAAGATGTGCAGCTTGCTGCCCTTCTTGCCGCGATCGACCGGGTTCGGCCCCGTCAGCGATCCTTCCTTTTGGCGCGAACGGAGGCCGATTCGACGATCTCCGAGGTCCAGTCCAATTCGCCCCGGACCCCGAGTTCGTCCAGCACCGCCCGATGCAGCCGACGCCACAGGCCGACCTCGGTCCATACCGTGAAGCGGCGATGGGCGGTGGCGAAGGACGTGCCGAACGTCGGCGGCAGATGCCGCCAGGCACAGCCGCTGGTCAGCACGTACACCACTGCCGTGAACACAGCCCGTTCGTCACACGGAGCGGTCCCACCACCTTGCGGTCGAACGGCGAACGACGGCAATAACGGGGCAACCAGCTCCCAGAGCTCATCTGGAACCAGACGCTTCGACAGATCAGCACTCACAACCGGCATCATGCCGTTCGAACATCACGTCATGTCGTGGAACAGCCCCTACGCGGTGGTTGGTGTGGCCGTCCTGGCGGCTCGCTCGATCTTCGCGAAGTAGGCCGCGCGGGCTTCCTTGTCGATCGGCTGCTCGTGTTCGGCGCGCATCCCGGTCCGGCCGTCTACGCCCTCGCGCAGGATGTCGGCATGCCCGGCATGCCGGATGGTCTCGCCGAGGACATGGACCATGATGGCGAACAGGTTCGTGTCGGCATAAGGCTCCGGCCACCAGGGCACGTGGCCGGGGGCGTCGAGGGCAAGCTCGTCGATCGTCGCATCCGAGTGTTCCCACGTGCGCCGGTAGAACCCGACGATCTGACCACACGTTTCGTTCTCGGCCGCCCATTGATCACTGCCGTCGGAATCCTGCCACCGGCAAAGCGGCTCCGGAGAAGGGCGGTCGAAGACCTCACCGAAGTACCTGGCCTCGACCGTGGCCACGTGTTTGACCAGGCCGAGGAGGTTGGTCCCGGTCGCTGTCAGAGGCCGGCGCGCGTCGTACTCGGACAAGCCATCGAGCTTCCAGAGCAGCGCCTCACGGTCCCGCCGCAGCCTCTTGTGCAGGTTGTCTTTCGCGAAATCATCGATCATGCGGCACGAGCCTGCCATGGGCTGCTCATGGTCTCAAGATCCCGTACGCGGTCCGCAACGACTGGCGGAGCCGTGGTCAGCCATGGCCACCGCCCCGACCTGCTGCAAGGAGCTCAGGAACCTGTCCACGTGAGAACCTCTAAGCCGCTGGATCATTCCGACGCTGTGAGGGCGAGCGCCTGGTCTTTTCGGGGCTGCGGCGGCTCGCCTGCGGTCGTCCGAGAGCCGCCCAGCGGGCTTCGTGCAGCCTCGGCGGCAGCCGGACCGGCCTTGGGCGGGGCCGTCGGTTTCGGGGGCACGGGAAATGCCGGATCGGCAGCCTGGGGTCAGGGTTGCTCCTGCGTGTCCTGTGATGCTGTGCCGAGGAGTGTCTGCAGCCGTTCGGTGGTGAGGATGCCTACGGCGAAGCCGTCCTCATCGACGACGGGCAGGACCGTCAGAGACCGTTCGCGCATGGCGGCGGCGGCTTCCGAGGCGGGCATGCCGGGGCGGGCGAACGGGCTGTGCTCGTGCGCGATGTCACGGACGCGGGTGTTCTCGGCGTACCAGGGTTTTGCCCCGTGGGCGGTGAGCTGGTCGCGGGTGACGATGCCGGCGCACCGGCCGGTGTCGTCGCGGATGAGTACGTACTGGCTGTGGGATCCGCGCAGAACGTCGAGCGCCCTGTCGATGCTGGTGTGGTCGCTGATCTGCAGGTCCGGCGGGATCATGGCGTCGGCGGCGGTGGGGCTCGTTGGAGGGGGCATCGTCGGCTCCAGGGGGTGGGGCACGCGGGCGTCAGGCCGGGCGTGCAGGGGCGGGTGCTCTGACGGAGGGCGCTGCGGCCCGGAGGTCTTCGAGGAGTCCGGCCTGGCCGGCCAGGAGACCGCTGAGGATGCTGCGGGCTGCGGTCAGGAGGTCGGCGACCTGGGGTGTGGTGAGGTGGTAGAAGACCGCCGAGCCTTCCTTACGGGTGGCGACCAGGTTCGCGCGGCGCAGGATGGCCAGCTGCTGGGAGAGGTGGGCGGCTTCGATGCCCACTTCGGGGAGCAGTTCGGCGACGGCGTGTTCGCGCTGGCTGAGCAGTTCGAGTACGCGGATGCGCACCGGGTGGCCCAGGGTTTTGAAGAGGTCGGCCTTGAGCTGGTACAGAGGTGTGCTCATGGCCGCCGCCTCATGGGTTCGGGGACCGGTGCCGACGGTATGCGGCACCCGGCCGGGTGCGCCTTCCGTCGGCCGCGGACAAGAGATGATCGGTTGCCGACTTTATCAATGCACACCGCCGGCCGGGCGGGAGGCTTCTGCCCGGCTTCGCGCGTCGGAGGCCAGGTGGGCCACCGCGGAGG
Organism: Streptomyces virginiae; assembly: GCF_041432505.1. GTDB lineage: Bacteria > Actinomycetota > Actinomycetes > Streptomycetales > Streptomycetaceae > Streptomyces > Streptomyces virginiae_A. The sequence continues at coordinate 1,675,101 of NZ_CP107871.1, forward strand.
GAAGGTCCGGGTAGATCCGGATCACGGCCTCGTGCGCGGCGAGGAGTGGAGCGGGGCGCTCACGCAGACCGCACACGGCCAGCGAATCCCCGGCTGCTCGCACCACGGCGGCCTCGCCCGCTGCGCTCCAGCCGAGCAGGCCGGACATGTCGAGCACCAGCGGGCCCTTACAACGGGAGCGCACCCAGTCCACCGCCCCCTCGAAGCGGTGTGCATCCTGACGGCCCAGGAAGCCGAACAGCTGCAGCACCCCTACACCGTCACACTCCGCTGAATCCCAGTACATGCTCACCACCGCCCCAGCCGGTGCCAGGCGCGCACCAATCCGGCCCGGTGCAGCTTGCGGCGGGGGCCGGACTGTACGAGGCGGGAGCCTCCGCATCGCGAGCAGTGCCCCTGGCCGTCCAGTGCGGAGGGGCGGCACAGCAGCCCGCACGCCGCGCAGAGCAGCACCGGGGCCCTCTCTCCGCGAATCGGCGTGATACGCATGACCCCTCCTAGTGAGTTTACCAATTGCCAATCTTAGCAACTGATAATGTATGCAGCTAGTGGTTGCCGTGGGGGGCGGCGTCGGGGCAACCGCGTCCCGCCGCACGGCGGTGTCACGAAGTGACGCATTTTTCACGCGTGTTGCACCCGAGAAGTGTGGGTGGGCGCGCAGGGCACGGGAGGCGATTGATGGGCGAGCCGGAGCTCCGCCGTCGGGCGGCGCAATTGCGACGGGGCCGCGTGGAGGCTGACGAACAGGGCGACGCGTGGGCGGTGGCCCTGCACACCGTGGCTCTGGAGGACGTCGAACGCCTGGGACGCGAGCGAGGCATCGACCTGAGCGGCGAGGCGGACCCGAGCACGGGGGTGCACGGATGATGAGCCGATCCCACCCGGACGGGGACCCAGCCCCGGCGACGCGGGCCTTGCCCCGTCCCATCGCACTCGGACCCGACGAGGGGCTGCCCCTGCTCGACATCCTGACCGCGGGGCGCTTGATCCACGACGCGCCGGGACTGCCCGCAGTACGTGTCCTGCGCCACTGCCGCGACTTCGGGTATCTCGTCGTACGCGTCCAGCTCACTGGCCCGCCCGCGGTGTTCCGGTGTCCCGGCCGCCTCACCTACCAGACCGAATGGGTCGACCCGCAGGACCACACCGGCTGGACCGTGACGGTCAGCGGCCCCGCGCAGCGCATCACCAACGGCTACCAGCAGGCCCGCTATCGCCTGATGCTCCACGCCGGACCGCAGACCTCCCATGAGCACCTCCTGCGGATCCGCCCGGACAACGTCACCGGATACCGCCTCACCCGCGCCCCGGCCTGAGCAGCCCAGGCCACCAGCCCCAATGCCCCGGATAAGGACCCAGGCCCGCATGCCGCACAACAGCAGCAATCTTCAGATTCCCTCGCCCGGCAGACCCGGCCCGGCCTTCAGCCTCACCGCCCACGTGCAGCCGACCGCGGCTACCGCAGCCGCGGCGCTCATCGCCTCCGTCGCCGGGGCCGTCATGACCGAGACGGACCACGACCCCGGTGTCGACCTCGACCGGATCAGCGCCGACACAGACGGGCCTGAGACCCTGCTGCGGCTGTGCACACTTCTGCGGGACCGCCTCGGCACAGCCCTGATCCACCTGGGCGATCCCGCCCTGGACGCTGCCGCCACGGGCAAGATCACCCAACGGCTGTGCGTGCCCGCCGGCACCCCTCGCGAGAGGGCGCTCCTGGACACCGAAGCCGACCACCGCGTCATCCAGCATCTGCTCCTCAATCCCGGCAGCGTCGACTCCTGCACCGGCCGGCGCCACCGCATCGCACTGCTCTCCAACGCCTCCGCCGTCGCCGATCTGGGCCCCCTGCCCGCCGCCGTGGTCCTGCCGGCCCTGGAGTCCGCCGCCGCCCACCTGCGCAGGACCACCGGCCTGGACATCTATCCCCTGCCGATCAACGCCGACACACCCGAGGACTTCGCTGCCACGGCCGCCGCGCTGGCTCCCGGCTTCGCGGCGCTGTGCCTGTCGCACACTCACCCCGCCTACGTCGGCGCGGTCCGCGCCACCCTGGAGCACACCGACACACCGGTCGTGGACACCACCAGCCACGCCCACGCGGTCGCCGTCACCGCTGCCGCCCTCAACGCTCTTCGCCACAAGGCGATCCCCACCGGCGAGGCGCGCGTGACCCTCACCGGCGCTCATCGCGGCGGAGACCTGTCCGGCCTACTCACGGCTGCCGGCATCAGGACCCTGACCCTGCATCAAAGCGGAGCGCCGCTGGTGGACCCGGCCGGCCCCGCCGACCTCCTGATCGACCTGACCGGCGTCCCCGCCCCTCGGGACGGAACACCCGTGCTGCGCGCCTGCCCTCAGAATCTGCCCCCGCTGGGTGCAACGGCCTCTCGCGCTCACCCCCTCCACGCTCTGCCCGCCCTGCTGTCCGCCGCGGCACGCACCCGGCGGCTCACCCCGCACAGTCTCCTGGCCGCTGCCTTCGCACTGGCTGAGCTGGCGGGGCCGGACCGGCTGCTGCCCTCCGTCGACGAACCCGGGCTCACCCAGGCCCTGGCAAGCGCCCTGATCCGCGACTCCGCACATCCCACCGATTCTCAATCCTGACCGCGGGACACCACCGCCGCGTCCGAAACCATCCTGCTCCTGCGGCACGCGGACACCTGTGTACGTCAGGGCCCGCGGGCCGGACGGCCGCGATCCTCGTCACTGCCCAAGCCCACGCCACTGGCGGGCGCGGAACGCGGCAGGTCAGAGCGCGCCCATGCAACGGCTGCCGCGCCGACCGCCCACCGGAGCCCACAAGGCCCGGCCCTCCGCAATCTCCCAGCCATGAGGTGAACCACATGCAGGTAAACCAGTCCAGCAAGCTCGCAGGAGTCTGCTACGACATCCGCGGACCGGTACTCGAGGAGGCGACGCGCCTGGAAAACGAGGGCCACCGCATTCTGAAGCTCCACACCGGCAACCCCGCCGCATTCGGCTTCGAAGCGCCCACGGAGATCCTCCGGGAAATCACCGGCAACCTGGCCAGCGCACACGGCTACGGCGACGCCAAAGGACTGCCCTCAGCCCGCCGGGCCATCACCGACTACTACCTGCAGCGCGGCGTGACCGGCCTGACAGCCGAAGACATCTACCTGGGCAACGGAGCCTCCGAGCTGATCCAGATGTCCATGCAGGCCCTGCTCGACAACGGCGACGAAGTACTGATCCCCGCACCCGACTACCCCCTCTGGACCGCATCGGTCTCGCTGGCCGGCGGCACAGCCGTGCACTACCGCTGCGACGAACAGGCCGGCTGGTTCCCCGACCTCGCCGACATCGAAGCCAAGATCACTCCTCGCACCCGGGCCCTGGTCCTGATCAATCCGAACAACCCCACCGGCGCCGTCTACTCCACTGCCCTGTTGCACGGCCTCATGGAGATCGCCCGCCGCCACCAGCTGATCGTCTGCTCGGACGAGATCTACGACAAAATCCTGTACGACGGCCTGGCCCACACCTGCACCGCCTCCCTCGCCCCCGACCTGCTGTGCCTGACGTTCAACGGCTTGTCCAAGGCCTACCGGGTAGCTGGATACCGCTCCGGCTGGATGGCCGTCTCCGGCCCGAAAGCCCACGCCACCAGCTACATCGAGGGCCTCAACATCCTCGCCAACATGCGCCTGTGCGCCAGCATGCCCGCCCAGTACGCCATCAACGCCGCACTCGGCGGCCCGCAGTCCATCAACGACCTGCTCCTGCCCGATGGACGGCTGACCCAGCAGCGCGACACTGCCTGGAAGCTGCTCAACGACATCCCCGGCGTCTCGTGCGTCAAGCCCCAAGGCGCGCTGTACGCCTTCCCCCGCCTCGACCGCACGGTCCACAAGATCAACGATGACGCGCGGTTGGTACTCGACCTCCTCAGAGCCCAGCACCTCCTCATCGTCCAAGGCACCGGCTTCAACTGGCCCGAACCCGACCACTTCCGCCTCGTCACCCTGCCCCGCGCCGAGGAGCTCACCGACGCGGTCACCCGTATCGCAACCTTCCTCGACGGATACAGCCAGCACTGACCCCGCCACACCACCTGGAACATGCGCAGAAATCAGCAATGGCTGAACTCCGCAAGTCGCTAAATAGTGTTGGGGTCATGCCCGCGCTGTGCGGGCGGGCATGCCCCCAGTCCTTGCAGTACAGGGGCGGGCGAATCTGGCCATATCGCCTGGTGGGTGCGGCCGTTTACTACGCGTCGGCCAGCCCTCAGGTGGCCCAGTTGATGTCGGTGGCCCGGGCGACCGCGTCCCAGGACGACAGCTACATCGACGGCCCGCTTGGTCGTGATCGCGACCTGCTCGACGCCAAGCGTGATCGAGTGCCGGGCGGTGGGCTGTTCGTCGCGGAAGGCGAAGAGGCCGCCCGGATGAGAAGGTCCCGTGCATGCCCGCCCGTGCCCTGCGGTACGGGAGCTGTAGACATCTCCGCGTTTGCGTGCTCGTGCCCAGCTGGTCGGGCTCTGACACGTCCCCGGTGTGTGAGCATGGCGCTGGCGCAGCGCACAGCTGGTCATACGTACCAACCTCGAACGTCGCCCGAACGGGTGACTCTCGTGGCCGGCCAACCCAGGGCTCCGATGTCTCAGACTTCCGCACAGCAGACTCGAAGTGGCGCCACCATCAGCAGATGTTCAGCCCAGAGACTGCGGCTCTACGAATGTCTCATGAGACATCTGCATCGCGGAGAAATCGGTCCGCCAGCAGATCTGCCCGCCCGAGCTGCAGGCCCGCGCCCAGCAGACCTCTACCTGGCTGGTCTCCGGCAGCCGGCCCTTCGCCGCACTGGCCGCGGGCGCCCTGGCCTCCGCCACGAACGTGCGGACGGTCCTGCTGGCCGGAGCACTCGTCCTCGCCGTGCCCGCGCTCATCCTGTGGCGCTCGCCGGTGGCCCGCCTCACCACCATGCCGGTCTCCGCCTCCACGCCGCCCTCCGACACCACTCGTTCCCGATCCTGAGGAGCCCCAGATGACCGCCCTGTCCACCGAGCCGCAAGGCACCGCTGCACTCCTGGTCAACTCCGCCGGCCAGTACCTGCTGCATCTCAGGGACGCCAACAAGCCGCACATCTGCGACCCGGGCACCTGGTCCATCCCCGGCGGGAACCGCGAGGGCGAGGAAACCTGCCGCCAGGCCGTCGAGCGCGAACTGTTCGAGGAGACGGGCCTGAGGGTGCCGCTGGAGCCCCTCACCGTCGTCAGCTCACACGGCCCCACCGGCGAGAAGGGCCACATCCAGGTTTACCTCGGTACCTGGGACGGCGACGACAGCACCCTGCCGTGCCCCGAGGGCATCATGTACCGGTGGTTCGCCGCTGAGACCACGGCCTGGCTGACGATGTGCCCGTGGACGGCCGAGGTCATCGCCCTGCACCAGAAGACCGCCCCGGTACCGGCACCCCGGGCAGGCGGGCCCGCGCGGGTCGGGGGAAGCCGGGCCCGGCTGAACGTGGTCGGAGTCCACCTCTACCTCCAACGCAAAGACGGAAAGATCCTCCTGGGGCTCCGCCATCCCGACGTCGCGTTCGCAGGCGGCCATTTCCACGCCCTCGCCGGGCACTTGGAGACCGAGGGCGCCATGGCCGGGCTAATCCGGGAGGCCGCGGAGGAAGCCGGCCTCATCATCGCGCCGGAGGATCTCGAGCTCGTCCACACCGTGCACATGCTCGACGAGGGCGACGACTCCGACGGGCAGCCGAGGATCGGGCTCTTCTTCCGCGCCCGCACGTGGTCCGGAACGCCCGAGGTGCGCGAGCCGGACAGGTGCCTGGAGTGGGTCTGGGCCGACCCGGCCCAGCTTCCGAAACCCATGGTCAGGTACACGGAGATCGCGATCGAGGCGATCGGCCGCGGCGAGACGTACACCGAACTCGGCTGGGCCTGACCCCCACGCCGCACCATCCCGTTCCCGGATGCCGAGGAGGCACCCGCCCATGCCCGAACACCCCCTTGCCGACGGGCTCACCGCCGCCCTACCCCGCCAAAACCCCGACCCCGACCCGGATCCGGCGGCGGCCCGGGCCGCGATGGTCGCCCGCCTCGAAGACGAAGACGCCCTGCACCCAGGACCCGTGCGTGACGTGTTGCTGGAGCTCGCGCGCGAGGTGCTGATGCAGCAGGCGTACGTACGGCGCACCGCGGACGACGTGACCCCGCCAGAGTGGACGCTCCTGGACTGGGCGCGGCCGGCGGACCGGGCCGAGCTCCTCGACATCCTGCACTGCGGGGAAAGCGTCCTGACCCAGCACGACGACGAGCCGATCTTGGGCCGTGAGGCCGGTACGTGGCGGAAGGGCGGCGAGATCACCTCGCTCTCCAGCGGCATGACCATGACCGCGGGCCTCATGGAACAGCTCGGCCTTCAGCCAGGCATGCGGGTCCTGAACCTTGGCACCGGGCCGGGTGTGACGTGCGCGATCACCTCGATTATCTGCGGCGCGCAGTATGTGGTCTCCCTGGACAGCAGCGCACACGTCACCGAGGCCACGCGCGTGCACCTGGCCCGGCTCGGGCTGCATCCGACGCTGGTCACGGGCCAGGGCGAGGACGGCTGGCCGGACTTGGCTCCGTACGACCGCATCTTCGCCTCGTACGCGGTCCCCGCCATCCCGGCGGCCTGGCTGGAGCAGCTTGCTCCCAACGGTCTCGCGCTGGCCCACCTCACCTCCGGGTCCCCGTCCTGGCCCGCTCTCGCGGTCATCACCAAGACCACCCTCGGCACCATCGCGGGAGAGCTGCGGCCAGCACGCTACGGGCACCGGGCCGGACACGGCCTGCCCCGCCTCTACCTGACCAAGCCGTTCCGGGACCGGATCGACGCCCGCGAGGGCGCCGCCGTCACCCGCAGCAGGCAGGAAGCGCCGGCGAGCACCGAGCGGGGCTTCTGGGTCGCGTACGACGCCCTGCACCCCGGAGCAGTCCGCCGCGGCGGGGTCGAACATCTCGTCATCGGAGCACCGGCCTGCGGATCCTGGATGATCGCCGAACCCGCCACCAACGGCGCGTGGACGGTCCGCAGTTGCGGACCGCGGAACATCTGGGCCGAGATCCAGGACACCGCCACCCGCTGGCGGGCCGCCGGATCCCCCGACTCCTACCAGCTCCACCTCGACACCGATGGCACGCAATGGGTCAGTACCCGCACCGGCGCCGGGTCCGGACTGCTGTCCTGGCCACTGCCCGTCGCCGTACCTCCGGCACCGCGGCAGAGCACGGCACCGGACACCAAGGAACGATCGGACCAGGAGATGACCGCATGACCCTCCTCCCCTCCAGCGAGCCCCGCACCGGTGGCTGCGTGTGCGGCAACATCCGGTTCACGGTCACCGGCCCGCCAGATTTCCCCCACACCTGCAGCTGCCGGGACTGCAAGAAGCGCGGCGGGGCCCCGATGATGACGTGGGTCGCGTTCCCCCTCGAAGGCTTCGAATGGACCGGAGAGGGAGGCGAGCCCACCTGGTACGACACGTACCCGGGCAAGACCAAGCGCGGATTCTGCGGTACCTGCGGCACCCACGTCGCGGCCTACGACTACGGCGACACCTGGATGGGCGTCACCATTCCGGCGCTCGACGAGCCCGATGGTGAGGGCCTTACTCCCGTCAACCAGTCCTGCCGTGACGAGGCGGTGCCCTGGCTCGGTCAAGTTCCCGACACGCGCTCCACCCAGGCCGCGCAGTGAGCGGGGTTCCCCGGCACACCGTGCCGGTCGACGTCCACCTCATCCTGCGCCGCGACGGCAAGGCTGGCCCCGAGGTCCTGCTGTCGCGCCGTGCAGGCCCTGTGTATGCGACAGGGCTCTACCACTGTCCGTCGGGACATCTCGATCCGGAGGAGGACATGGTCGAGGCCGTCATTCGGGAGGCCTGTGAGGAAACTGGTGTCCTCATCGACCCCGAGGACGTCACGCTGGCAGTGACCGTGCACCACAGTCCTCCGGTCGGTGCCGGGAGCCGCTTCGGGATGTTCTTCGAGGTCCGCCGGTGGTCGGGGCAGCCGGAGGTGAGGGAGCCGGACCTGTGCGACGACATGGGCTGGTATCCGCTGGAGGGCGAGTTGCCCGAGCCGATGGTGGCGTACTGCCGGGCCGGCCTGGATGCCTACCGTGCCGGGCTGCCCGCTGCCGTCCACTTTCAGGAACCGGGCGACCCGATCTCCTACGCCACGGAGGGCCCCGACCGCACCCTCCTCGTGCCCGGCCCCCCGGTGGACGGCCCCGGGCTCCCACACCACCTGCGGGTGTTCGCCGAGCGGGCCGTGGGCCGGATCACCGGAGCCGAAGACGTTTCCTGGGTACGGACCGGGAGCAGGGTCTGGCGGATCACCGGCGCAGGCGGCGGCACTTGGTACCTCAAGCGGCACCGGGGCGCCAAGTTCCATGACCGGGAGGTGGCCGCGCTCCGGTTCTGGGCGGGGGTTCTCGGCGCGAAGGCCCCGCGGCTGGTCGCAGTCGACACCCCGGCGAGGGCCGTGGTAATCACCGCGCTCACCGGTCGGCCTCTGCACGGCACGGCCCTGGAGCCGGCGGCCGAGGCGCAGGTCCAGCACGGTTTGGGCCAGCTCGTTGCCGCCCTGCACCGTGCCACCCCCACACAGCCCGCTGGCCCCTCCCCGGCCCTGGGCAAGGTAGAGCGGCATCTGAAAGCTGCCGGACCGTACCTGGCCGTCGGCGACGAAGCCCTGGTCCTCGCCCTGGCCCGCGCGTACGCGGACCTGCCCGCGGCTTCCGCAGTGCCGACACACGGGGATCTGCAGTACCGCAACGTCCTGATCGGAGAAGACGGCGGGCCGCGACTGCTGGATTTCGAGCGCTCCGAATACGCCAGCGCCACCAGGGACATGGTGCGGCTCTCCGATACCTGGACCGGCAGAGACGACCTGAAGGCCGCATTCCTGAGCGGATACGGCCGGCAGCTCGACCCGGACGAGGAACTCCGTCTGGACTGCGAGGCGGCCTTCGACGCGGTCTCCGGCATCGCCTACGGCATGGCCCACGGCGACCCCGAGGTCACCGAACGCGGCCGCCGCACCCTGCTGCGCCTCCACACCGCCCGCCGCAGCTGACCCCGCCCGGCATCGATTCGAGGAAGGCGCACGGTATGACCCAGCCCCGCCTGGCCACCCCCGCCGACGCGGCGGAGATCTCCCGCCTGCGCTCGGAGAACATCCTGTCCGAGCCCCTGGACCCGCTCTGGCTGGCCCGGTGCACCGACCAGCTGACCGTACGACTCGCCACCGGAGGCGACGCGCGTGCCTACGTCGTCGAAGCCGTCGAGGGCCGGCTGGCCAGCTGCGCACTCGGGCTCGTCCACGCGGTCCTGCCCGCCCCCAAGTACCCCAAGGGGATGGCCGTACGGATCCAGGCGGTGGCCACCGACCCCGATCACCGGCGCCGCGGTTACGCCAAGGCCGCGCTCACCGCGCTCCTGGACCATCTGGAAGCCGACGGGGTCACCCTCTACGACCTGCACGCGAGCGAGGACTCGGCCCCGCTCTACGCAGCGCTCGGGTTCACCGCGGACCCGGCGCTGATGCGGATGACCCGGCTCCCCGGCCGCGCCCCTGGACGCACCACCTAGCCGCGGTTCGCCACCCAAGACACGAGCTATCTGATGGCCTATACGAGTTGAGGAGCACCGCTGTGGGGTACGTGGTTCGCGCGGAGTGGGAGCAGCACTACGCGCAGGGGAAGGGGTTCAGGCTTCTCGGTGACGTCGAGCGGGCTCTTCTCGCCGAGCATGTCCCGGCTCCACAGGAAGGCGGCCGGGCTCTCGATGTGGGCACCGGGAAGGGTGAGCTCGCGGTCTACCTGGCGTCCCTCGGCTACACGGTGGACGCCACCGACTTCGCCGACAGCGCGCTCGACCACGCCCGGCAAGAGCACCCTGGCGTGGAGGGTGTGCGCTGGATTGGGCTGGACATCGAGAACGGTGACCCTGTCGATCTGCACCCCGACGGGTACGACCTGATCACCCTGCGCCTCGTCGTGCCGTTCGTCTCGGGGCGAAGCCGCGTCCTGCACCAGCTGGGCGAGCGCCTGCGGCCCGAAGGCGCCCTCGTGATCATCACCCCCACCGCGGAGAACACCCCCGAGGAGCGGAGGAACATCGCCCTCGACGAGAGCGAGATCCGCGTTCTGACCGAGGGCTGGAAGCAGACAGAGCAGCTGGACGCGGAAGGGCTCGCCGTCTTGGTCCTGCGCGGCCCCTGCCCCACCCCGACCACGGCAGTGGAGAAGGGGCAGCCGACCGGACACGCGTTGACCGGCGCCCTCGCCGTCGTCACCGACGAGGCCGGACGCGTCCTCCTCGCCAGGTCCACCCGAGGGATGTGGGAACTCCCTGGCGGCAAGCCGACCGGATCGGAGGATTTCGCCTCTGCTGCCGTCCGTGAGCTGGAGGAGGAGTGCGGGCTGATCGCCTCGCCCTCGGACGCGTACGTGGTGACGATGCTTGCCGACGACAGCCACGGCGTGCCCAGGCTGACCGCGGTCGTACGCGTCACCGCGTTCTCCGGCACCCTCACCAACCCGGAACCGAACCTCTTCGAACGAGCCGAGTTCCACGACCTGCACACCCTCGCCCGCATCGGGCCCGTCTTCGCCCCGGCCGCCCAGGCCCTGGACGCGATCTGGCCCGGCATCATCCCGGGCCTGCCCCCGGTCCACTCCTACCCGCTCGCCACCACCCACCCCCCGGTGCCCGGCGAGCCCGCCGAAGCCGTCCGGCTGCGCCACTCCATGGCGGCCAAGATCATCGCAGGCGGGTGGGCGCCCTCGAAGCGCGTGCAGGAGGCCCTTCACGAGATGGCCAGGCACCGGTACGCGCCGGAGAAGGATCTCAAGACCGCCTACGACGACGACTTGTGCATCAGCACCCGCCGCGATGAGGCCGGGCGGAGCACCAGCTCGGTATCGGCGGCCTGGCTCCACACCGACATGGTCGAAAGCCTGCACCTGCCGGAAGGCGGGCACGTCTACGAGGCGGGATCGGGCGGCTGCAACGCCGCCTTCATCTCCCACGTCGTCGGACCCACAGGGTCGGTAGTCACCGGCGACATCGACCCGTACGTCGTGCGCCGCGCACAGCGATTCACCGCAGAAGCCTACAGCGGGCAGGTCACCGCGTTCCAGGGCGACGCAGCGATCGGAGCCCCGGCCTGGCTCGTTCCCCGCGGCGGATTCGACGGCAGCATCATCACCTACAGCGTCTGGCAGATCGCACCTGCATGGCGCGAGCAGCTCGCCGAAGGCGGATATCTGGTCCTCCCCCTGGAGATCCACGGCTACACCCGTGCGGTCAGCTTCCAACGCGACGGGGATGTCCTCCACGCCCGTAAGTTCACGCACTGCGGCTTCGTGCACGCACAAGGCGAACACGCGCGGACCGTTCCCGTTGTCGACCTTCTCGACGGTGAGCTGCAGCTCCGCTTCGAGGACGGCGCGCCCCAGCCGACGCAGGGGCTCGAGGACGCGTTGCGAGGGCCACGCCACGAGGTGGGCACGGGGCTGGTTGTGAGCGGCGAGTTCTACTTCGGGGGCCTTCAGCTGTACGCGGCTACGACCCTGGCGGGGTTCTGTCGGCTGGCCGCCCACGTCGATAAGGGCGCGGGGATCACCCTGATCGCGAAGGGGTCCGACGCGCCGGCGATCCTCGGGGACCGGTCGATCGCCTACCTCATCCACGTCCAGACCCGCCGCGGAGTCACCCCGAAGGACAGCGAGTGGGAGTTCGTCGTGCACGCCTTCGGCGAGCAGGGCCCGCAGCTCGCCGAGCGGCTGGTGGACACGGTCAGGGCCTGGGACCAGAACGTGCGGGCGAACCCCGATCCGGCTCTGAGCGTCCACCCTGCCGGAACCCCGGACCACCGACTGCCGCCCGGTGACGTCCTGGACCGCCCGCTGTCCCGGATGGTGTTCCAGTGGGCGGGGCGTGACGGCCTCCTCCCGGCACCCGTTGAACGAGCGGTGCACGTAGGGGCGGATGCGGAGGAGCGGTGATCGTCTGGATCAACGGGCCATTCGGGGCCGGGAAGTCGACCCTGGCGACCGGTCTGCGCGAGGCACTGGCCGGATCAGTGGTCGCGGACCCAGAGGATGTCGGCTCCCTCCTGCGCAAGAGCATGGCCGGCCACGCCCTGCGCGTGCGCGACTACCAGGACTATCCCGCGTGGCGGCGGCTGACCGTGCAGCTCATCATCGAGCTCTACCAGCTGACCGGCGGGACGGTCATCGTCCCGATGACTGTACTCAAACGGGCATACGCGGACGAGATCCTCAGGCCACTCCGCGAACTCAGCACCGAGGTCCACCACCTGGTGCTCCACGCTGATCCACGGCAGCTCGAAGCCCGGATCGCCGCGAGCCAGGAGTACCCCGACGGCGCGCGCAGCGAGGCCGTCCGCTCCCACCGACGCCGACGCGCCCACGACTACGAGCAGGCCGCGGCCGAGTGGCTGCACGACGCCGGGCACGTGATCGACACCAACGCCCTCACCCCCAAACAGACCCTTCAGGCCGCACTCGCCCACCCCTACAGCCGCTGACCCGTCCAGACCGGAGAACCGCACCATGAGCCCCCTCGCAACCCAGACCATCCGACTCGGCACCCGGCCCAGCCCAATGGCGATGGAACAGACCGGCCGCTTCGCCGAGACGTTCCGTACCCAACATCCCGGGACCACCCTGGACATCTTCAAGATCACCAGTGAGGGCGATGCGCACCGCGGACCGCTATCCCAGATCGGTGGCAAAGGCGCCTTCTGTCTACGGTGACCGTGTTGTCAGAGGTCGTGTTGCCGTACGTGAGGCGTGCGTTGTGGACGAGTGGCAGCTGTTCTGGACCGGCGCGGACGTTGTGGCGCCGGCGTCAGAAGCTGGTGTTCTTGACGGCTGGGAGGGTCTCGCAGCGCGCGAGAGCCAGCTAGGGATTCGTACGGGGCAGCCAATCCTTCTTTCGCCTGCGGGACGGGTCGACCCGCGGCTGAGCCGGATTTTCAAGTCGCACTACTTCGCTCGGAAGTCCGAGGGGACTCGGCAGACGTATGCCCCCTGCTACCGCGTGTTCTTCACCTTCCTGTGGCAGCGGGGCCTTAACTGGGACGAAGCAACCCCAGAGGACCTGGAGGACTGGGAGGACTGGCGTTTGCGAGGGCTGGGCAACCGGAACACGATCACGGGGTCAACGTGGGGCAAGGAACTTGCGGCTCTGCGCTTGCTCTATGACATCGCGAGGAAGCTGAGGTTCGTCGCGGACAGTCCGGTGCTTCTGAGGTCGTTCGTCCTGCCGGACGGAACTATGGTGGAGTCGGCGGAGCTGGCTCCCGCTGATGTGCGCGGCTCGGACGTGAAGTGGCTGACGCCACGGGCCTACAGGCTGTGGCGGGACGTTGGTCTGGGCGGGCTGCTTTCGGATGGTCTGGAGAATCCGAGCTGGCCGGGCCGCAACGACGCCCGGGACACGTCGTACGCGGATCTCGTGTACTCCTCCGGGCTCCGGCGCAGGGAGGGCGGAACGCTGCTCCTCGCGGAGCTGCCAGAGCTGACTGACCGGCGGTACTACGCCGGCAAAGTGGGAACGGCTGTCGCAAAGCGCGCCGGCCGTACCTTCTACGCCAGCCACGGCGCGCTACGGACGGTGGAGTACTACCGGCTGTCCACGCGGGCCCAGGCCGTAAGGCGGGCTCAAATGCGGGGACTGTACGAGCAGGTGCCGGACAAGCGGATCCTGGAAGAGGTCACGCGCCGGCGGATCGCTCGCTGGTCGGAGCCCGACGGCAGACTCGGCCAGGCCCACCTGGACAAGCTGAATGTCCGCCAGCGCATGAAGCTCTTCGTCCGCGCGGCTGACGGGCTGGAGCCGGCCATGGTGTGGCTGACCGAGTCGGGCATGCCGATGGCCTACCGCAGCTGGACCAAGACCTTCGAACGGGCTAGCGAACGATGTGCGGCGATGGGGCTCACGGTGTTCGCGACCCCGCACATGCTGCGCCACTCCATGGCCTTGCGGATGCTTCTGGCCCTCAACCATGCACTGGACCGGCGTCTGGGACTGACGCCCGGTGAACGGCGCCGGTACGAGGAGGCTTATGGGACGGTCTGGTCGATGGTGAAGGACCTGCTCGGACACCTGTCGGAGGAGACTACGAAGGCCATCTACCTAGAGCCGGTCCGCGGGCTCCAGCTGGAGACGCTGCTCAACGATGAGGACCATCCGGTGAACGACCTGATGCTGAGCGAACTGGCCCGGCGAACCGGCCTGATCTTGGACGCCGTGTGACGCGAGGGAGGGGCAAGGCGACCCTGCCGCCTGCGGACTACCGGCGCCGGAGCACCGTCGATGCCTCCGGACTGATCTGTACCCCGCTGGGACCCGCCGGCCAGGACCTGGGCACCTACAACTTCACTCAGTGTCCGGGATCGCTGGAGATCAGGCGGGAACTGGCGGCCGGCTTCGCCCGCGCCGCCAGGGCCTGGACCAGCGCGGCCAGCTGCGACACCCACGCCAAGGTGGTCCGCCAGTTCCTGAGGCATCTGGAAAAGGAGTATGGGAAGACCATCGGACACGTTGGCGAGATCAGCGCAGGTATCTGGAACAGGTGGGTGGACGCAATCGAAACCAGGCGGATGCTCGGTGCCGTCCTGCGCCAGGTGCCTTCACTGCCGGCGGCTACGCTCGCGGCGATGTCCGTTCGAAGCCGCTGGGTCCGCAAGGCCGCGCCCAAGGAGAGCTTCTCCCGCACCGAACTGCTGATGATCCGGGACGAGGCAGCACGGACCGTTCGGACTGCCCGCCTCCGGATCACGAGCAACGCCCGCCTGCTGGAGCGCTGGCGGTCCGGCGAAATGACCGACGGGGACAAGGACTGGCCATGGGGTGAGCTGCTGGACATCCTCAGCCGCGACGGCGACTTCCCAAGGACACCGAGCGGGTACCCGCCCCATCCCGTCCGGCGGGAACTGGCCCGCCGCTTCGTGCCGCCCGGCCGCTACCACCAGGGCATCTCTGCTCTCTTCCCGACGGTCGTGGAAAAGGGCGCGGCCGCGGTGCTGCTGATCTGCCACGAGGCATGGAACCTGTCGGTGCTCGCGGCAATGGAGGTTCCGTCTGTGTGGCCGAACGGAGACGGGGACACCGCGGAGCCGGTGGTCCAGCGCGTCGAGACGGACAAGGCACGGCGTGGCTCCCGGCTGCGGCACAGTACGAACAACCTGGTCAACGTCGGTGAGGACACTGCAGGGTGGGCCTTGCGGCAGGTCGTTGACATGACCGAGCAGGTCCGGATCACGTTGGCGGGGCTTGGCCGGCCGAGCAGGGCCCTGTTGTGGTCGCGGGGTCTGCACCGGGGGGAGATGTTCAACGATGGGTCCACGGGGCTTGAGCACGCGATCGTGGACTGGTGCGAACTCATGGGTGCCCGCGGCGTAGCCCTGCCACCGGGTATCGGCGCCCGCAAGCTGCGGCATTCGGTGGAGGTCGTCATCGGCGCTCCTCACAACAACACCCGGAAGGTCCACGACGACGCGTACGTGCGGCGAGACCGTCGGGTCATCGAGGACTCCCCGACCGCGGTGGCTGCCGGGCTGACCAAGGCGGTGGAACAGGCACGCGCTCACGTCAGGATGAGGGTCGTCACCGTGGACGGCGGCGACCCGGAGTGCCAGGCCCACGCTGTCCAGGGCCAGGTGGGCATCACGCTGGAGGCCGCCCGGCAGTTCGTCTCGGGCGATCTCGATACGGCTGTCGGGGCGTGCCAGGACTTCGACCACAGCCCCTTCAGCACCGACGGCCCCTGCTCGGTGTCCTTCCTCCTGTGCTTCGCCTGCCCCAATGCGCTCGCCACCGGGCGCCACCTCCCACGGATCGTCTACCTGTTCAAGGCGTTGGAGGCGCTGCGGTCGGCGGTGGCGCCGGCCGTGTGGATGGCCGACTGGAAGGAGCACCACGCCCGGGTGGGTGATCTCCTGGCCGAGCACACCGTCGAGCGGGCCTGGCCCGCTCTTCTGGGCCGGCTCACCGGGTCGGATCGGGAACTGATCGACGCGATGCTTGAGAGGAAGCTGGACCCGTGACACGCTCATCCGGCTCTGCGCTGGCGGGCCCCGGCCTGGTCGATCCGCCACCCACCGCCCTGGTGTTCCCGCCCGCGCGAGTACGGCGGGGTGTCGAGATGGAGGTCCTGCCGCGGTTTGCCGACGACCGCTGGCAGTTCGCCTACCTCGACCAGCGCGAGACCACACGTAGTTCCGCAATCCGGTGGAGCACGTTCCCGGCCCCGCTTCGGGCATCCTTCAAGCGCCTGGCCTGGGCCTTGGTGCACATTCCCACGCCGCCTGCCCTGATGGACCAGCGCGCCTCAGTGACCCGCTCGGTGGTCACGCCGGCGACGATGATCCTCACAGTCCGATCCTGGCAGAACTTCGCCGATTGGGCCGACCGGCGCTCAATTACCCGTCTCGACCGCGTGAGCCGTGAGGACCTTGAGCATTTCGCCACCACCCTGACGGACAGGAAGGGCGCGGGTGCGGACGAGCGGGTCCTGTTCGCCCTGACTCGTGCCTGGGCATACGCGCCCTTCATGCTCCCCGGCGACCGCCTGGTGATGCCGCCGTGGGCAGAGCCGGCGAGTGCGCCCGGTGACTTCACCGACTCCAGCAACGGGCCCGCTCGCGGAGAGAACCGCACACCGGTCATCCACCCGGCGACGATGTCACCCCTGCTCGTGTGGGCCCTTCGCATGGTCCTGGACCTGGCACCCGACGTCCTGGCCGCCCGCCGGGAATGGCAGCGGCTCGAGGCCGCCGTGGTGCCGCCGGGCTCGGCTCCGAGGGACGGCCGGGACCGCCTTCGCGCCTACATGCGCCAACTACGGGCGAGCGGTGAGGGCATCCCGGCATACAGAGGACGGTCCACTCGAGCTGTGAGCGCGCGATGGGACACGAGTGGGCCCGCCGCGAACGTCCGCTTCATCGCAGGACTCCTCGCGGTCACCACAGGCCAAGTGCAGGATTTCCTTCGCGGCGGCCCTGAGCCGCTGGTCGGACTAAAGTTCGCAGACGGTGCCGCCCTGCCCACACCGATCACCGCGGCCGTCGATGGAAAGGCGTGGACCCACAGCATCGACCACAGCGAAGTGCGGGCGCTGACGGTGCATCTGGCTACGGCCGCCACCGTGGTCATCGCCTACCTGTCCGGGATGCGGCCCGCCGAGGTTCTGCACCTGGAACGCGGTTGTGCGACCAGGGAAGAACGCGCCGACGGCACCGTCCGCTACCGCGTTGCCGGCCGTCACTTCAAGGGCGTCACCGATCACGAGGGCAACACACGACTGGAGGGGGAAATCCGCCCCGACCCCTGGACCGTGATCGAAGTAGTCCACCGGGCCATCCAGGTGCTGGAGAACCTCTCCGACGAGCAGCTGCTGCTTCCCCGAACCATCAGCCCGCATCACCGCGCTGCCGGGTATCTCGCGCGCGGGCTGTCCAGCGACACGGTCACGCACTGGATCAAGAGGTTCATCGCCTGGGCGAACGAGCAGGCCGCCATCCTGGAGCGGCCTCACGAGATCATCCCCACCGATCCGGACGGTGATGTCACACTTCGACGCTTCCGCCGTACGGTGGCCTGGTTCATCTACCGCCAGCCCGGTGGACGCATCGCGCTCGGCCTGCAGTACGGCCACGTCGGCGCATCCCTGGCCGAGTCCTACGGCGGCCGGACCACGGCCGACATGCTGGACGTCCTGGACTTCGAGCAGGGCATCGCCATGGCGGACGCGCTTGCCGAAGCCAGCGAGCGCATCCAGTCGGGCGAGACGGTCAGCGGTCCAGCTGCCGACCGCTACCGCGCGGCGGCTACCCAATACCACCACCATGCGTACGACGGCGCCTTCGCCTCCAAGGCGCAGCTCACCGCGCTGAGGAGCAACCCTCGCCTCCAGATCCACGATACAGATGCGGCCCTGCTCGCCTGCAACTACGACGCGTTCAAGGCGCTGTGCGACCCCGAACGCGGCCGGCCCGGCGCAGCGGCGCAGAAGACGCCCAGCCCCAGCCGCTGCAATCCCTCCTGCGGCAACGTCTCACGCACCGACACGCACATGGAACGGGCACGCCGGGAGATCACACGGATCGAGAGAGAGCTCGCTGATGGGTTCGACCCGCTTCCCCTGCGTTCACGCAAACTGCAGCGCACTGCTGCTCTACGCCTGATCATCGACAACCACGAGGCCGCACGGCCGACGGAGCCGGCGTGAACGGGACGGGCTCATGAACACCCCCATGACCGGCGCGCACGAGATCACAGCAGACCCAGCGAGCGGGCAGGACGCCTCTGCCCCAGTACCGATGGCGGCCGCCATCGCACAGACCGTTGGAGCTGTCCTGGCCCAGAGCGCTGCGCTCACCGCCCCGAGTACCACAGTGGATGCGGACGAGATCAGAGCGATCACCGACGCCATGATCCGGCTCCTCATCGGTGTTCCGTGCCGCTCCGACGGACAACTGACCGTGAAGTCGCTGGCCGCCGAGGCAGGGCTCAGACGCAACAAGCTGACCCACAAGCACACCGGCCTCAGAGACCTCTTCTACGCCCTCGTCCGAGCCCAGGACGTCCGCCCCAAGATCGCCGACAGCCTGAAGGCCGATAACGACACGCTGCGGAAGCAGGTCTCACGACTTCGAGCCGACCGGGACGCGCAGGCCGCCCAAACCGCCCAACTCGTGCGAGTGATCCAGGTGCTCGAACTTGAAAACCTCCAGCTCCGCGAGTCCGCCGACACCACCGGCGTCATCCGGGTCCTCGCCCCGCGAGGACATTAGCCACCGCAGCCAGGATCAGGTGCCCCTGGTCCGGTCTAGGCGAACATCGGTAGAGCGGTTTCGGAAGCGAGCTGGGCCAGCTGGAGCTTCCAGACCCGGGTGCGGTAGCCGTTGGATCCGCCGGCGTCGGCGGTGATCAGCAGCCGTGTCGCCTGCGGGTAACTGGCCTGGCCCTGGCCGTGCCACCAGCGGCGGATCGATTCCACTGCGAACGCGGCGGTGTCGTGATCGGTGCCGACGTTGACCCAGCCGGTGTTCGCGGTCAGGTCGTAGATCCCACAGGGGACGGCTTTGCCCAGCTGCGGGTCGGCGAAGTCGTGGACGCCGACCGGGACGGGCTCGCCGACGGGACGCCACTGGCGGCCGCTGTTCTTGAACTCGCCGACGCGTTCCTTCTTCTTGGTGTCCACGCTGATGACCGGCTGGCCGGCGTCCCGGTGGTTGCGGGCTTGCTCGTTGAGGTAGCGGAACTGGGCATCCCGGTCCGGGTGCTGATTGCCCTCGAGCGTCTTTGCGTTCGCCTGCAGGCTGAAGCCCTCTTCCCGCAGCAGGTCGCCCACGGTAGCGGCGCTGATCCGGTGCCCGGCCCGCACCAGCTCCGCCGCGAGCGTACGGGTCGATTTCACAGTCCACCGCAGCGGCGACATCGGATCGCCCCTCTCATCGGGCTCGACCAGCGCGAGCAGTGCCGGCCGCACACCCGGGTCCAGGTCGGCGACTCGTTTGCGTCCTCCGCCGGGACGCCCGACCCGTCCCAACGGCTCGTCGCCGGATTCCAGCTCGAACACACCATCGCGGACCGTCGTCTCACTGACCTGGGCCGCCCGAGCGACAGCGCGGATGCCACCATGCCCCAGCAGCCGGGCCTCGGCCCCCATCAACAGCCGTCGCTGCCGCTAGGCCGTGTCTGACAAATGATCACGGGCTGGTTGGCGGAGCCAGAGGATCAGCGAGGCCAGGACGACTCCGGCACGGTAGCGGTCGGCGAGCTTGTCGAACCTGGTCGCGATCGCGCGGAATTGCTTGAGGCGTGCGAAGCATCGTTCGACGACGTTGCGGTCGCGGTAGGCCTCCTTGTCGAACGCGGGCGGTCGGCCGCCGTGGCGCCCTCGGCGCCGACGGTTGGCCGCTTGGTCGCGGCGCTCGGGGATCGTGACGGCGATGCCGCGGCGCCGCAGCAGGTGCCGGATCGCCCGGCTGGAGTAGGCCTTGTCGCCCAGGACTCGGGTCGGTGTCGTGCGCGGGCGGCCGGTGTCGGCTCTCGGAACGCGGATCCCGTCGAGGACCTGACCGAAGGCGGTGGCGTCGTTGACGTTGCCAGGCGTGAGCACGATGGACAGGGGCAGGCCCCGGCCGTCGACGGCGAGGTGGACCTTGGTGGTCAGCCCGCCTCGGGACCGGCCGAGGGCCTGGCGCGTCTGCGAGCGGCCCGGATCTTCCAGTTCGTCCCCGTCTGCGGCCCCTTTTTACCTGCGCCGGCGGCATGCTGGTAGGCCCGGTTGACCGTGGAGTCGACGGCGACGGTCCACTCCACCCGGCCCACCGCGTCGTCGCGGACCTGCACATGCTCCAACAGCCTCGCCCACGTACCATCCGCCTCCCAGCGGGCGAACCGCTCGTAGACGGTCTGCCACGGCCCATACCGCTCCGGCAGGTCACGCCATGGAGCCCCGGTCCGCAACCGCCACAGCACACCATTGACCACCTGCCGGTGATCACGCCACGGCCGACCACGCCCGTCCACCTGCGGCAACAAGGGCTCTATCCGCTCCCACGCCGCTTCCGTCAACTCGCCTCGCCCTGCCACAAGATCAATTATCAGACAGGCCTTAGTCCAGATGCGGGAACAACACCGCAATCTTCGCGGAGAGTTCGATACGGGTCTCGTCCGGGATGCGCATACCAGACCAACGAGCCCCAGGTCGGGAAGCAACACCTTGATAATCTGCAGGCCCTTAGCCCTGTCTGTCACGTTCCTATCCGGGCGCGCCCTGCCCCGCACTGAGGCCGTCCAGCAGGAGGTCCCCGAGTTCGGAGAAAGCGTCGCCTGCGGTCAGGCCGGTGCTCTCCAGAAGGGCCCCCGACTGGAGTGCGTCGATGGTCACTGCCACGACCTGGGCGGCGAAGTGTCCGTTGAGCGCGCGGAAGACGCCAGTTTGTACGCCTTCCTCGATCATTTGGTGGACCCGGTGCGCGGCGGCAGCGGAGTTCTTGCGGTAGATCTGTGCGGTCGGTTCGTAACCCACCATGTCGTCGTAGAAGGCGTTGGAGTGACGGCGCATGGCCGTGCCGATGCCGGCGAGGTAGACCCGGATGCGCTGCCGGGGGTCGGGCTCGGCCTGGACGGCCTGCTCGATCTCGGCCGTCACGGCCCGGAAGAAGGCGCGGGTGACCGCCAGTACCAGCTGTTCCTTCGTGGAGGCCAGGCTGTACAGCGTCGCCTTGGAGCATCCGAGCCGCTGGGTGAGCTCATCCATGGTCACCGCGGTGAAGCCTTCGGCCAGGATGATCGCCTCGGCCTGACGCAGCAGTTCGTCCCGCCGGCGAGTGTCCACGACCCGCCGGCGGGCCGTTTTGCGCGGGCGTCGGTCACGCGAGTCAGTTGGGGCCGTCACCGCAGCAGTCTCCCATGGACGTCATCGCCGGAACCGGCGGGTGGTCGTCCGGGACGGGAGTCCGAGACTTACGAGGGGGTACCAGGGTACCGCTCGACGTACCTGGGCTGCGGCAGTCCCCGCTGGCGATCCGACGGCCGCAGCGTGACCGTGGATGCGGCGCTCTACCGGATCGAGGACCCGATCGAGATGCCGCCGTCCACGTCCAGGACGATGCCGGTGATGTAGCTGGCGGCATCGCTTGCGAGGAAGGCCGCGGCTTCGGCGATGTCCTGGGGGCGGCCGGTGTGGCGCATGGGGATCTTGTTGGTGAGCTTGTCGCGTGCGGGGCCGTTCATGGAGGCGAGCATGGGTGTCTCGATGAGGCCGGGTGCGATGGCGTTGGCGGTGATGCCGTGGCGGGCGCCTTCAAGCGCGAGGGTGCGGGTCATGCCGACGATGCCGGCCTTGGCGGCCACGTAGTTGGTCTGGCCGAAGTTCCCGCGCCATGACATGGAGGAGAAGCTGACGATACGGCCGTAGCCCTGGCGTTTCATGGGGGCGAACGCGGCGCGGGCGCAGTGGAAGCCGCCGGTGAGGCTGACGTCGATGACGGCGTGCCAGTCGTCGTCGGTGATGTCCTCGACGCGGTTGTCGCGGAGGATGCCGGCGTTGTTGACCAGCACGTCGATGCGGCCGAGATCGGTGGTGACGCCGTCGATCCAGGCGTTGACCTGGGCGGAGTCGGTCACGTCCACCCTGTCGGTGCGGAGTTTGGCGTCGTGGGCGTCGGTGATGGTCCCGGCGGCGTCGGTGAGGGTTTGTTCGTTGACGTCGGCCAGCGCGAGCGTGGCGCCCTCGGCGGCGAACCGGGTCGCCATGGCGAGGCCGAGGCCCTGTGCGGCCCCGGTGATGGCGACGACGCGTCCCTGGTAGCGATTCATGTGTTGTCCGCTTTCGTGGTAGGGGGAGTGAGGAAGGCCCGCAGGGCGTCGGCCACGGAGCTCGCAGACCAGTTGTCGGCGAAGACGTCCAGTTCCTCGCGCAGGGCCTGCTCGGGGGCCATGCCGTCGATCCGGTGCAGCAGCGTCTTGAGGTGTTGCTGAGCGGGGCGGTGGCGGTCGGCCAAATGTTGGCAGATACGGGTGGCGGTGGCGATGAGGTCGGCCTCGGGCACGATCGCGTGGATCCAGCCGGTGTGTGTGAACGCGGTCGCGGGGATCAGTTCGCCGGTGAGCAGGAGCCAGCGGGACAGTCCCCGTCCGACCGCGTCGGGCAGCCGGACGCTCGAGCCGCCGGCTGGTACCAGACGCCGCTGGAGGTGGCCGTCGCCGATGAGGGTGGTGTCGGCGGCGACGACGACATCGCAGGCCAGCGCGAGTTCGAGGCCGCCGGCGACGGCGTGACCGTGCAGGACGGCGACCCAGGGTTTCGGGCTGGCCGCGATACGGCTGAAGCAGGCCGACACGTCGGTGAGGAAGTCGACCGGGTTGTCGCCCGCGTCGTGGAGTTCCAGGAATTGGTGGAAGTCACCGCCGGCGCAGAAGCTCGGCCCCTTCCCTGCCACGGCGATGACCGCTGTGCCGGGGTCGGCCTCGGCGCTGGTGATCTGCTTGTTCAGGGCTTCGATGAGGGTGACGTCGAGGGCGTTGCGCCGCTGAGGGCGGTTGAGCAGGAGCCATCGGACGGTGCCGTGTTGCTCGACGAGCAGGGGTTCCGTGCCGGTCAACGGGGCTCCGGGGTGGTGAGTTCGGTGTGTCGGCGGTTGCGCAGCAGGTAGCGCTGGGTCTTGCCGCTGGGTGTCTTGGGCAGGGCGTCGATGAAGTGGATTGTGCGCGGGTAGGCGTGGGCGGCGTAGCGGGTCTTGACCAGTTGTTGGAGTTCGGTGGCCAGGTCCGGTGAGCCGTTGTCGCCGTCGCGCAGGACGACGTACGCCTCGATGACCTCGCCGCGGACGTCGTCGGGTGCGCCGATCACGCTGCACTCGGCGACGGCGGGGTGCTGGGCGAGGACGCTCTCGATCTCGAACGGCCCGATCCGGTAGCCGGCCATGATGATGACGTCGTCGTCGCGGGAGGAGAAGAAGAAGTCTCCGTCGGCGTCGATGCGCCCGGCGTCGCCGGTGAGGTACCAGTGGCCGTCGGGGGTGAACTTGGAAGCGCTCTGTCCGGGGATCTGGTAGTCGCGGAAGGTCATCAGCGGGCTCCCGGCGACGTCGATCGCGACCCGGCCGAGTACGCCCGGTCCTGCGGGCTCGTCCTTCTCGTCGGCCAAGACGGTGAGGTTCCATCCGGGTACCGGCCGGCCCATCGATCCCGTCTTGAGGGGACGGGTGAGTTCGCTGTGGTGGTGGTTGGCCAGGGGCATGCCGACCTCGGTCTGGCCGAAGTGGTCGTGCACGGCGAGGCCGAGTGCGGCGTGTGCCCACTCGTTGACCTCGGGAGTCAGGGGCTCGCCGGCGCTGGACGCCCGCTGCAGGCGCAGGCCCTGTGGGACCGGCACCGGCGAGGAGCGCAGTCCCCGGTACACGGTGGGGGCGGCGGTGAAGTCGGTGACCTGGTGGTCGGTGAGGGTGCGCCAGGTTGTCTCGGGGGAGAAGCCGCCGGTCAGCAGCAGGCTGGGGATGCCGGCGGCCATCGGGGCGACGATGGCGGCGTACAGGCCGTAGGCCCAGCCGGGGTCGGCGGCGCACCAGTAGCTGCTGCCTTGGGTGACGTTTAGGGCGTACTCCAGGTAGATCTGCCATCCGGTGATGTAGGAGACGGGGTGGATGACGCCCTTGGGCTTGCCGGTGGTGCCGGAGGTGAACATGTGCACCAGTGGGCCGTCCCCGCTGGTGGTGACGGCGGGTACCGGTTCCGGTGACGCGGCCGCGACGAGGGCAGAGAGCACCGTGGCACCGTGCGAAGTGCTGTTTCGGGTGACGACGAGGCGGCGCTGGGGGTCGTCCGGCAGGTCGGGGCCGGGGTCGAGTTTGTGGCGCTGGTCCGGGTCGACGATCACCACGTGCGCTCCCGCGCCCTCCAGGCGCAGGGCGATGGCCTGGGGCGCGAAGGCGGTGAACAGCGGGACGTAGACCGCGCCGAGCCGCCAAATCGCCAGGATGACGGTGACCAGGTCGGTGCTCTTGCCCATCAGGGTCGCCACTCTGTCACCCGGACCGACCCCCAGCCCCTGCAGTGCCCGTGCGTACCGGTGCGAGTCCGCGGTGAGCTTGCCGAAGGTCAGCGTCGATGCCTTTCCGTCGCCGTCGACCACGGTGAAGGCGACCCGGTCGGCGGGATGCCGGTCACACAGCAGGTGGGCCACGTCGAGGGAAGGAGCCGCGAAGGTCGAGGTCAGCTCGGCGACCCGGTCGGCGGCGCTCACGGCTGGTCCTTGCGGTCGATGACCGGCAGCACCAGGCCGCTGGGTTGGTCCGGCTCGTGAGGGATGTGGTTGAGCGCGGGAACCATCTGCTCCTCGCCCTGGCGGGCGATGTTGGCGGCGAGGGTTGCGCCGTCAGGCATCGGGACCCGGACGTCTATGTCGTGTAGGTGCTGCATCGGTGCTCCTCGTCGAGCTGCGGCGGCGGTGCCTGGATGTGGGTACGTTAGGAGGTACGTTCGTACCCTGTCAATTACCCGCACGGGAGACGGACCGCCGCGACCTGCTGCGACGGGATGACTTCCGTGTCCACTTGTCGTGTTCAAACCCGTTCCTTCATCCCTGATGGTGTCGACGGGTGCTTCGTTGGCCGTGGCGCCCATGGCAAAGGGGCGCGCCGGAGACTGCTCGTCAGGGGCGGGATGGCGGGTGCGCGGAATCCGCCCGGAACGCTTTCAGGCGTCGTGTCGGCGGATGCCCGCGACTTTGGGAGGGTCCGCGGCGGGTGCGGTTCTGCTGATGATTCTGGCGTGGCGGCGTCGATGTGGCACAGACGGCCCGCCCCCGCGCAGGGCTCCTGGTTGTTCTCGTAGACGGAGCACTGCGGGGCCCGGCACTGGCAGGCCGGCGTCCGGACGGGTCGCGGCGGCCTTCGCGTGGGCGAGCGCGCGTGCAGGGGCGAACCGGCGCAGTGCCGCGATGTCCTGGGACCACCTGGCTGGCGTGGCACCGGGCGAGGAGCAGGTGACCGACGCTGTGCGATCGCTGTGGCCAGCGATGCGGATGGTCCACAGTCGGCCTAGACCCCGCCCCCTGCGCCCCCGCTCGCCACCGAACCGATCTGTAGATCGAGGTCGGCTCGGGCGGCAGAGCGAGATCAGATCAGGCGGCCACTCTTTGTGGCGCTGATCGGCGCTCCGCTCGCGTTGTCGCTGCGCAGGACCGCCTCTTCGGCGGCGAAGTCGTAACCGCGATAGCTGAGCCAGTAGCAGGCACCTCCCACCGCCAAGCCAACGAACACAGCGAGGTCGGCGCCACCGATCGCATCGGTGACTGGCCCGATGAACGCGCTGGTGTTCATGAACGGTACCTCCGCGGCGGCGCCCAGCGTGTAGGCGAGCAGGCCGCGGCCGTTGATCCGGCCGTAGATGCCGTCAGCCTTGAAGATTTGCGCGATGGAGTAGCGGCCACGGCGGACCAGGAAGTAGTCGACGAGGTTGATCGCCGTCCACGGCGCGAAGAGGTAGAGGAGGAGCGTCAGATAGGTGCCGAACGAGCTGAGGAAGTCGTCAGAGGCGAGGAACGTCAGCAGGATCACGACCGCACTGACCGCTAGGACCGCGACTGTTCGCAACCGCGCGGTGGGTCGAATGTCCCGAAATGTGTCGAGCATGCTGATGAGGGTGAGGGCCGAGCCGTAGGTGTTCATGGCCATCGTCGCGATGAGCCCGAGCAGGCCGATCAGCACGACGATGCGGCCAAACCCGGCAGTGGCCGCGTCGCCTGCTGCGACCACGCCAGCGACGGCGTCGCCGGGTACGAATCGAGCCGCCAGCAAGGCCCCGAGGGTCGCGAGCCACATCGAGCTCAGGCTCATGCCGAGGTAGGTGCACCAGAACATCGCCCGTGACGACACTGTGGGGGGCAGGTAGCGGGTGTAGTCGGAAACGTAGATCGCCCAGTTGATCTGGTAGCCGGCTGCCAGACCGAAGACGACCAGGAAGGGCGTCCATGCGAAACCATGAGCTATCGGGGCAACTGCGGCTACTGTGGCGTCGCTGCCGACGGCGACGACGGTCAGAACTGCGAAGGAGATGAGGAAGGCAGGGGTGATCCACCGGGTTGCGTGGTGGATCCAGTTGTACCCCAAGAGTGCGATGACGGCAGATATCGTCACCACGGCCAGAACCGATGCCGTCTTCCCGAGGCCGATGCCCACGGACAGGCTCTGCGCCGCGAGAATGCAGGCGAAGGTGTTGAAACCGATGTAGTTCACAAGTGCCAGGACGAAGACGCCACCTGCACCCGCGTACCCGAATTGTGGACGCGACTGGATCAGTTGGGGCAGTCCGAGGTGGGGTCCCTGTGTCGAGTGCAGCGCAGCGAAGATCGCGCCGAACGCGGACCCGGCACAGGCAGCGATGATGATCCAGAGCAGATCGGCGCCGAGGGCGACCCCCGCTGCCCCGACCGCGACCGTGCCGACATTGGCATTGCCGGCGATCCACACGGGTGCGACATGCCACACCTTCCCGTGTCGTTCGCCAAGCGGGATGTGATCGATCGACCGCGCCTCGATCGCAGATGCTGCGGCGGTGGAGGGGTCTTGAGCGGCTTGCATTGGGTCACCTCGACTGTGCCAGTGGCCTCCGCCACATCAATGGGGTAGCTATGTATACAAGTGAGCGTCTTGCATGTAAATACTTGACTTGCATTTGCTGGCTGTGTCGGCCACCCCGAACCACCTGAGAGGTGACATCATGACCACCCCCTTCGCCAACGCTCCTGGCGAGCGGCGCGCTGAACGTCTCCCGCTGACCGAACCTCCGCCGCACGCCCGCCAGCACGCGGTGTCCATGCGCGACGGAATTCGGCTCGCGACCGATACGTATCTCCCGCCCGCGGGAGACGGGCCGGTCTTGCTGGCACGACTGCCGTACGACAAGACCAGCGCAGAGTGCTTCATGCCCCAGATCGCAGACTGGTTCACGGCCCACGGTTACGTCGTCGTGGTGCAAGACGTCCGCGGCAAACTTCGCTCCGACGGTGCTCTCATGCCGTTCGTCGCGGAGATCGACGACGCCTACGACACCCTGGAGTGGATCGTCGCTCAGCCATGGGCGACCGGCCCAGTGGGCATGTTCGGCGACTCCTACTACGGCTTTACTCAATGGGCCGCAGCTGCCAGTGGCCACCCGGCACTGTGTGCCATCACCCCGCGAGTGACGGCCCCAATGTTGCGGCGTGCTGTTCGCCGGCAGGACGTCTTCCCACTCGAGCTGTGCACGGTGTGGGCACTACAGACCTGGGTCGACGAGGGCCTCTACGACTACGAGGGGACCATCGATTGGCGCGTACGGCCACAGTCCGAGATCGCAGCCACCGCCTTGGGCGGGCGGCGCCCCCTCTTCCTCGACGAGTGGGCCACCGGGAAGCTGGATGTGACAACGCTGCCAGTCACCGACCGCATCCCCACCTTGCACCTGGCCGGCTTCGACGACTACTTCCTCAGCGACCAGCTAGCAGCGTGGGAACAGGCACGGACTGGACCCGCAGAGCACCTTCTTGTCGTCGACGTTCGCGACCACGGCTGGACTGTACGGCGTCCGACCGGTGAGCCGTATGCCGACCCGTTCGCCAGTCCGGGCGCCCAGAAGAAGTTTCTTGACGACTACCTCGGCCTCCTGCTGCCCTTCTTCGAGCGGCACCTCAAAGGCGCCGAGCTGCCGGTACCGGCCGCTGTGCGGTGGCGGCTGGGTTCTGAGGAGTTCCGCGAGGACGACCACTGGCCACCGCGCGGCACGACCGAGGCCTCTTTGTTCCTGACCTCCGATGGCCGCCTCTCCCCCGCGCCCAGCCCAACCAGCGAGGTGCGCTGGCACCATGATCCGACCGATCCTGTTCCCAGCCTGGCGCATCCGCACTACCCGAACATCGACCCTCCCGACGAGTCTTGCGTTCTCGGTCGCGATGACGTTGTCAGTTTCGTAGGCGAACCGGCCGAAGCGCCCATGGAGATCCTCGGCCGGGCCACCCTCGCGGGACGGTTCCGGGGCGGCTGTGGATCTGCACACGTCATGGTCCGGCTCCTCGACCTCGCACCGGATGGAACTGCGCGCCGCATCGGCGATGGTGCCGCCCTCATCCGGGCCCCCTGGCCAGCTGAGGCGACCGTCGACCTCGGCGTGATCGGTTGTCGACTTGATGTGGGCCACCGCCTTGCTGTCCTGGTCTCGGGGAGCAGCTTCCCGCAGTACGCTGTCCATCCCGGCACTGACGAAGAGCCGTGGACAGCCACTACCGTCACCACGGTTGAGCTCGCCATGGCGACCGGAGGCACTGCCGGCACCGCGCTCACGATCGGCATCCTCAACCCGGCAGGATCGGCAACGTGAAGGGTTTCCGGCCGCATACGAAGACGCCGATCGAGCGTACCCCCGCGTCTGCCCGCGTCTACCACGAGCTTCGACGCCGGATTCTGCACGGCGAGCTTGCGGCAGGCAGCCCGCTCAGCGAGATCGAGATCGCGGGCGAGCTAGAAGTTTCGCGGACACCGGTCCGTGAGGCACTGCGAGAATTGCTCTCCGATGCTCTCGTCCTGGACGGACGTCGCCGCCAGTGCGTGGTGGCCGATACATCGCCAGAACTCGAACGTGAGGTGCTACTGATGCGCACCGCGCTTGAGAGTCTCGCCGCGAGAGAAGCGGCGACCGTCGCCGACGAATCGGGCAGCGACGTGCTGCACCTCATCATGGTCCGCACGCGACGGGCTCTCGCGGCCAAAGATGTCAACGCTGCGCTCGACTGCGACGACGAGTTCCACCAGCGTCTGGCCGCGATGTCGGGGCTGCCAATTGTCGCCGACACCGTCCGGCGACTACGCGGCTTCGCACGTCTGATCGGCCTGAAGAAGGGGTGGCATCTGGCCGACCTGCGCCGTTCCGCGGACGAGCACGAACAGATCATCGCCGCCCTCGAAAGCGGCGAACCTGATCTCGCCGAACGGCTAATGGTGGATCATCTCAAAACAGGAAGCGGCGAACACGGCCGACAGTAGGTCACCCGTGGCACTGCGCGCGCTCCGATCCCTTGGCTTGTGGCATCCCACACATTCGGACCGGGCGACATTGGCTGGGCACCGAATGCGGTGACAGGCTCGACCGACGAAGGTGTGGAGGTCGGTGCCAGCTCGCGGACCCGACCAGCGACAGAACGTGGTCGCGACCGAGGCCCCTCGCTCAAGGACGGAACGAGGGGCCTCAAAGGCCACGCGGTCGCCCCACCCTGCTTGATCGAAGATGTCTCCCGCCAACCGCTCGCGGGTGCAGCCGGCCCGCGGGTTCGGCGGTGGCGGACGCGGTCTGCCCGGTGACGGAGTTCGCGTTCGCCGCGAGGGCGAGGCCCGCCGGGCGAGCATCCGACACCCAGAAGCGGCTCCGCCGGCTGCTCCTGGTTCTCCCAGGTCCGTGGGCATGGCCGAGCTGGGAGAGAAGAAAGGATCGTGGAGACATACAGCACCTTCAGAGATTTATCGGAAGGTGACAACTTTCCGCGCGTCTCTCCGAAGATCGAACAATCCGGAAGATCCTCCTCCAACAGCAGTCACGATCGTCAGCCGGCCGCCAGCCACCCGCCACATCCCGACATCGGGAACGAAGTAGATCTGCGGGAAGAACCTGGAGAACTGGCCCGCAATAGGCGGGCAAGGGGCTGCGCCAACCCGGCTGCGGCTGAGGGGGATCGTAACGCGGCCTCAGTTGGCCGGCCCGTCGCCTTCCCACCCCCGGCAGGAACGAGGAAACGATGTGTGAACTCTTGAACCGCATCTTGTCCCGCCCCCCAAGCGAGTGGATCCGCGTCCTGCGCACGGAGCTCCCCGTGCTGGCCGACGAGATAGTGGAGGAGCTTCTGCGAGGGACACCAGGCTCTTCTGTGCTTGGGAACGGCAACGAGACCCACGACGAATTGCTTAGGCGCTCGCTGGAGGAAGCCTTGTTCGCCGCCCTGGGCTACCGGGAGCCGGAGAATCAGAGCATGAATGGCGGGGATCGCTGCCTCGAACACGAGAGCAACGTCCCACAGGAAGGCAGACACGAGGCAGGCCCGCCGGCCACCCAGAAACCCGCCCGCCACACCGGCGCCGGACCGGCGCACCACGATGGATACAGGGCCACAGACCGGGCCTCCGCAAGGGACTGGCACGAGCCTGGCGCACCGTCCGACCAGCCACGGCAGCATCTGTTCAAGGCGCTCACCGACGCCAGAGCCACCCCGCAGCGGTCCCTCGCTGAGCTGGCCGAGGAGGCAGCCTGGCCCCTCCCGCCCGCCGTGCGGGGCGTCATGCTGGCAACCCCCGGAGAGATGCAACAGCTTGCGGCTGTCCTGCACGACTCCCTCCCTGGCGTGTTCGCGGGCCGGCCCTGCTTGCTCGTTCCAAGCGCGGGCTCGGACACCAGGGCGTGGCTGGAGGCCCCGCTGCGCGGCCGCCTCGCAGCTGTAGGACACGAGGTTCCCCTGGCGGATACCGCGTCCTCCCTGCGCTGGGCTCTTCGCCTGCTCAGCCTCACCTGGGCCCACCAAGGTCAGGACATACGCCCCGTCTTCGTCGACGATCATCTCTCCACTCTGATGCTCCTCCAGGACGAAACACTGCCCGCGGCGTTGGCTGCCCAATGGTTGAAGCCGCTCGCGGACCTGACCCCACGCCAGAGCGAGCGGCTCGAGGTCACTCTGCTTGCCTGGCTCGAACACGGAGGCGCCCCGGAGGTCGCGAAGGCCTTGAGCGTGCATCCGCAGACCGTGCGGTACCGCATGCGCCAATTGGAGAAACTCTTCGGATCGCAGCTCCGTGATCCTCGTGCCCGGTTCGAGCTGGAGGTGACGTTGCGCAGCCGCCAGCTTTTGGCGCAGGCTCGGATTGTGGACTCGCGGCAGGTCCGTCATTCGAGCCGCTTCATGACGGCGAACTTCACACCGGTGACCGCGAGGAAGATGGCCCGTATCAACGGCCTGTGACTTCGATAATCCAGCGCGGCTCCGCCCTCTCAGCGGAGGCGCTCAGCTCGAGTAGCTCGATAGAGCGTGTGCATCCACACGGCGAAAGGGCTGGCACCCGGCACGACGCTGGAGGCGCGGGCGGGCAGTCCGAGGCGGCAGCTGACGTACTTCCGCTCGCGTCGAGGAGCCGAACTGGGCAAAGCGTGGACAGGGCCGGACCAGGGACGCGAGAAACGCGCGAGTGCCGGATCGTGCGGGCAGTCCAGCTGGGCGTGTGTGCTTGCCTGCGGCGGTTGGCGCTCGGCGCTCCGTGACCAGCCTCACTCCGCACCGCAAGATCTGGATGAACGACCTACTCCACCGAGTGCTCCCGACGTCCCGCAGGCTCCTGCAGGAGCGGGCGGTGCGTCTTGAGCGCGATTCGTTTGGCCAGCCGACTCTGGACTTTTCAGCCAGATCGGACTTACAGCCCAGGCATGGGTGAAGTGGAAGACACTCAGGACCCTCGAATTCGGCTGTGGGCGCCGGTGGCCCAGGCCGTCGCGCTGCTGCTCGGCCCGTACGCGGAGGTCGTCCTGCATGATCCGGACACCGACCGGGTCCTCGGGATCTGGAATCCGATGACCTCCCGCGGCGTGGGAGACCCCTCGCTGCTGGGAGAGCTGGACGATCTCGAACCCTCGGCACAGGTCGTCTTCGGGCCGTACGAGAAGCTGCTCGTCGACGGCCGCCGACTGACATCGGCCAGCGCGGTCCTTCGCGATCGCAGGGCCGGCCCTCGGCGGTGCTGTGCATCAATCTCGACCGCACGCCGCTGGAACAGGCAGCCGCGATCCTGTCCGCCTTCGGCGCCCCCACCGTGCAGCGCCCGGAGCCACTATTCGAGCAGGACTGGTCCGAGCGGATCCAGCACACATCGGAAGCTACGTCCGCGAGAGGGGGCGCCCCGTCGAACGCATGACCCGCCAGGACCGCCTGGCCGTTCTCGGCCGGCTGGAGGAGGCCCGGGTGTTCGCGGTCCGCCGCGCCGCTCCCGTCGTCGCCGGCGCCCTGCGGGTGTCCCGTTCCACTGTCTACGGCCCGCTCGCCGAACTCAGATCACCGAACGCGAAGGACCGACCATGAACCGGCTGCGAGAACCTGCCCCTGGGTTACACCGAGACCTTCGGCGATCCGGCCCTGCGCGAGGTGATCGCCCAGACGTACGAGAACGCCGCCGCGGACGACGTGATCTGCTTCGCCGGAGCCGAGGAAGCCCTCTACCTGGCCATGAACGTCCTGCTCGACGCCGGGGACGACGCCGTGGTGGTGACCCCGAACTACCAGGCCGCCGAGACCGTGCCGATGGCCCTGCGCGAGGCCACCGGCGTGGCCCTCTGACCCGGACCGCAACTGGGCCCTGGACCTCGACGAGGTCGCAGCGGCGCTCCGGCCGAACACCCCGCGTCGTGTCGGTGAACTCCCCAACAACCCCACCGGAGTGTTCCAGTTGCGCGTGGACCGGTTCCCGTCAGCGTGACGGCGAGAGGGATGCCGGTGGCATCGGTGATCAGGTGGTGTTTGCTGCCCGCTCTGCCCCAAAGACTTCGTTCCGTCTGGGAGCCACCTCTCACGCGCGGATGTGGGAGCCGTCAACGGCCGCCCGGGAGAAGTCCAGAGCGTCCGCACGGCGAAGCTTCGCCAGAAGAACCTCGACCTCGTGCAGGCGGGGCCACACGCCGACCTCGGTCCACTCCGCCAGACGGCGCCAGCAGGGTCGCAGCGGACGCGGCACCCGCCTGACTGACTGCGGAGCAGCAGCCGTGGAGGCACGCAGCATCTCCACAGGGTTTATCGGAACACGATAATTTCTCACAGCGCGTCTCCGGTGCGTCGAACAATCCGGAAGGTCCTCTTCCACCCGGAGTCGCGACGGGCCACCGCGCCCTGCCACTGCGCGTCGCCCGACGGCAGAATCGAGGCGAAGCCGCGGGACTGCGAGCCCTCGAGGCGGCACGAAGATTCCACTCACCCGGCAGTCACGAGGGTTGACGACTCGGCTGTCCTCGGGGCTCATCCCTCTCCACCGAACAGCCACGCCAGCATGATCGAGGAAACGTATGCGAACTTCTGAACCGCGTCTGGTCCTGCCCCCGAGTCGAGTGGACCCGCGTACGCCGCCCGCCATGGTGGATGAGTTGGTGCCCGAAAACCTCACGCTGCCACGACGCAGCCACCTCCTTCTCGTAAGCCGTCCATAACTCTGCCTGCTGTTCGCGAGATTACTGGCCGGCCCGGACCGGACCAGCCACCCCGCTGTCCGTCCCCGTGGCCGTGCGCTTCTTTGCCGGGACGACAGCGGCCGTATCCGAAGGGCACCACAAAATCTCATGAGCACACACAAAGGGCTCCAGGCGAACGTCCTGGGCACCTTCGACAGCGTTGTCATGGCGGTAGCCGGCAGTGCCCCCGCCTACTCCCTGGCGGCGACCACAGCGGTGCTCGTCGGCACTGTCGGTTTCGCCGCCCCTGCCGCGTTGCTCTACTGCGCGATACCCATGTTCGGCATCGCCTGGGCGTTCAACTACCTGGGCAAGCTCGACATCAACGCCGGCGCCAGCTACTCATGGGTGGCCCGTGCCCTCCATCCCTCCCTCGGCTTCCTCAGCGGCTGGGCGCTGGTGGTCTCGGCCACGATCTTCATGGTCGCGGGCTCTCTGCCGGCCGGCAGCATGACACTGTCCCTGTTCGCCCCGGACCTGGCCGAGAACACCGCGCTGGCGACCGTGGTCGGCGCGATGTGGTTCCTGGTGATGCTCGTCGTCGTGCTCAAGGGAGCGCGACTGACGGTCCACGCCCAGCTGATCATGTCTGGCATCGAGCTGCTCATACTGCTCGCCTTCGCCGTGGCGGCCTTGTTCCATGACAATGCGGTTCAGTACTTCTCCTGGTCCTGGCTGGGCTTCAGCCACTTCGATGGCGTCCAGGGCTTCGCAGCCGGAGCGTTGATCGCGGCGTTCTACTACTGGGGCTGGGACGTCACCAGCAACCTCAGCGAGGAGACTCGCAACAGCCGCAAGACGTCAGGGCTGGCCGGCTTGGTTGGCCTCGCCGTCGTCTTCGTCCTGTTCGAGGTCTTCACGATCTCTGTGAACCTGCTGCTCACCGCCGAGGAGATCGAGGCCAACAGCGCCAACGTCCTGGCGCTGCTCGGCGAGCGTCTCTGGCCCGGCTGGGGCGGCAAACTGTTGATCGTCGCCGTCATGCTGTCCACGATTGCCACCCTGGAGACCACCCTCATCCAGGTGACCCGCTCCCTGTTCGCGATGGGCCGCGACCGCACCATGCCGGCCGCCCTCGGCGCCTCTCACCCCCGCTACCGGACACCCTGGGTCGCGCTGGTGGTTGTCGGTGCGGTCGCCCTCGGGCTCTTTGTGGCGTCCAATGCGCTGGGCTCGGTCGGCGACATCCTGGAGAGCGCTGTGGCCGCCATCGGACTCCAGATCGCCGTCTACTACGGGCTGTCCGGAGTTGCGGTCGTCGTCGCCTACCGCAAAGTGCTGCTGAAGAACCCGGCGAACTTCATCTTCGGCGGGCTGTGGCCGCTGACCGGGGCGCTGTTCCTGTTCTGGGTGTTCGTCGAGTCGCTGGGCGCACTCGATGCCACCGCCATCTGGATCGGCATCGGCGGTCTCGCCGTGGGCCTGGTGCCGATGTTCGTGTACCGGCAGAGCCCCTACTACCGTCCGGATCGGCTCGACGCCGCAAAGACCGAGCGAATCAAACAAGAGTACGAAGGCCTGGAACCCGTGTCTGCCTCGTCCGCTGACAACACCATAGCCACGGACTTCTGAAGGGCGCGGCCATGACACCGGGAAGCAAGCCCTTCACTCCCGAATTCGACGCTACGCTCAGGGACCGGGATCTCGCGAAGGCGCGCCAAGACATCGCCATCGGCCGGTGGCAGGGTCTTCCCGAGCTGCTCCACTCCACCGGACACGACTGGGACCGCCGCACCCACCGGGTGCGCCTGCTCGCCCAGTCCACGGCCGGCACGACCATCGCCGAGGAATGGCACACCGCCCGGCCGGGTGATCCGGACGCGCTGGTGCTGCGGGCGGATACAGAGGTGCTGCGCTGCTTCAACCTCGCCGTGGCCGCGGGGGACCCTGGCGCTGCCGGCCAGGACCGGCTGGACATGGCCGTACGGACCTGCCTTCGCGCGGCCGACGCACATCCTTACGACCCTGTGCCCTGGGTATCGCTCCTCACCATCGCCCGGCTATACGCGGGTGGGCACCGCCAATTCAACCACTGGTGGAAGGAGCTGAAACTTCGGCACCAGGACAACCGGGAAGCGCACAATCAAGCGCTGCGCCATGTGTCCGCTCGCTGGCACGGCACGCACGGGACCATGTACGACTTCGCCCGGGACGTGGTGGACAGCACTGCGCCGGGCTCGCCACTCGCCGTACTCCTGCAGGTCGCGCGGCTGGAGGAGTACCGCTACCGCCTTGAGCGTGAGGGTGACATGGCACTCTTCCTACGTCGGCATTGGAGTACCGACGTAGCACTCGCCGATACCCGTCGCACCTGGGATACATGGGTCGTCAACTGGGACGGCATCTACCGGGCGCAGGACATCGCCGACTTCAACTACTTGCTGCACGCGACGTGCGCCGGCGGGCTGTACAGCGAAGCGGCGTACCTCTTCAAGCTGCTCGCCGACCAAGCAACCGCAGTGCCCTGGTCCTATTTCGGCGACCCCGCGACCGTCATCGCAAAGTGGCACCGCACTGTCATGCGCTCAACCTGATCATTGACCCGCAACTCTGAATATTGTGTCGTGCTTACAACCCCTAACGAAATGATCTTTGGGCGGGTTGGATGGCTCCGCGTGCCGGTCGTCGTGCTGCCGTACCCATCCTGCGCCGCCAGCGATAACGCACGGCTCAGAATCGAAGAACGCGAGGCCCGGGACAGAAGTCGCGGGCCTCGCCCCATTTCGCCCCGACTGCCGCTTGCGAACATCTGGCGCCGGTCAGCCCGTGGCGGCCGCCCCTTGGCCGAACTCAGGAACATCGTCCACGGTCGGTCCAGGCGGAGCCGCTGGAAGCGGAGCGGGTTGCGGGTAGATGCGCCGTGGTCGATGGCACGGTCGGCGCTGACCTCGGCAGCCAGGGCGGGGTGGACGAGGGTGGCGTCGAGGATGCCGCGGCTCCCCCACGTCGGGGTCTGTCAATCGAACGGCTCTGGCCTGTAGTCGGTGGTGACGCCGAGTAGCCATCCGCGATCATGATCTTGTGATGGATGTCAACCCCCTTATCGGGACGGTGTTTTCCGGTTCGGCACTGGCCGTCGAGGACGTGACGGACGACGGTGACAAGGTGGTGGTCACGGCCCGCACCCGGGATGTGGCGGTGCCGTGTCCGGCGTGCCGAACGCCAGCGGCGAGGGTGCACGGGTACCACCGCCGGACGGTGCGGGACGTGCCGGTCGACGGCCGCCCGGTCGTCGTCCACCTGCGCGTACGAAGGCTGGTCTGTCCGGTTCTGGGCTGCTCCCGGCAGACCTTCCGTGAGCAGATTCCCGGACTGCTGAAGCGTCATCAGCGCCGCACTGTGCGTCTCGCCGGGCAGATATCGCAGGTGGCACGGGAGTTATGCGGCCGCACGCCTGGCCGGCCTGCTGGCCGTGCCCGTCTCCCGCAGCACCGCACTGCGGCATCTGCGGCGCCTGCTGCTGCCCAAGCAGGCCATCCCGCGGGTGATCGGCGTGGACGATTTCGCCCTGCGCCGCCGCCACCGCTACGCCACGATCATCACGGATGCCGAAACCGGCCGACGCATCGAGGTCCTGCCCGACCGCGAGAGGGCCACCCTGGAGTCCTGGCTGCGCGAACATCCCGGCATTGAGGTCGTGTGCCGGGACGGCTCGGCCACCTACGCCGAGGCCGTCCGCCGCGCCCTGCCCGACGCGGTGCAGGTCAGCGACAGATGGCACCTCTGGCGCAACCTCTGCGACAAAGCCCAGCTCGAGGTCCGCGCGCACACCGGCTGCTGGGCCACCATCAACCCGCCCCGCCCCGGCGGAATACGCGAGCAGACCACCCGCGAACGCTGGAACAAGATCCACGATCTCCTCGGCCAAGGTATCGGCCTCCTCGACTGCTCCCGCCGCCTGGGCCTGGCCCTGAACACCGTCAAACGCTATGCCCGCATGCCCGAAACCCAGGCCCTGCGCCTCACCCCTGCCTACCGGCCCACCCTCGTCGCCCCCTACCGCGAGCACCTGCGACGGCGCCGTGCTGAGGAACCGGCCGTCCCGGTCACCCACCTCCTCGAAGAGATCCGGGAGCTGGGCTACACCGGCAGCGCAAACCTCCTGGTCCGCTACCTCAACCAGGGCCGCGCCGAAGGCGACCGCCCCGTCACCACGGTGCGTCACGCCGGCCGCCTCCTGCTCACCGACCCCGTGAATCTACGCCCGAAGGAAACGGCCCTCTTGGAGAAGATCGCCGCAGCCTGCCCGGAGATGACCGCACTCGCCGATCTCATACGCGACTTCGCCGCTCTGCTGAAACCAGCCGAGGGCAACGACACGAAACTCACCGATTGGATCACAGCCGCCCGCACCGTCGCCCTGCCCCACCTGCGAAGTCTCACCAACGGGCTCGAAATCGACCGGCCCGCCGAGAACGCCGGCCTCACCTTGCCTTACCACAATGGCCGCACCGAAGGCGTCAACACCCGCACCAAGAGGATCATGAGACAGATGCACGGACGCGCCGGATTCGGCCTTCTCCGGCACCGCATCCTCCTGCCCTGACGGCTACTCGGCGTCACCACCGACTACGGGCCAGAGCCAATCGAACGGTGTAGCGCGGGCGGTTGGGATTACTGACGGGCTGCGGAGAGGCGGCCATCGAAGGTGATGTCGAAGGCGTTCAGGGCGGTCTTCCAGCGCATGGTCCAGCGGGCCTGACCACGGCCGATGGGGTCGAGCGACATGATGGCCATGTAGACGCACTTCAGGGCGGCGGTCTCGTTGGGGAAGTGTCCGCGGGCCTTGACCGCCCGGCGGATCCTCGCGTTCACGGACTCGATCGCGTTGGTGGTGCAGACGATGCGGCGGATCTCGGTGTCGAAGCGGAGTGTGCGGGCGATTCGTATGTTCGCGGCGGCGAGGGCACGTCGATGGCGCGGCAGATCTCACCAGACCCGCCCTTGTGGAGCAGTTGTGGGTCACGGGAGCCGCTCAGGAGTCGAGGATCCGTCGGATGCTGGCCGCCTACGACCAGGAGGCGCACACGCTGCGTCCGGAGGTACGTGAGCTGTTGGGCGGGCGGGCGTACAACCCGAGGCACAGGCGGGACGCCAAGCCGCTACTGCCGTACGACGAGTCGATCTGGAAAAGTCTGCACGAGGTGTGCCGGGCGGAGATCCAGGAAGCCTGGTCGCAGTTCCGTGGGGCTCGTGCCGCGGCTGAGAAGGGACGGGATCCCTATCAGCACGGCTGGTCGTACGAGAACTTGTGCTGGTGGATGGTCCGTCACGGGCCGGGCACGACTCCTCGCTACGAGGGGAAGGCAGTCGGCCGCCTCACCGAAGGCATCGCCTGCTCGGCCCAGATGATTTTTCCCGTGGCCGTGTAGCGGGTGCCCCACTGTTGGGTTATTTGCGCCACGATGAACAGGCCCCGGCCGCCCTCGTCGTCACCGGCGGCGTGCCGCATGTGCGGGGAAGTGTGGCCGCTGTCGGACACCTCGCAGATGAGTGTCTTGTCGCGGATGAGACGCAGCTGGATGGGGCCGGCCCCGGCATAGCGAATGGCGTTAGTGACCAGTTCGCTGACCACGAGTTCGGTCGTGAAGACCAGGTCGTCGAGTCCCCAGGCGCGGACCTGGTCAGATGCCCCAGCCCGGGCCCGGCCAGCGGCCTGACGGTCTGCGGTCAGCTCCCAGACGGCTACCTGTTGCTGGCCGAGGAGACGGGTGCGGACCAAGAGCAGCGCCGCGTCATCTTCTGCCGGGCCGGGCAGCAGAGTCCCGACCACCTCGTCACACAGGTCGTCCAGGGTCCCCGTCGAGTGGCTCAGGACCGCACTCAGGGCGGCAAGTTGCTCGTCGACATCGCGGTCACGACCTTGCACGAGGCCGTCGGTGAACAGGGCGAGCAGACCGCCTGGTGGAATGGCCAGTTCCGCAGACTCGAAGGGCAGGCCGCCCAGCCCCAGCGGCGGAGCCGACGGCAGCTCGGGAAAGGTCACCGTGCCATCGTCCGGGTCGACGACGGCAGGCAGCGGGTGCCCGGCCCGCGCCATCGTGCACGTTCCGGACACCGGGTCGTACACGGCGTAGAGGCAGGTGACCCCGAGGGCCTCGTCTTCCGGGAGTTCCTCGCCCTCGATGCGCACCGCGGCCCGTTCGTTGCCGCCCTGGGTGACGAGGTCGTCGAGGCGGGCGAGGAGTTCATCGGGGGCGAGGTCCATCCGGGCCAGCACTCGCACGCTGGTGCGCAGCCGGCCCATGGTGGCGGCGGCGCTCAGACCGTGCCCGACCACGTCCCCCACGACCAGTCCCACCCGGGTTCCGGACAGGGGGATCACGTCGAACCAGTCGCCGCCCACACCCGCGCGGCTGTCGGCAGGCAGATAGCGGTACGCGAGCTCCACCGCGGACAGCTGCGGAAGCAGTCTAGGCAGCAGGCTGCGCTGCAGCACGAGGGCGGCGGCGTGCTCGCGGGCATACCGGCGGGCATTGTCTATGCAGACTGACAACCGCGCGACGAGTTCGCTGGCCACGGCCAGTTCCCCCTCATCGAGAGGGTCGGTGCGGTGTTCCCAGACGAAGGACACGATGCCGAGGTCGGTTCCTTCGGTGCGGAGCGGTACGGTCAGCAGGCCCGGTTCATGAACGGGCCGTACCGTGGCCGGGCAGTCATCGGCGGTGATGGTGGAGACGGCTGGGGGCTCCTCGTGGGGCCATAGCCGCACCATCCGGATTTCGGGCACGGCACCGGGGCGTGACCGGTCGCTGTGGAGGACCGTCTCCAACAGGTCCACCGTGACTGCATCGGCGAACCACGGGGTCGTCACGGCGGCGAACTCGCGGGCCGTGCGCCTCGTGTCAAGCGTCGTACCCACACTCCGGCCGGCCCGGACCAGGAGGTCTAGGCGCTGTTGGGCGAGGTAGCGCTCGGTGATGTCGACCGTCTCCTCGCATACGCCCAGCGGTGATCCTGCCGGGTCCTCCAGCCGGTAGTATGAGCATGACCAGATCCGGTCGCGGTCTGGCGTGGATGGTGGGCGGCCCCGGTAGTACAGCTCGATCACGGGCTGACCGGTCGTGAGCACCTCGCCGATGACCTCCTCCAGCGTGTCGGGCATGCCGGGGGAGACGATCACGCCGTGCGTGACCATGTCGTCCGGGCCGAAGCCGGCGTAGTCGGCGGGCCCCATCTCCTCGTAGAGAGCGGCGTTCGTCCACACCACGCGGAGCCGGGTGTCGTAGATGGCCAGGCCGATGGGCGACCGGGTGGCCAGCCCACGCAGCATCGACTGCAGGGCGTTCCACTGCTCGGTCTCGCCGGCCTCGGCCATGGCGAGCAGGCGCGCCGGTCGCGTCCCGACGACACCGCTGAGACTACTGCCGCCGTCACCGTCCGGCTTCTCGCCACCGAGCGACAGGGCGAGGACGACCACCGCCGCCCGCTCGCTGTGCCCGTCCCGGTGACGCAGCCGGATCACGTGCCGCATGCCTGGCGAGAATTCCGGCGCCGCGGCGTCGGTCACGAGGTCGGCGAACTTCCGGCCGAGAACCTCGGACGCCCCGTACCCGAGCAGCTCCGCGGCCGCCGGGCTCCAGCCGACCACCCGGCCCGCGCCGTCGAGCACGGCCGTGGCCGCCCGGGACATATCGAGGGGGCCCTGCCGTTCACCGAAACCGGGAATCTCGCTCACGACGCCCCCTCACTGCGCTGGCCGACGGCGAGCGGTGGGGCGAGGCCATCGGGGCCCGTGACCTCACCGGCCTCGCTCGGGGCCATAGCGGGCGTGTCGCCCACGGGCTGCTCCCCGTGCGGGCGGGCGGCCGGCGACGTACCCCTGGCGCCGACTGCTACCAGCCCGTCCCCGGCTTGTCGGGCCTGGCCGGCGGTTGGAACGCGAGCGTGTGGCGGCGTCGCACGCCCACCTCTATGTGGGTACGACAGACGCCCAGTTGGAACGGAGCTTGCCCACCGTCGTCCAGATTTCCAGGTCACGCCTCTCTCCCGGTCACACAGCCATAATGCCTCTGCCCCGCAGCCGCCGCGACCGGACGGCAGTAGGTGGACTGCTCCCTGACGGCGCGCCGCAGCCTGGAC
The DNA here is from genome assembly GCF_041432505.1 of Streptomyces virginiae. Classification (GTDB taxonomy): domain Bacteria; phylum Actinomycetota; class Actinomycetes; order Streptomycetales; family Streptomycetaceae; genus Streptomyces; species Streptomyces virginiae_A. The sequence goes on from NZ_CP107871.1 coordinate 1,716,976, forward strand.
GACAACTACAAGGCGACGTGGCCGGCCGGGCCGGTACCGACCGTGGAACGCAACTCGACCGCCTTATGCGGGTCGGCATCGGCGGGATATCCGCTACTCGCTGCGCGGGAATCCGCCATGCATTGTGCGCGCCGACCCGGAGCCCCACAAGACTGGGCGGCTCACCGACTCACGGATTGCTCCCTTCCTGCCTGCAATGGTTTCCGTTGACTTTCTGGCCATGTGAACTGATTTCGTTGAAATCTGGCGTCGTGACTGCGATATTGATAGCTTGAGGGGGAGTCGACTTCGAGGGTAATCGGCCTGTGCTGGCCCGCGACAGTCGACACGCCTTGGGTCTGCCAGCGCAGCTGTGTGGGCCCGCCCCGTACGCGTACCGCGCGCGGCGTCCTCGGCGGTCCCGGCTACGCGGTACCACCCCTGCATGCTGCGCGGTCGCCGGACGCGCTACGTCCCTTAGCTTACTGAGCCTGCACATGCGACCGAAGCGCCCGCCAGCCAGAGTCGCGCAGGAGGCGCAGGCCCTCGCTCAGCACGGAAGCAGCGCAGCTGAGCGGCCGAGCAGGTGGTGGTTCTTGTGCATGGCCCGAAGCACCGGGGTGGGGGCATCTGGTCCGCACGCCTGTCACGCCCCGCCCGCCCCACGCAGCTCAGAAGAGGAATACCGCGGGTTCGGAATTCTGCCTCTCCACCAGTGGATCCTCATCAGCCTCGCTGAATCGCTCAGACAACACGTCCAGAGTTGACGCAGAAGGAGCCTTCACCCGCCGTGCCGACGAACACCTCCTCGGCGGCCGGGTAGACGCGACCATCGCCTGCGCCAAAGACCTCCCCGGCGTCCACGACAGGGCTCCGGGTATGGCCGTCGGGTCCGTCCTTGCCCGCGAGGACGCCCGCGACGTTCTGGTCTTCCCTGTCAAGTTTGTGTGTTCAGAGGTCAGTTCCACCACCGTCTCCTGCCCTGCCTGAGCAGGGTCCTTGCCAGCTCCCAGGAGCTTCACCACGATGTCGCGGTGGTGAGCATGTCCTTGAGCCTCGTCGGTGGCCTGCGCAGATCGGCGCCCGGCTCGGCGGTGAGGCCGACAAACAGTTGCTCGCCAAGGCTCTGTGCACCCCAATCGCCGCCGCCGACCTGTTCTCCCGCGCGTGAGCCACACGGCCGCCCGAGCCCTGGCCCCCCACACCCGGGACTTAGCAGGTAAGCGAGCATTTCCGGCAGATAGGTGAAAGGTCGTGGCATCTGGGTGAAACCTGCCCTGGCTCTGCACGCGACTGCGTTCACACGAGATGACACTCGCCAGCGGGGCCCGTTGATCATCACTGCACGGCGCATACGTTCGCACGGGCCCGGCCACGGGCAACTCCCGTGGCTGGTGGACAGTCCCGAGCCGGAGGTAGACCGCCCGTGGCGGCGAACGGAAACCCGACCGTACGACGACGCCGGCTGGGCGCGGAGCTGCGCCGGCTCCGCCTGGCCCGTGGCCTGACCAGTACCCAGGTGGCCGAACGCCTATTGATCTCTCAGCCCAAGATCAGCCACCTGGAGAACGGCCGCCGCGCCATCAAGCCCCGTGACGTGCGGGACCTGTGCGCCCTCTACCAAGTGACGGACCCACAGCTCATCCACTCGTTGATGCAGATGGCCGCGGAAGCGGACCGGCAGGGCTGGTGGGTCGCCTGCGGCGAGGTACCGTACGCCGTCTACATCGGCTTGGAGACGGCAGCCGCTTCTGTCCGCTCATACGAGCCCCTGGTGGTCCCCGGCCTGCTGCAAACGCCCGCCTACGCGGCCGCGGTCATCGCGGAAACGATCCCTCTGGCCACCCCTGAACAGATCGCCGTGCGCCGTGAGGTACGGCTGCGCCGTCAGTCCCGGGCCCACCACCCGGCCCGGTGCTTGCGCTTATGGGTGGTGCTGGATGAATCCGCACTGCGCCGCGTGGTCGGCTGCCCGCAGATCATACGCGAACAGCTGGAGTTCCTGAATCGCCTTGGCGCGCAGCCGCACGTCACCGTGCAGGTCGTCCCGCACAGCGCGGGAGCCCACCCCGGCGTCTCGGGACAGTTCTCCATCCTCGACTTCCCAGACGCTCCCGGGGCGGGGACCGTGTATCTGGAGCGGTTCAACAGCGACCTCTATCTGGAGAAACGATCCGACGTGCGGCACTTCAGCGCCATGTTCGACCATCTTCAGGCGCAGGCCCTGAACCCGGAGCGCACCCGCTGCTTCATCACCCGCGCCGCCGAGGAGCTGCCGGCCGCCGCATCGCTGCCCGGCCGGCCGTGATCGGCGCACCGGCCGCAGGTCACTGCGTCGCGTACAGCCGATCGCGCAGGTACAACAGGACGGCGGTGTCCGCGACGGCGGCCAGATCGGCCAGCAGGGTGCGGATGGCCGCGCCGTTGCCGTCACGAACCGCCCGCACGATCTGCTCGACCACCTCGCGTACGGACGGATCGATGCCTGCCGGACCGGCCGGGGCCCAACCAAGGCCGACCGGTCGGGCAGGCTCGCCGGCGCCGGCGCCCGCCGAGGTGCCTGGCACTGCCGTCATGTCATCCCCTAACGGATCGCCCCGGGCGCAGGTCACGGCCCGCGCGGCGCGGCGGGTGGCCGTCCTCCGCCCTCCTATGGAGCCCTGGGACGACCGCAACAGCGCACTTACCGACGAAGCGACCGCGCCAGACGGCAAGCGCCAAAGGAGGCCCCACGGGTGGCTTCCGGTCGCCGTGGCGTGTCACAGGACGGCGCCGAGCGCCAGTCCGATGGGCGCGCAAACCGGGATGACCAGCATGTATGCCGTGACGGCCCGCAGACAGCCGGGGTCGTGGATGGAGAGTCCGACGTGGCGGGAGGCCAGCATCGCCGTGTTCTCCTCGGGCGGGCTGTCCGTCATGGTGCGTCTTCCTTCCGTGTTCGGCTCCCGGGCGGGCGAGGGCACGGGTGGACGAGGATCTGCATGCCGAGCTCTCCGGCGTGCTCGATTACGGCCGCGACCTCTGTGGCCTCGACCGTACGAACGTCCGGCTCAGAGCCCGTGATGAGGTAGGTGATCTGGTAGAGCTGGACGGCTCCTCGGTCGCGGCTGGTCGCGGTGTGCCTCCGGGCCTTGCAGAAATTCCGAAGCGGCAGGTCAACGGCCCGGCCCAGCAAGCCCCAGGAACGCCCTTCTCTCATTTTGGGAACGCATGGGCTCCTTTGCAGGTCAGCGGGCTCGCCGCGACGGCTGGGGACAGACATGCCTCCCCAATATCGACGACTACGACGCCCACCGGACGTCGACCTCAGCGCACTCGGCAAGAACGATGTGGTGGCCGCCTGAGCGGGAAGAAGGCGCGCCGCATGTACGCCGGATCACTGGCCGAGATGTACCTCACGATTGTGGCGGGGTATGCGCCCAGGCTGGTGTTGGAGCCGGGGTTCAGCGCCAGCCGGCCCTGGGCGGCGAGCGCATCGTCACCGCAGACGATCATCGGTAGGGGGTAGCGAGTCGCTCTGCGTCACCCTGCTCGCGTGGTCCTGGTCCTGTGGCGCAGGCGCTGCCTCAACCCGTTGCCCGCTTCGCCCACCGCGATCAGGAGCACCGCGGACGCACCGCATCCCACAAGGGTCACCGGCCGGCCCAGGGCCACGGTCGACAGCACCAGTACGAGCGTGACGACCGCCCACCACCCCAGGAATGATCCCAGCGGGCGCCGCCAGTTCCGTGTCCCGCTCACGGGGCACCAACTCCCGGCGTGCCCGTCGGGGAGAGGGGCGGCCAGGAGTGCTCGTACGCCGGGGGGTTCCACGGTTTGGGGGCGGGAGGGGCTGCGAACGGCCCGGCCCGGTTGGCCATGAGGATCAACATCGTCCCGACGAAGAGCAGGGTGATGACGATGAGGGCGAGGCCGACTGGGTTTTGGGGGTTGTAGTAGTAGTGGTTGGTTCCCCACTTGCTGCGTTTGAAGACCGGCTCGTCGTCGTGATGCACAGGCTTTCCCCGGCTCGAAGGTCCTTGGCTGCCGCAGCACGCAGGCGCGAAGCGCGGGTACGGGCTGCCGGATGGCTTGCAGAGTTGGGTGTATCCCCGGTGCGCGCCGGGGCGACTGCGGCTGCGGCTAGGGCTCGATCAGGCCGGCGCGGATGGCGTAGCGGGTGAGTTCGAGGCGGTCGCGCAGGCCGAGTTTCTGGAGGAGGTTGGCGCGGTGTCGTTCGACGGTCTTGGGGCTGATGACAAGGAGGTCGCCGATCTCCTTGGAGCTGTGGCCCTCGGCGACGAGTTTGAGGATCTCCTCCTCGCGTTCGGTGATGGCCCGTTCCGGGATCGGGCCGCCGGTGCGGGCGCGGTCGAGGTAGCTGCGGATGAGGGTGGTCTCGGCGCCGGGGTAGATGAACGGCTCGTCGCGCAACGCGGCGCGGCAGGCTTCGACGAGGTCGCGGTCGGCGACGGATTTGAGGACGTAGCCGGAGGCGCCGGCGCGCAGGGCTTCGAAGAAGTACTGCTCGTTGTCGTACATGGTGAGCATCAGGATCCGCAGGCCGGGTTGGATGCGGGCGAGTTCGCGGGCGGCCTGGAGGCCGGTCTGGCGGGGCATGGCGATGTCGAGGACGGCGAGGTCGATGTCGAGGGTGCGGGCCTGGGTGACGGCTTCGGCGCCGTCGGCGGCCTCGGCGACCACGGTCAGGTCGGGTTCGGCGTCGAGGATGAGGCGTACGCCGCGGCGGACGAGGGTGTGGTCGTCGGCGAGCAGGATGCGGGCGGGCCCGCCCTCCGGCTGACTCATGCTGTCGCCCCCGTGGTGTCGTGGATTTCGAGTCGGACCTGGGTGCCGCCGTGCGGGCTGGCCCCGACGAGGAGTTCGGCACCGATCAGCAGGGCGCGTTCGCGCATCCCGCGGATGCCGGCGCCCTCGGGTGCGTCCCCAAGCCCGTGGCCGTTGTCGCGGACCAGCAGGCCGACGCCGCCGCGGGGCAGCGGGCGCAGGTGGACCTCGACGCGGGTGGCCCCTGAGTGCCGGGCGGCGTTGGTCAGGCCTTCCTGGGCCACGCGGTAGAGGACGAGCTCGGTGGCCGGGTCCAGGTGGGGCAGGCCCGGGGTGATGTAGGCGGTGACGCCCAGGCGCGGGGTGGTGAACTCGGCGGCCAGGGACCGCAGCGCGCTGTACAGGCCGAGTTCCTCCAGGACGCCGGGGCGCAGGCGTCGGGCGATGCGGCGGATCTCGTCCAGGCTGGCGCGGGTCGTCTCCTGGGCCTGGTGCAGATCGGTGCGCACGGGCTCGGGGGCGCGGTCGGCGGCGTGCTTGATCTGGAGGAGGACGGCGGTGAGGGTCTGGCCGATCTCGTCGTGGAGTTCTTGGGCGATGCGCTTGCGTTCGGCCTCCAGCGCGGTCAGCACCCGGCCGCTGCTGGTGGCGCGCTCGGCTTCGAGCCGGTCGAGCATGGCGTTGAAGGTCCGGGTGAGTGCGGCAACCTCCCCGCCGCCGGTGACCGTCGGGCGGGCGTCGGGTTTGAGGAGGTCGGCGGTGGCCATGGCCCGGTTCAGGCGGGCGAGCGGGGCCAGCCCGACCTTCAGGAGGACCGCGTTGATGACGAGCATCGCGGCCAGCCCACCGAGCAGCACGAGCGCCTCCCCGAACAGAACCGGCGTGGAAACGGTGACCGGGCCCAGCAGCAAGGCCACCGCGAGGGCCAGCACACCTGCGTTCAACAGGAAGATCCGCCAGTACAACGACACGGCCACACGCCTTTCCAGCCGGTCCCCCAGCATCCGTCACGGCCGCCCGGCCTCCCCGCATCCAGGCACTTTGACCTGCGACGGAGCCCACTTCCCCGGCCCCATCCTCACGCCGGTGGAACGCTGCTGTCTATCCGTGCCGACACCCATATTTCGGACGCGCGGAAAGTGGCACGATGGGCCCGCCGAGCGGCTTCTCCTGCCCGAGACCATTGTCCGCCGCAGCGGCGTCACGTACGAAAGCGAACATAAGGGGGGACAGCTGTGCCTGCTCCACGGATGAGCACCACACCACTGCCCGGCATCGGGGTCCAGTACGACCTCACCACCCGCGAACACCGCCACCTGTCCGTGGTTGCGCACCGCGACGGCACCCGGACGGTGAACCTCTACCGGGCGGATGACCCCGACGCCTGCGCCCAGTCCCTGCATCTGACGGGCGCGGAGACGGCCTCGCTGATCGACGCGCTGATGCCGGCGCACCACAGCCCCAACGTGCTGCACACCACCGACCTCGGCCTGGTCGCCGAGCGGATCGAGCTGTCCGCCCACTCGTACTGGAACGGCCGGGTGCTGGGCGAGACCCGGATGCGGACCGAGACCGGCGTCTCGATCGTGGCCGTGCTGCGCCGCGCGGAGGCCCGCCCCTCACCCGCGCCGGACTTCCGCCTGGCCGGCGGGGACACCCTCATCGTGATCGGCACCCGCGAGGGCGTCGACGCCGCCGCCTCCATACTCGGACGGGAGTGACGCCTGTGCACTCCGCTCTCTTCCTGATCGAGTTCGGCGCGATCATCCTCGGCCTCGGCCTGCTCGGTCGGGTCGCCGGACGCCTGAAGTTCTCCCCCATCCCCCTCTACCTCCTGGCCGGCCTCGCCTTCGGTACCGGCGGACTGCTGCCCATGGGAGCGAGCGAGGAGTTCGTCGCGATCGGCGCCGAGATCGGCGTCATCCTGCTCCTGCTGATGCTGGGCCTGGAGTACACGGCCTCGGATCTGGTCTCCAACCTCAAAACCCAGTACCCGGCCGGACTGGTCGACTTCGGCCTCAACGCCGTACCCGGCGCCGTGGCAGCACTCTTGATGGGCTGGGGCCCGGTCGCCGCCGTGGTCCTGGCCGGCGTCACCTGGATCTCCTCCTCCGGGGTGATCGCCAAGGTCATGGGAGACCTGGGCCGTGTCGGCAACCGCGAGACCCCGGTGATCCTGTCCATCCTGGTCCTCGAAGACCTCGCGATGGCGGTCTACCTGCCGATCATCACCGCCCTCCTCGCCGGCGTGAGTCTCGCCGCCGGCAGCGCGACCCTGGCCATCGCCCTCGGCGTCGCAGGAGCGGTCCTGTTCATCGCCGTGCGCTTCGGGCGCCACATCTCCCGCTTCGTCTCCAGTGACGACCCTGAGAAGCTCCTCCTCGTCGTCCTCGGCCTGACCCTGCTGGTGGCGGGCATCGCCCAGCAGCTCCAGGTCTCCGCTGCCGTCGGCGCCTTCCTCGTCGGCATCGCCCTCTCCGGCGAGGTCGCCGAAGGCACCCACACCCTGCTCAGCCCGCTGCGCGACCTGTTCGCAGCGGTGTTCTTCGTCTTCTTCGGCCTGCACACCGACCCCGCGAGCATCCCGCCCGTCCTGCTGCCCGCGCTCGCGCTCGCCGTGGTCACGGCCGGTACGAAGATCGCCACTGGGTACTGGGCCGCAAAGCGCGCCGGCGTCGGGGTCAAGGGGCGCTGGCGCGCCGGTGGCACGCTGGTGGCCCGCGGCGAGTTCTCCATCGTCATCGCCGGGTTGGCCGTCACGGCCGGCATCGAGCCCGCGATGGGACCGCTCGCGACCGCGTACGTCCTGATCCTCGTGGTGATCGGACCGCTCACCGCCCGCTACACCGAACCCGTGGCCGCATGGGTGAGCAGCCGCCGCAACCCGCCGGGAACGGTCACCCTGGCCGCGGTGCCGTCCCAGCCGGGATCCCCGGAGGACCTCAAGGACCAGGCCCAGGATCCGGCCGGCCGCGCGTGAGCGAGGACACCTGGGCGGCGATCACCAGCCGGGAGACCGTGCTGCTGCTCGCCGCCCTGGCCGTCTACCTCGGCGGCGCGGTCGGCTTCGCCCACCGCCTGCCCCGCCTCCTGGCACGTCACCCGGGCTGGCGCCGGGACACCGAACACGACCCCGTCTCCAGCGCCCTCACCCTCACCCTGCTGATCGTCCTGTGGCCGGCGACCGCCGTGTGCCTGGCCCGCAAGCTCGCCGCCGCTCGCCGCGATCGGTGACCAGGCCGTCTGCGGGACGGCCCTCACCACGAACACGCAATTCCCGCGCCCACGCTCATGCTGATGTACGGAGGTACACATGCTCACCGTTGTACAGGCGGCCACGATCGCGATGGCCCTTGGAGTCGGGACCGCCGGCGTCTGGACGATCGTGACCGGCCGTGTCGCCTTCCCGTGGCTTCGCCGCAGCGTGCGGCGGCCGGTTGTCTGGGGCGTGGGAGCGCTCGTCATGGCGGGGGCGCTCGCGGGGGCGCCCGCATTGCCCTTCACGGCCTTCGTGCCGCTTCTGATGGCCGGTGTCGCCCTGGTCGGATTCGCGCAGGTCTCCCGCCCGTCAAACGCGCCTAGGTCACTCGGTGCCGCCACCGACCGGTTCGGACCTGCCGTGTTCGCCGAGCCAGCGGGCGAGTTTGCCCCGGCGGCCAACAGCGCGCAGCCTGCGCTCGGTCGCCTGCCGGGTCGCCGAAGTGGTGACCAGGAGCAGCTCATCGCCGGCGGCGAGGACCGTGTCAGGGCCGGGTACCTGGGTGACGCCGCCGCGGACGAGAAGGGTGATCACCGCGGGCGGTGGGAGCCGTAGTTCGAAGACGGCGACGCCGTGGAGGCGTGAGCCGGGCGGGATGGTGACGGTCAGCAGGTCGGCGTCGAGGACGTCCAGGGGCGCGCTCTCGACTTGGATCTCCCGCACGGCCCCCGGCCGGGCGATGTGCAGGAGGCGGGCGGCGGCGGGCAGGGTGGGGCCCTGGACGAGGGTGAAGACGACGACGAGGACGAAGACGATGTTGAGCAGGTGCCGGGAGCCCTCGACGGCCGCGACGATCGGGAACGTGGCCAGGACGATCGGCACGGCGCCGCGCAGGCCCGCCCAGGAGATGAAGGCCTGTTCCCGCCACGGCGTGCGGAAGGGCAGCAGGCAGGCGGCGACCGAGACGGGGCGGGCGATCAGCAGCAGAACCAGGCCGACTGCGAGGGCGGGCAGGACGGCTGAGGGAAGTTCGCTGGGGTCGACGAGCAGGCCGAGCATGACGAACAGGCCGATCTGGGCGAGCCATCCGGTGCCCTCGGCGAAGGAGCGGGTCGCCGCGCGGTGGGGCAGGTGCGAGTTGCCCAGGACCAGCCCGGCCAGGTAGGCGGCGATGATGCCGCTCGCGTTGACGAAGCCGCCGGCGGCGAAGGCGATGATGCCGAACCCGACGGTCGCCAGCGGATAGAGGCCGGTGGCCGGCAGCGCGATGTGCCGCAGTGCGGCCACCCCGATCCGGCCGACGGCCAGCCCCAGCAGACCGCCGACGACGAGCTGGTAGACGACGTTGCCGAGGATCGCGGCCGGGCCGGGGAGGTCGGCGACGGCGGTGGAGAAGACCAGGACCAGGATGATGGTCGGGGCGTCGTTGAACCCCGACTCCGCCTCCAGCAGCCCCGTGGTCTTGCGCGGCAGGGGCAGGGAGCGCAGGACGGCGAAGACCGCGGCGGCGTCGGTGGAGGAGACGATCGCGCCCAACAGCAGGGCCAGATGCCAGTCCATGCAGAGGAGGTAGTGGGCCCCGGCGCCCGTGACCGCCACGGACACGGCAACCCCGGCGGTGGCCAGCACACCGGCCGGTGCCAGCCGGCGCCTGACGTCGGGCCAGTGCGTGCTCAGGCCGCCCTCGACGAGGATGACGGCCAAGCCCGCGGTGCCCAGGGACTGGGCGAGCTGCGCGTCGTCGAACTCGATACCGATCACGTCCTCGCCCGCGATCACACCGACGGCGAGGAACAGCAGCAGGCTCGGCAAGCCGAGCCGGTGCGCGGCCCGGGCGGCGGCGATGCTGGCCATGAGGACGACACCGCCCACCAGCAGCACCAGATACAGCTGCTGCAGCGTCACGGCATACCCCTAGGACCTTGGCCGGCGCAGGCGGCGCAGGCGGTTGCCCTCGAGGAGGTTCACCGCGAGCGCGGCCATGATCAGGCCGGCCGCCAGCAGCAGCCCGTGCGGGACCAGTACCCCGGTGACCACGGCGGCCAGGGCCAGCAGCATGGCCAGCCAGGCCCGGCCGCGCCGGTACTCGCGGGGCCGTCGGGGGCGGCCCTTGCCCAGGCCGCGGGCGAAGTGGGGATCGTCGTGCCACAGCGCGGCTTCGAGGTCGGCGATCCGCTCGTCATCGTAGTCGGTCATGGCCTTGCCTCCTTTCCATCGGTCAGGCGAGTGCGAAGTAGCGCAGCCACACGTACGCCCCGGCCAGCACGGTGGTGACGGCGGTGACGACCAGGCCGTATCGGCTGAACTGCCAGAAGGAGATGTGGTGTCCGGCGCGGTCGGCGATGCCGACGGTGACGACGTTGGCGGAGGAGGCGATGATCGTGGCATTGCCCGCGAGGTCCGCACCGAGGGCGAAGGACCACCACAACACCTGCGCCTGCTCGCCTCCTCCGGAGGCGGCGACGATCTCGGAGACGACCGGGCTGGTCGAGGCGACGAAGGGGATGTTGTCGATCACCGCGGACGGCACGATCGACCCGAAGAGCAGGGCCATGCTCGCCCCGAACAGGTTGCCGTCCAGTACGCGGGCAGCGGCCTGGCCGAGGTCGGTGAGGACCCCCGTCTGGACCATGGCGCCGACCATCACGAACAGGCCGGCGAAGAACGCCAGGGTCTCCCACTCGACGTCCGCCGCGACCTTGCGCGCATCCAGCCGGGAGACGGCGAGGAGGATCAGACCACCAGAGATCGCGACGACCGACGGCTCCAGGTGGAGGGTGGTGTGCAGGACGAAGCAGGCCATCACGATGGTGACGACGATGCCGCTGACGGCCAGGAGCCGGGGGGCGGTGATGGCGTCCCGCTCGCGCATGGCCATGACGTGCGCGGCCCGCTTGGGGTCGTGGGAGAACGCGCCGCGGAACATCCAGCGGGCCATCACCGCGAACACCACGACCAGCAGCGCCGCGATGGGCGCCATGTGGAGCAGGAAGTCGTTGAAGGAGAGCCCGGCGCGGGAGCCGATCATGATGTTCGGCGGGTCGCCGATCAGGGTGGCGGCGCCGCCGATGTTGCAGGCCATCACCTCGGCGATCAAGTAGGGCACGACCGGGACGCCGAGCTTGGTGCAGACCGCGATGGTTACGGGGGCGATCAGCAGGACGGTGGTGACGTTGTCCAGCCACGCGGAGAGGAACGCGGTCGCGAGGATGAGGAGCACCATGAGCCGGTAGGGGCGGCCGTGCGACCGTTTGGCGGCCCAGATCGCGACGAACTCGAACAGGCCGGTGCGTTTGAGGACGGAGACGATCAGCATCATGCCCAGGAGCAGGAAGATGACGTTCCAGTCGATGCCGGCCACGTCGGAGAAGAAGGCGTGCTCGGGGCTGGTCGCCCCGATGAGCAGCATGACGACCGCACCGCCCAGGGCTGCGGCGACCCGGTGGACCTTCTCCGTGGCGATCAGTACGTAGACGGTCCCGAACACCGCCACGGCCAGCCACGCGGTGACACTCATGACGGGCCTGCCCAGCAGATCCGGGGGTGAGGCGGCGACGGGGGCGGGGTCGTCATCGGCGCGGCTCCGTTCACAGGTGCTGCCACGAGCACCCGCCCCGCGAGGGCCCGCCCACAGCGGGTGCTCCAGGTCCCCACCATCACCTGGCGCCCCTGCCCGGCGCATCGGGGCCAGCACCCATCTTCACGACCGACGCGGAGGGACCTCCCGTTGGCAGCCCCCGCTGTGAGCGGTCGCGGTGGCAGGCTCCGCGCCCCGAACCGGTATGGGCGACAACAGCTCCCTTGGACCGGCCAGTGCCTCGCATGCAACGCGCACACCGCCGCGGCACGCACGGCGCCGGCGATGGCCGCTCGCCGGAATGCACCGCCCGCTGCCTCGTACGGTCGACGGGCCTCCGAGTGCTCCACCCAGCACAAGGTCAAAGAATGGCAAAGAGGGCATATCCAGGAGAGAGGATGCAGGGAGATGGTTCGCCATGGTCCAGGAGCTGCTGACCGCACTGGCCCTCACGGGCGCCGCCGGTGCGCTGTACGTGGCAGCGGCAGCCCGGGTGGTCAGGCAATATGAGAGGGGCGTTGTGCTGCGCTTCGGTCGCCTGCGCGGCCAGGTCCGGGGGCCCGGGTTTGCCATGGTCGTTCCGGGCGTGGACCGGATGCACAAGGTGAACATGCAGATCGTGACGATGCCAGTGCCCGCCCAGGACGGCATCACCCGCGACAACGTCACAGTCCGGGTGGACGCCGTCATCTACTTCAAGGTCGTCGACCCGGTCGACGCGATCATCCGCGTCGAGGACTACCGGTTCGCCGTTTCCCAGATGGCGCAGACCTCGCTCCGGTCCATCCTCGGCAAAAGCGATCTCGACGAGCTGCTCTCCAACCGCGAGAAGCTGAACCAGGGCCTGGAACTGATGATGGACAGCCCGGCTGTCGAGTGGGGTGTGAACATCGACCGGGTGGAGATCAAGGACGTTTCCCTCCCGGAGACGATGAAACGGTCGATGGCGCGGCAAGCCGAGGCCGACCGCGAACGCCGGGCAAGGATCATCAACGCCGATGCCGAGCTCCAGGCGTCCAAGAAGCTGGCGGAAGCCGCCGCCGTGATGTCCGACCAGCCCGCCGCCCTCCAGCTCAGGCTGCTGCAGACGGTGGTCGCGGTCGCCGCCGAGAAGAACTCCACCCTCGTCCTGCCTTTCCCCGTCGAGCTGCTGCGCTTCCTCGAACGGGCCACCCCGCCACAGTCCGCCGCACACAAGGCTTCGCCCGCTGTCACGCTGCCCAGGCCCCCATAGCAGGGAGACGGCCGTCCGGATCCCCAGCATCGAACGGCACCAGCCCCGCCCTGCCTGACGGAATGCCAGAATCCGCGGTGAACCGGAGGGCCGCCTGATACCGGGGAGCCTGCACGGGGGTCAGGCCACCCGCGCGTACCCCTCGGCCCCGGCGCGGCCCAGGCGAACAGAGCCCATGTCCCCTTCTGCCACCCACCGTCGGCGGGCCGGGCGTGATCTTAGCGCGGCCCGCCCGCAGCTATGCGCGGGCCAGTGACCTGCGGCAAGGGCGGCCTTTGGAGATAACATCACGGCAGCACCAGGCGCGTGTGCGGAAGTGCTGGTGCTCGACGCGTTCGCGGCGCAGGACGAGGACGGCGATGTTGACGACCGTGAAGACGCACAGGAGCAGGAAGGCGGTGGTGTCGCCGAGGCCGGCGATCTCTCCGGTGGAGACCAGGCCGATGGCGAGGAGCGAGACGAAGACGATGCCGACGACCGGGGTACGGCGCCTTGGCAGGACACGGCCCATGGCGCGGGGCAGGATGTGTTCGTTGGCCATGCCCGCCATCATGATGTTGATCAGGGTCGAGTTCGTGACGGATCTCTGCCCAGTCCTCACGAGGATCACCCTTCCCCCTGGCCTTGATCACCAAGGCCAGATTCAGACGAAGAGCACCACGTGGATCACTTTTGATACGCCGTCAGAGGGCCCGAGTGCAACCGTCGCCGAGAGATGCCGTTCCTTGGCCGGCAGGCAGTTCGCGGGGCTGGGGCGGGCTGCGCAATGCAACCGGTTCAGGAGGTGACGGCGGCATGAGCCAGGGCAGCGGTCTCCTGCGGCGTACCGTCGATCGGGATGGCCGCGCCCGTTTCGTCGTCGCCCAGCGGTTCGAGGTCGGCAAACTGCGAATCGAGCAGACCGGGCGGCATGAAGTGGCCCTTTCGCGCAGTGATCCGTGCGGCGATCAGCTCGGGCGAGCCATCGAGGTGCAGAAAGAAGACCTGCGCTGCGGCGGAGGCCAGCCGGTCACGGTAGCGCCGCTTCAATGCTGAACATGACACCACTCCACCGCCCTCCGCGTGATCGGCCAGCCACCGTGCGATCTCGTCCAGCCAGGGACGGCGGTCTTCGTCGCCGAGCGGATGGCCGGCTCGTATCTTCGCCACATTGGCTGCCGGGTGGAAGTCGTCCGCCTCGGCGTAAGGAACACCGAGGCGCTGCGCCAGCAGCTGGCCCACCGTGGTCTTTCCCGAGGCCGACACGCCCATGATCACGACCAGTGGAGCGGTGTTGTGAGACATCCGTCCAGGCTAGGGCCTGCCTTCGGGTCTTGCCCGCTACAGGTCGATGACGACCTTGACGTCGTCCGGCTGCGGCGTGAACGCTTCTGCCGCGCGCTCCAGCGGCACCCGCCGGGTGATCAGGCGCTCAAGCCATGACAGGTCGGCCGTGGCCAGCGCGTCGGCAGCCTGGCGGTAGTGGCGCAGGTTGGCGTTGACCGAGCCCACGACCGCGTCGTTCTCCAGCACGATCTCCCTGTTGATGGCGCCCGCGTCCACGCTCACCCTGCGGCCGGCGGGCGACACACCGGTCAGGCACACCACCCCGTAGGGCGCGGTGCCCGTCAATGAGGCGAAGACGAGCTCGCTCGCGCCCGTGGCTTCGATGACGACATCTGGGCACACATCGGAGATGACCTGCTCAATGCCCTCGGCGTGGAAAGCGGCACCCAAGTCCCGTACCAGAGCGGGCTTGGGCCCTTCGGTCACCCGATCGAGTACATGAACCTCCAGTCCGCGCTGTGTGCCCAGGAGGGCGGCCAGCAGGCCGATGGGCCCCGCACCGGTCACCAGGGCGCGACGCGGCTCGAACCACGAGCGGGCACCGACACGCTCGACCTGTTCCCATGCCTTTGCCACCACGGTGGTCGGTTCCATGAGGACCCCGACGCGCTGCAGATGCGGCTCCAGCTTCACCGCGTAGCCGGCTTCCACGCACCACACCTGCGCGCCATATCCGTCGATCTCCTTGATACCGCGTTCGGTGTAGCGGCCGTTGCGGCACATGTCGAACTCGCCGCGTGCGCAGGCCCCGCACGGCTCAGGGTCCGGTCGGCGCACCACTCCGGCAACAAGGTCACCGGCCGAGAAGCCGCTGCCAGGTGGCGCCTGCCGCACCCGCCCGAGTGATTCATGCCCCAGTACCAGCCGCTCACGGCCCGGAGGAGCCCAGCCGTACTCGCCTCGGGCGATCTCCCTGTCCGTACCGCACACCCCCACCACCAGGCCCTGCACCAGCAGCTCGCCGGTCGCCGGGACGGGGTCGGGCACATCCCTCACCTCTAGGGATTCCTTCTCACCGGGCCGCACGGTCAATGCACGCATCGCCAACCTCATCCCCTCTCGTCCGTCGGCGCGTGAGGTCCGTACGTGCCGCTGCTTGACGTCTGTCCCGCCGTGGTCCTCCCGCTCAGAGCTTTTCAGCACCAGCCTGCCGGGATGGAGCGACACGTCCGTGCGCCGCTGTGCTGCCACCCGGAAGGGATGAGCAGCTCACGTGCTGGTGCGTGCGACGTGGGCCCGTTCCGCTTCATGAGCTGTCCATCGCGGTAGGGGTCACACCCATACTGGGAGACAGTTACCCGCGAGGATCCGGGTGAAGTCTGGTTGTCGCCTTACCTGGAGCGGGTGCGGCGGCGGGTGTCGAGACTGAGGAGTTCAAAGCTCGGCACTCGATACTCCGCCCCCTGCTGGACTACGGCAGGGGTTCATTTGGGGAGCCGGTTCGCACTGCTGCCGGCTGGCTCAGTCCGACGCGCTGGCGGACACTGTCCTGCCCCGCGGGACGCGACCTGGCAGGCGTAGGGGTCACCTGAAGGCACCCCGTCCCGTATCACGCACCGCTGCTGGGCGAAGCACACAAGGCCTGCGGATCCTTGCAGTCGCGGGCCACAGCGCGGCAGGGTGCGCCCGGCCGGCCGCGAGCGAGGTGCGGCAGTCTCCCTATGCGCCCGTGCCGCTCAGGAAGATGCCAGGCGTTCCCGCAGTTCATTGAGGTAGCCGTCATAGGCCGCAGCGACATCCTCCAGATCAATCATCGGAGGAAGGTCCATGACTGGCTGATGCTCGAGCAGGAACGCGGCCGTCTCTCGGACGACGAATTGCTCGGCGGCGCTGTCGACGCCCAAGTCCTTCAAGACGTTGGGGCTGGCCCGGAACCGGAACTCAGCCTCCCTCGCGTCTCCTGGGACCCGGAGCAGGTATTCGTGGTCACCCAGCGGCTGGACGCCGTAATCTGCAGAGTTATCGGACATATCGGCACTCTACTCGCAGGCGTGAGACCCATGCGCGCCAGCCGGAACTCGGCTGCGCGCCTGCGGATCGCGGCTAGTACTCCAGCCGGACTTTGATGTTTTGCCTGGTCAACGGCTTGGGTGTGGCTTGGGCACACACCGTGTTTACTTTCTACAGGTCGTCCTGAATGCCACTTGCTGGTCGGCGATTGTGTGGGCCGAGCGTGAAAGGGGAGGGTGTAATCGCGCGCAGTCGTCATGCGGGTCGATGTTCAGATGCGCGCGGCATCTCTCCTGGTGTGGGTGGGCGCGTTTTGCCGTGCGGAGCCAGTTCTCGCCCAGTCTTGCGCAGAACGGAGCGTACGAACATGCGCCGGCGCCAGTCCGATGATGACCAAAGCGGCGTCGGACGGCCCGAACCCCAGTACGGGCCGCCCCCAGTACCCCCAGTCACCACGGGTCGAGACCGTGGCTGGAACGAGAGCTGCGCCTGCTGCAGCCCACCGCGCGTTCCATCGGCGTCCTCGGAGGCTTCGGTCGGCTCGCCGCACTGCCGGCCCTGGGGCCTCCGGTCCGTGTGGCGACGACATGGCCGGGTTGGATGCGTTGCTGGTGGGATGTCGCACCTGCCCAAGCAGCATGATGGCCATGGTGCGCCGAGCAGTTCGGGCGCTGCGGTGCTCCGACGCTGGGTTCCTGGCCGACTTTCGTGGCCATGATGGGCCGACGGCGATGGTTGATCACGTGAGGGCCAGCGGCCGTCTCGACGACACCCGCTGATTAAGGGTGGTTCGCGGATGCCCCCGGTGTCGCGGCTGCACGGCGCGTTCGGTGTTCGGAGGTGGGAGCAGGAGGTTCCACATCGCCGGCCCGCAGTCAGGCGTTCGACGGAACAACGGCGGCCTGCGTCAATTGGCCAGTGCTGGACGGCCGCGTGGCGTCCGAAGTCGGTAGCGCAGGTAGAGGTATGAGTTCTGTCGACGGGCGCTGATCAGGTCCGTCCACACCGGCCGGTTCGGCAGCAGTTCGAGCCCGGAGACGACTCCGGGACGGGGTGTGTCAGCCCGGCCGGCCAGCACTGGGGACGCCGTGAGGAACAGCTCGTCAAGCAGGCCCTCGCCGAGCAGGTATCCGATGAGCCGCGGTCCACCCTCGGTGAGCACCAGGGTGTGTCCCTGGACGCGGAGGGCCGCGAGGACGTCGGCCATTCTGAGGGCCGATCCTTCGACCGCGGTGAGTATCGCGCATGTCGGCGGCAGCCGTCCCTCCAGTCGGCGGGCGCCGACCGCGGTAGTGGCCACGAGCGCGCCCGACTGCAGCGCTGGATGCTCAGTGGGCAGATCTCCGCTCGCTGTGACGAAGACCAGTTGTGGTCGGGTGGCGCGTCCCAGGCTGCGCCTTAGCTCGGCGAAGTCGGGTGCGGCTTGAGGGCAGACATGGTCGGGCGTCCACAGGTGGCGGGGTGTGGCCCGCAACGTGCCGGCTCCGATGAGGATCGTGTCGGCGCATGCGCGCAGCAGTCCCATGACGAAGCGGTCCGCGGGTTCACGCCCGCTGATCGCCGAGCCGGAGGAAGGGTATTCGGGACCGAGGGCGACCACTCCGTCAAGGGAGGTGACGAAGTTGGCGTACACGCACGGCGAAATGAAACCCAGATCGCCGCCGTACGCCGTGGCGAGCGCCGCAGGAAGACCGAAGCCGGGTGGCCCTGCCTCCTCGTACAGCAAGTCCAAGGGGTCCAACGAACCTGCGTGTGGTCCGTCGGCGGGGTATGCGGTGCTGTCTTCAGCCATGTCCGGCCAGGCCGCGTTGACCGCACAACGTGAAGAATTCGCCCCGCAGTTGCGGATCCTCGTCGTAGGTACCCCGCCAGTGGGTGGTGCGGGTGCTGGACTCGATCTCCCGTACACCGCGCATCTGCGTACACAGATGCACCGCTTCCAAATGGACTGCAACACCGTGCGGCAGCATGATTTGCTGCAAGGATTCGGCGAGTTGGTGGCCGATGCGTTCTTGCACCGAGAAGCGGCGGGCGAACAGCCGTACCAGCCTGGTCAGCTTCGAGAGCCCGAGGATGTGCTCGTGTGCGATGTACCCGACATACGCCTTGCCGAAGAACGGCAAAGCGTGATGCTCACAGAGAGCGAAGAACGGGATCGGTCCTTCGACGATCTGGCTGATCCGGCAGTCCGACCCACCATGGCATTCGGTCTCGAAGGCGGTGACCAGCTTTTCGTCGCCTTCGTACCCGCTCGTGGCGTCGAAGAGGGCGCGCAGAAAGCGGCGGGGCGTGTCGGCCGTGGCCGCTGACCCGACGGCCAAGCCCAGCGCCTCGAAGATCTCCTTAAGGTTGCCCTCGAACCGCTGCCACTCCTCCGGGGTGATCTGCCGTGGAGACACGGCCGCCCACTCGATCTCGTCCGTGACGGGTATGAGGCTTTCCCCGACCAGCCCCGCCACGGGCGGGGGACCGTTCATCTGCGGCAGCTGATCATTCATAAGCAGCTCCAAGATGCGAGATCACCGCTGGAGTCGATCACATCCATTATCGACTGATTTCCGCATGACTGCCTGAGAACACGAAGCCACTGCGCAGCGCAGTGGCATCGGGGCGATGCGTGCACCCCGGTGCCTTCATCCCGATACTCAGCTGCGGAGCATCTCGGCAAGCACCTCGGCTTCACTGATCTCCGGATGCTTCGTTGCGGTGAGCAGCGTCAAAGTCCCGTCTTTGGCGAGGTCGCGCAGGTGCGCCAGAGCGTCTGCGTGTTCGGGATCCTTGAGCTCGGTCCGGTAGCGCCGGCTGAATTCCGTGAATCGCTCGGGGTCGTGGCTGTACCACTTGCGCAGTTGCGTGGACGGGGCGACTTGCTTGCACCACTCGTCGAGATGAGCCTTGTCCTTGGTCATCCCCCGGGGCCAGATCCGGTCGACCAGCACTCTCACGCCGTCACTCTGCGCCGGATCCTCGTAGACGCGGCGCACGTGTACCTTCCTACTACGAGCCATTGAAGGACCTCCTCGTGAGCCGGGTACTCGGCTTCCTCCGTGTCACACGTAGTAGCGAGTGATGATCTCGAGCCGCGCTACTTCGTCGGGCCCTGGATAGGCCACCAGGACCGGCAGGCCGCTGGGGTCCCGGCCTTCGATGAGGGTGAATCCCTCACTCTCCCGGGTGTAGACGTGGTCGGAGCGGGCTCTGAGTACGCGCTCGCACCGCTGGAAGTCCTCAGGGCCGTCCGCTGTCCAGATGACGTACTGCGCCCCAACGTGGCCGACCGGGTGGGCGGCGTGGGGGCCGACGGCGCGGAGGTACACCTGGAAGCCGGCTCGGCCCACGAGCAGCGCGGCGGTGGTGGTGCGTACGGTGACCTTCATGTTCAGCAGCTCTTGGTAGAAGTCCGCCGATGCGTCGTGGTCGTGGACGAACACCACGACCGATGCCAGCCGTGGCCCGCGCGTGTCCGGTCCGCTATCAGTCGGCTCCGGATGCGGGTCGCTGGGTGCCGCTTCGTGGGTATGGGGCATGAGGACCTTTCCGCCGTGACCGCGATGGCAGGCTTCAATTTTGTGCGGGTTCTTGGTCCTGATTCCACGCTACCGGGCCCGCGTACGGTCCGCCGTTACACGCTGGCGGCCCCTGGGCGATACCAGCCAGGGTGGTCAGCTTGGCCAGGCGATGAACCCTCCCACGATGGTGCCGTAGGCGAGGTGCGCGGCGAGGGTGACGATGGGTGTGCCCCGTCCGTAGTTGAGCATGAGGAAGCCTGGGGGTTCGAGCAGGGCGACATCGGGCGCGCTGGTCTGGGGTGAGCCCATGCGCGGGTGGACGAGGGGCAGCAGGATGTTGACGAGCGCGGTTGCGGCGAAAAGGCCGTGGACGAGGCCGAAGGCGGTGCCCAGCCACCAGCTGCTGTAGTCGAGGGCGGCGAAGACCGCGTAGTAGAGCAGGGCGAAGATCAGTCCGTTGACGAAGTGTGCTCCATAGCCGAGGGCCTTGGCGCGGGTCCGGTCGCTGGTGAAGGCGGTGCCCAGGAGGAACGGCAGATCGATGCGGGTGACGTTGAAGGTATTGGCTGCCCGCAAGCCCGTGGTGAGGACCAGGGTGCCGACGAAGCCGCCCGCCAGCGCGGCCCAGATGCTCATCGTGTGGCCTCCCCGATCGCGCAGGCGGCGCTGATCAGGGCCAGGTGGGACAGGCCCTGGGGCATGTTGCCGAGGAAGGCGCCCGTGGTGGGGTCGATCTCTTCACTGTAGAGGCCGACCCCATTGCCGAGGGCCACAAGCTGGTCCATCAGGGACACAGCCTCGTCGATGCGGCCGCATCCCGCGAGGGCTTCGGCCAGCCAGAAGGAGCACGCGAGGAAGGCACCCTCACGGCCAGGGACACCGTCGGAGCCGAGGTAGCGGCTGACGTAGGGGCCCTCGCGGAGGGTCTCCTGGACGGCGGAGACGGTGCCGCGCAGGCGTCCGTCGTCTTGCGGGCGGTAGCCGTGCAGCAGGCCGAGCAGGAGGCTTGCGTCCAGGTCGTCGCTGCCGGCGGAGCGCATGTAGCTGTTGAGCCGCTCGCTGAAGCAGCGGGTTTCGACGAATTCGGCGATGGCCTGTCGTTCGCGCTGCCATCGGGCCGAGTGCCGGTCCGGGATCAACTGCCGCCTGGCCAGGTCCACGGCCCGGTCGAGGGCGATCCAGCACATCATCTTGGACTGGGTGAAGTGTTCCGGTGAGCTGCGGACCTCCCAGATACCCGCGTCGGGCTGCTGCCAGATGGTGCAGACGAAGTCAGCGGTCTCGGCCAGCCGGCGGGCGATGTCGGCATCGAGTCGATGGCCCGCGGTGGTGTAGAGCCACGCGGTCTGCAGCAGCTCCCCGTAGGTGTCCAGCTGGACCTGGCCTGCGGCTGCGTTGCCCACACGTACAGGCGTCGAGCCTCGATAGCCCGACAGGGGCAGGGCCTGCTCGGGTGCCCGGGTGCCGCCGTTGAGGCGGTACAGGACGTTCAGGTGGGGGTGAGTGAGCTGGGAGGCGTGCATGAGCCACCACAGGTAGCTGGTCGCTTCCGGCGCGCAGCCCAGCTTGAGGAAGGCGTCCAGGGTGAAGGCGGAGTCGCGGATCCAGCTGAAGCGGTAGTCCCAGTTGCGCTCCCCGCCCAGCTCCTCGGGCAGCGAGCAGGTCGCGGCAGCGGCGACCGCGCCGGAGGGGGCGAAGACCAGGAGCTTGAGGGCGAGGGCGCTGCGCAGTACGGCGTCACGCCACGGTCCGGTGTAGGTGCGGTCGTCCGACCACTGCCGCCAGGTCGCGGTGGTGTGGTCCAGGCGGGCTTCGCATTCGGCACGGGTGGGGAGCACCAGTGGTTCTTGGTATGCGTAGGGCAACGCGATCAGAGCCCGGGTACCGGATTCGGCTCGGAACCGGGCGGTGACGGAGTCGGCCGTGCACTGCGGGTGGCCGGCGTCCCAGGCACAGACGGCGACGGCTTCGGCGCCGCAGACGGCCACCGGTACGCCCGCTCGGCGCGCCACGATTGGTATGCGGGCGCCGTAGCCGAAGCGCGGCTGAACGCTCCAGCTCATTGGGACGCTGCCCGACAGGCCCTCGATCCGGCGGACGAGCTCCCGTCCGGGAGCCAGCGAGGCGGTGTCGGGGAGCGTGAGGGCGTCGGTCACGCGGACGGTCCCGCCTGCGGTGGTGAAGGTCGTCTCCAGCACATTGGTGCCGGGAAGATAGCGGCGCGCCACGGTGTGCGGCACATCGGGCCGCAGGAGAAAGCTGCCGCCGCGGGCCTGGTCGAGGACGGCGGCGAAGAGGGTCGATGAGTCCAGGTCCGGCCAGCTCAGCCAGTCCACCGCTCCGTCGCGGGCGATGAGCGCGACACAGCGGCCGTCCCCGATCGCTGCGTAGTCCCGTAGCTCTGCGTAGCCATCCAGTCGTGTCGGCGCGGTGGCGACCGAGTCATTCACGATGTCCGGTCCGGCTGCCCGCCGGGCACGACGACGACGGGCAGATGGGCGTTGTGCACGACCTCGGTACTGGTGGAGCCCAGAGTGAGGCGCCCCCATGCGCCTGAGCCCCGGCTGCCGACCACCAGGAGGCAGGCGTCCGCGCTCGCGTCCAGTAGGACCTGGGACGGGCGGCCCGGCTCAACCCTGATGTCGACCTCCACCGGCTCGCCGCCGACCTGTCCCCGGGCCTCCTCCACCGCCTTGGTGACCGCTTCCAACGTGCTGTCGCGCAGCTGCGTATCCAGATCGTGGAAACCGGAGGCGGCAAACCACTCGAGACCGCTGTACCGAGTGGTGAAGTCGTACGCGCATACGGCGCGGAGGCCGGTCCCGCGCAACTGCGCCTCCTGAAGGGCGAAGCGCAGGGCCGGGCCGGAGGCTGGAGAGCCGTCGGCGCCGACCACGATCGGTGCGGGAGGAGCGGCGTTCGTCATAGCGGGTGCCTCCAAGCCGAGTCCGGTGCTCCTGTGGAATCGCTGTCGGGTGCTGTTCTGCGGACCACGAGGGCGGTGATGTCGTCCCGCTGCTCTCCTGCGGTGTGGCGGCTGAGGTCTTCGGCCAGGTAGTCGGCGACCCGCCAGGAGGAGATGTGCTCCAACGCCTCCAGGCGCTCTGCAAGGGGATAGAAGGCTCCGGTGGCGTTGCGGGCCTCGGTGACACCGTCGCTGCAGCTGATCAGGGTGGCGCCCGTTGGGAACGGGAACCACGCGACGGTTCTGGGTTCGGAAGCGAGGTCCGCCAGACCCAGCGGTACCCCGGGGTTGCCGAGCGGCACTGGAGCGACCGGTCCGGCCTTCAACAGGTGGGGTGGAGGGTGGCCGCAGTTGACGGCCTGTGTTTCGGTCGAGGTGTCGACGCTCAGGATGAGGGCGGTGACGAAGCGTTCGGGCTCGCCGGTCTGCTGGGCGAAGGCGTTGTGCCGGACCACGGCCTGTTCGAGATAGTCCACGAGCGCGGTGAGGGTCGGCTCACGCGGAGCGGCCTCACGGAAAGCGCTGAGGACGGCGAAGGCGGCTCCGATCGCGGGCAGGCCCTTGCCCTGGACATCGCCGAAGAGCAGCCGCGTGCCGTAGGGCGAGGCCACCGCCTCGTAGACATCTCCCCCGACCAGCCTGTCCGCCTCCACCGGCAGGTACAACCCGTCGACGATCACCCGGTCGGTGAGGATCGGCAGGGGCCGCAGCATCTGCCGTTGCAGAGCGACCGCCGTGGACCGGACCCGCAGCAGTTCCCGCTCCCTCCGGATCCGCCAGTGGCAGCTCACCACGCACAGCACGCCGAGCACGACTGCCAGCAGCATGACGATCCCGTAGTCGTACGACGCGGGCAGGGGCCGGTACAGCAGAACCGCGGTGATGACGATCAGCACCCAGCCCACCGCGTAGGCGGTCTGCCGCACCGTGCCGACGACCGCCGGGAACGCGGGAAGCAGGATCAGCAGGGGGATGAGCCGCACTGTGCTGTCGTCGATCGTCAGCTCCAGCAGCACGACCGGTACGGTCGCCGCGACCACATACGCCATCGGAGCTCTGACGCCACCTCCGGGAGATGACTCGGCATCGTTCCCGAAGCGCGACATCAGCGGCGCGCCGGGCGTACGGGCCGCCACACGCCGACGTATCACCCATTCAGACTCCCGTGGTCCACTCGCCGCCGCAAGGCGACGGGCTTCCTGTCGCTCCGCCACGAAGAACCGCTGCTGAACGGCACAGCACTGATGCCGAGTGTGCAGCACGCTTGGACCACGCGGTGGTCACGAATCCAGCGGCTATGGATGGACGAACGACCAGCGCATCGACGCTGCTGAGGCCGTCAGGTCAGTGGCTGCCACGGACTGGTCGAGCCGCGCGGGGGATGACGGCAGGCGGTCGAGGAGGCGCCGCGCTGCCCACCATGGTCGGCACCCGTACCGCCGCGCTGCTCGTGAGACGGCTGAAAGCCTCGAGGGCCTCCGCCGCTGCGAGCGGGTACTCAAAGCGTGGTCTGCCCATAGGACGACCAGGAATACTCAAGGGTTCACTCTCGTCGAAGTCCACGATCCCAGCGGCTTGCGGGTGATGGCCTACCCTGCCCGGACGAAGTCGCACGGCTTGAAATCATCGCCCGCTACTATTTGTGATTCCCTCCTACACCCACGTTTATGGAGGCCAGCCATGGCCCGAAGGTCAGAAAGCGGTCTGCCGGATATGACCTCCGGCCGAGGGCGACGGGGCCAGAGTGCTGGTCGACCGAGCCTGGTCCCGAGGGCTGACCAAGCAGGAGCCTCACACCCCGATGAGTGGTGCAAGCGGGTCGCACCCCGGGGCCCTCACCGATGTCGTGCACGCTCCATGTCCACCCGCGTCCCCCGCATCGGGGTCCCCTCGCGGTTGAGCAGCTCTGGTGCCTGTCCGTCGTGGCAGGCGGCCGGTGTTCCGTCGGCGTGGACGACACGCCACCACGGCACGCCGTCGTCGAGCAGACTCATCGCCCGTCCTACCTGCCGTGCGGTCGTACCGATCCGCGTGGCGATGTCACCGTAGGAGGCAGCGGACCCAGCGGGGATGGTGATGACCACCTCACGGACTTCCTCGATGATGCTCATGGTGGCCTCAGGGGTGCGCCGGATAGGTCAGGTGCCCGTTGTGGACCTGCGCGTTCTTGTTCAGGACCGCTGGCTTCGTCGTCGTGGACGACATGATGTCCACGACCTCGGCTCCTTTGACGATCAGCGCATCGGTGATCAGTCGGCGGTGACAGCGCCACGGCACCGCCTCGCTACACATGATCGCCGGCCGTTCGTGGTGGGCCAGTTCGAGCAATTCGTCCAGCCCCTCCTTGAAGGCATCGCCTGCCATGTAGTCGGCGTAGTCACGGAAGGCTTTGACCCGCCAGGCACCGTTCACGCTCGGAACGCCCTTGGGGGTGTGCCGCCGGCCGCCCAGCTTCGGGATCCACCGGTATCCGATATCAGGAGGGAGGGCGTCAATGACCGCGTTCTGGTCCCATTGCGGAAACTTCCTCGACGAGGGAAACGACCGCACATCGACCAGGCAGGTGATCTCATTGCTCCGCAACATCTCCAGCACTTCCTCGAAGTCGCGCGTCGAATGCCCCACCGTACAGATACGGTTCGTCATCCTGCCGCCTCACTCACGCCACTCGATTGCCCGCCCCACCGGCCGGCCGTCAGCTCGCCCGCACTGCCGTACAGGCCCTTCGCTATTCACCGTACGAACCCGGCAGGACACTGCGCCACCTGGCTCGACGCGCCCCGTGGACCTCGGCCTCCTGCGCCGGAACGGTCGTATCTGATGTCCTGGCCCCGCTCAGGGTGCTCTCGGACAGGCCGGGGGTTGTCCAAGGCGGAGACGTTCACCCATGCGCTACCAGTCACTGTGAAAGCGGATTGATCATTGTCCACGGAATACCCGGTGCGGGCCGCAGCCAAGGCCCGCACGCTGACCGAACTGGAGACGCGGCTGGTGCGGTGCCGCGCCTGCCCACGCCTCGTGGCGTGGCGTGAGGAGACCGCCCTCGCCAAACGTCCCGCGTTCGCTGATTGGGAATACTGGGGGCGGCCGGTACCCGGGTTCGGGCCCGCGGACGCCGCCATGATGATCACAGGACTCGCGCCCGCCGCACACGGCGCGAATCGGACGGGCCGGATGTTCACCGGCGACCGGGCGGGCGACCTTCTGTACGCGACGCTGTACGAGCTCGGCCTGGCCTCCCAGGCAACGGCCACGGGCCTGGATGACGGGCTGGAACTGTACGGAGTCAGGGTCACCGCACCCGTGCACTGCGCTCCACCCGCCAATCGCCCCACGACCGGCGAGAGGGACACCTGCCGCGTGTGGCTGGTCCGGGAGGCACAGTTGATGCAACCGACCCTGCGCTCCGTCGTCGTGCTGGGCACCTTCGGCTGGCAGGCAGCCCTCTCGGCCCTGGAGGAGGCCGGCTGGAGCGTGCCCCCGCCGCGCCCGGCGTTCGGCCACGGCGTACGGACGACATTGACGCCGGCGGGCCCGACGGGCGCCGAGGTGACAGTGTTCGGCTGCTACCACGTGAGCCAGCGCAACGTGTTCACCGGCCGACTGACCCCAGCGATGCTGCGCCAGGTGCTCGCCGAGGCTGCGTACACGGCAGGCCTCCCCGTCGAACGACCGGGCCCAGGGTGACACCCTCCGGTACGACCGCCGAGACGTCCGGGAGTGGTGTGGCCATTGGACTCTCCTGCCCTGGTGGTCGGCCTCAGTCGTGCGCGACGACGGCGACCGGAGAGATGGAGTGATGCATCAACGCGTGGGCGATGGGGCCGATGTGGCCGCCGAAGTCGGACCGGCGGATGCGTCGGCCGACGACGACGAGGGCGGCGTCGGTCGCCGCGTGGAGAATCTGGGCCGCGGCCTGACCGATCGGGGCACGTGGTTCGACATGTACGTCGGTGAACCTGTCACGCCACGGGCTCAGCATCTCGTCCAGGGTGGTGGTGATGGCGTGGGCCATCTCGCTCTGGATACCCGGGTTGAGCGCTGGTGAGTAGCTGAGAATCGGCGGCGGGGTCCATCCGTGGACGACGATGAGCGTCGTGTCACGGTGGGCGGCTTCCTCGAAGGCGAAGGCGAGGAGATTGTCGCAGGGCTGACGGATGTCCAGCCCTGCCACGACGGGTCCGCTGGCGCGGCCGCCGTCGGGTGGCTTGCCCGTCCCATCGGCGGACCGCACCAGCACGACGGGGCGTTCGGTCTCGGCGATGGTCTCCGAGGCTACGGATCCGACGATGAAGCCGGCGACGACGCCGAGCCCGCGCGAGCCGATGGCCAGCAGGTCGGAGTCCTTCGCTGCGCGGGCGAGGGCCAGGGAGGGCAATCCGCCCACGCGACGTGTGGAGACCCCGAGGTCAGGGTGCTCGTGACGCAGCTCGTCGGCGGTGTCCCGCAGCAGGTTCTCCGCCCAGGCGCGCTGTGCCTCGGTGGTCGTGACGGGGAGCGGTGGATGTTCCAGCCATTCCTCGGCGTGGACCAGATCCAGGCGGGCGTGTCGGAGTTCGGCCTCGCCGGCGGCCCAGTGAGCGGCTGCCGTGCTTTCCGGTGTCCCGTCAAGACCTACAGTCACCTGGTTCTTCATGGTGTGCATCTCGTTTGGAGTGCGGGTCATGCTGACGGACTCCTCCGTGTTGCGGTGTCGGGTGTGACGAGTGGCATGTCGTCCTGCTCGTAGGTGAGCCGGTCGATGACGTCCACGACGCCGTCGACGCCGTACGACGAAGGCAGGGGCCGGTACATCGGAACTGCAGTGATGACGATCAGCACCCAGCCCACCGCGTAGGCAGTCGGTCGCATGTCGCACCGTGCCGACCACCGCCGGGAACGCGGGAAGCAGAATCAGCAGGGGATCAGCCGCACCGTGCGGTCATCAATCGTCAACTCCAGCAGCACGACCGGTACGGTCGCCGCGACCACGTAGGCCATCGGGGCTTGACGCCACCTCTAGGGATGGCTCGACCCCGCTCCCATCGCGCGACGTCACGGCGCGTCGGGCGCACGGGCCGCCACACGCCGACGAATCACCTATCCAGGCTCCTCCGCTCGAGGCAGCGCCGCAAGCGACGGGCTTCGCCCGGTGTGCGGCCACGGGCACGGTCGAGCCGGCCGGCTACGTCGCCAGGCGGTGTCCCGCTGCCCGATCGTCTTGCTGCATTGCCCGGCACGGGGCATGTGGTGCCCGCCCCGCAAGAGCGTCGGGTCGTATGCGGACGTATCCGGGGCGACTATCGAAGGGAGAGACGTGGTTCTCGCCCAGGCTGTGACACGGCCGGCGCGGGCCAGCACCGGCACAGCCCTCCACGCCGGGCGGGTAGATGCGCGGAGCCGAGAATCCTGGGGCAGCGGCCATCGTGCCAAGACCATGGGGAGAGGCAGCGAAGATGTCAGTCACCGAGCTCTATCTCGCGAACAATCGGGCCTATGCCTCTCGGCACACCGGCCCGCTTCCGAAGGAACCCTCCCAGCGCGTGGCCGTGGTTGCCTGCATGGATGCGCGGCAGGACATCTACGCGGTCCTGGGCCTGGAGGAGGGCGAAGCGAGTGTGATTCGCAATGCGGGGGGAGTGATCACTGAAGACGTCATCCGCTCGCTGGCCGTAAGCCAACAGTTGCTGGGAACGGACGAGATCATGCTCATCCACCACACTGACTGTCGGATGCTGACGTACCCCGGCTATCGGCTCAAGGAGCCGATCCTCAGCGAGTCGGGGCTTCGGCCCCCCTGGCCGGAAGATTCCTTTCACGACGTGGAGGTCGACGTACGATGGTCCATCAGCCGCGTCAAGGCGAGCCCCTACCTCCCCCACCGCGAATCCGTACGCGGTTTCGTGCTCGACATCGCCACAGGACTGCTTGAAGAAGTGAAGTAGCACGCCGTCGGGAAGTCGCGGGGCATTGCCTGATCGGTGGCGATGCGGATCGGGGTTCCGAACTGATGCGTAAGGCCCCCTCGCGGACCTTCAGCCGGTCGCGTCGGGGTGGTTGAGGAGTTGTGTCAGCGGAACGTTCACGTCGGCGAGTTCCTTTGCGTCGACTGCTTGGCCGGATGTGACGAGGGCGCGGATCGGGTCGGTGACGTCCCAGACGTTGACGTTCATGCCGGCGAGGACCCTGCCGTCGGAGAGCCAGAACGCGATGAACTCGCGGGTGTCCCTGCGGCCGCGGAAGACGACCTGGTCGTAGCCGCCTGGTTCGACGTAGCCGGTGTACTCCATGCCCAGGTCGTACTGGTCGGTGAAGAAGTACGGAACGCGGTCGTAGGCCACGTCCCGGCCGAGCATCGCCTTCGCCGCGACCTGCGGCTGGTTGACGGCGTTGGCCCAGTGCTCGACACGGATGTGCTTGCCCAGGAGCGGGTGGAAGGCGTTGGCGACGTCGCCTGCGGCGTAGATGTCCGGGTGTGAGGTGCGCAGGTGGGCGTCGACGCGGATGCCGTTGTCGACCTCCAGGCCGGCGGCGTCCGCGAGCTGGGTGTTGGGGGTGATACCGACTCCGACGATGACCGCGTCGGCAGTGATGCGGCTGCCGTCGGCCAGCAGCACGCCGGTCGCCCGGCCGTCGGCGCCGGTGATCTCGGCGACCTGGACACCGAAGCGCAGGTCCACCCCGTGATCGGTGTGCAGGTCGGCGAAGACCTGGGCCACCTCGCGGCCCAGCACGCGCAGCAGCGGCAGCTCCGCCATCTCCAGCACCGTGACCTCCACCCCGGCCGCGCGGGCGGCGGCCGCGGTCTCCAGACCGATCCAGCCGGCGCCGATCACCACGATGCGGGATGCAGACTCGAAAGCTTGCTTGAGACGGTCGCTGTCGGCGAGCCGGCGCAGGTAGAGCACTCCGTCGAGGTCGGCTCCGGGCACCGTCAGGCGACGCGGTGAGGACCCCGTGGTCAGAAGCAACTTTCCGTAGCCGATGCGGCTGCCGTCAGCGAGCGTCACCTCGTGTCCGGCCGGGTCGACCGCGGTGACTGTGGCGCCCAGGCGCAGATCCACGTCGTGCTCGGCGTACCACTGGGGAGGGTGGACGTAGACGGTGTCACGCTCGTCCTTGCCCAGCAGATAGCCCTTTGACAGCGGCGGCCTTTCGTAGGGGCGCTCGTTTTCGTCTCCGAGCAGCACGACGGGGCCGTCGAAGCCCTCTTCGCGGAGGGTCTGTGCTGCCTTCGCACCGGCCAGGCTGGCTCCGACGATCACGAATGCGTTGTTCGCGGCCATGTTCTCTCCTCTGCTGCGTTGGCTCGGCCCGCGGGCGGGTGGTGATCCGCACCCTGCCCTCGTCGCACGTGGCCAGGCCATCGTCGTCGATAGCCCTGCGCTGTCAGCGGTTGATGTGTTCCCCGGTGTGTCTGCCGATCGGTTGTCGCCGGTGACTGCCGGTGCTGGGACCGTTCGTCGACGGCCGTGTCAGGCGGCGGTGCGTGTCGCGTGTATTTCGGCGTCCAGTTGCTTGAACAGTTCATTGCCGGAGGCGGTGAACTTGGCGATGCCCTCATCCTCCAGCACACGCACCACGTCGTCGTAGGACACTCCGACCGTCTCCAGGTAGTTGAGTACCTGCTGGGATGCCTCATAGGTGCCGTGGATGGTGTCGCCCTGGATGTGGCCGTGGTCGGCGACCGCGCGCAGGGTCTGCTCGGGCATGGTGTTGACCACCCAGGGCGCCACCAGTTCGTCGACGTAGCGGGTGTCGGCGTAGGCGGGGTCCTTCACCCCGGTGGAGGCCCACAGCGGGCGCTGGGGGCGCATCCCAGCCGCGGCGAGCGCCTGCCACTCCTGGGAGGCAGCGGCCTGCTCGAAGTGCTGGTAGGCCAGGCGCGCGTTGGCGATCGCGGCCCGCCCGCGCAGGGCCAGTGCGGCCGGTGTGCCGATCTTGTCCAGTCGGCTGTCGATTTCGGTGTCCACCCGGCTGACGAAGAAGGAGGCCACCGATGCGATGGACGCCAGGTCACGACCCGCCGCATGGGCCTGACCCATGCCGTCGAGGAAGGCGCGGAGCACCTGGTCGTAGCGGTCGAGGGAGAAGATCAGTGTCACGTTGATGCTGATGCCTTCCGCGAGCGCCGTGCTGATCGCCTCCAGGCTGGGCTGGGTGGCGGGGATCTTCACGAACAGGTTCGGCCGGTCCACCAGCCACCACAGGGCCCGTGCCTCGGCGATCGTCGCCGCCGTGTCGTGGGCGACACGCGGGTCCACCTCCAGCGACACCCTTCCGTCCACGCCGCCGCTGGCCTCGTACACCGGTCGCAGGACGTCGCAGGCCCAGCGCACATCGAACGCCGTCAGCAGCCGGACGGCCTCCTCCACGCGCACCCCGCGCCGGGCCAGATCTCCGACCTGCTCGTCGTAGCGGGCACCCGAGCGGATCGCCTTGGCGAAGATCGTCGGATTGCTGGTAATACCCACCACCTGCTGCTCCCGCACCAAGTCGGCCAGCCCGCCACCGGCGAGCCGCTCCCGGCTCAGATCATCCAGCCAGACCGCCACGCCTTCAGCGGACAGCCGGTCCAGGTTCTCACTCATGATCTTCTCCTTCGCGTCGTCTCGCGAGATGCCGGCCACGTACCGCCCGGCTCCCCTGCGGACCGAGCACAGACCTCCTTCACACACGCCCCATTGGCAGGGCCAGGCACGCTCGCACCGCTAGCTGCGGCGCGAAGTTCCACACAGCACCGGCCCGGGTAAGGGGCGAGGACCGCGGCAATCCCAGATGCCTGAAGGCCGGTGAGGAAACCGCCGAGGAAGGCATGGTTGATCGAGCACACCAGGTCGGGCGATCGGGCGGCCAGCGGGTGGAAGGGGCAGTTCAGCAGCCGCACCTCGGTCGGAGCCTGCCGGTCGGGCTCGAAGCCGTGCTCCTCCAACACGGATTCCGAAAGCGTGAGAGAACGCTCGGGGCCCAGACGGCCGGGACGGCTGCTGGCGCGTGTCGCAGCCCCGAGCGCCTCACCGCGGTGGCGGGCCGTGCGCAATGCAGCGGACTGCGCGTCCTCGCCCGGCTGCTGGCCGAGGACCGCGTCGATGAGGATCTCCGCCAAGAGGTCGGGGCGGCGCTCGGGGATGGAGATGCGGATGTCGGTGTCCGCCGGCTCGTACACCTTGGGCTTGCGGCCCACCCTGCGGATGCCGCCCGGGTGGTCGTATCGGGATGTCAGCAGCCCGGCCGCGGCCAGTTTGTCGAGGTGGAAGGCGGCCAGCTTGGCCGAGATACCGGCATCGGCGGCGGCCTCCTCGCGCGTCACCGGCCGGTGGGCGCGCCGTATGAAGCCATACAGCCTGCGGCGTACCTCGTCCCCGAGCACCGAGACCGCTTCCACTCCCGAAACGGTGTGGGCCTGAGGAGGAGCCGGGGTCGGGTCAGGGGTCATACATCAACGATAACTCCAATCCACGTGCCCGTAACCGAGCAGCTTCATATCCCCCGCCTGGCGGATTGCCCCCTTCCGCGAATACATCCAGTACTGATTGGTGCAATCTTCTGGAGGAGGATCCTGTCATGCCGAGCGAACCGCACCAGCAGGCGAAACAGCCGGTCAGCGCCGCCCTCGCCGGTCCGTACGGGCATCCGTTCCATCCGATCCTGGTCACCGTGCCGATCGGCGCGTGGGTGGGCAGCCTCGTCTTCGACATCGCCTCCCACCTCGTGGACGATCCCGACTTCCTCGCCCGCGGGGCGATGTGGCTGATCGCCGTGGGCGTGATCGGAGCGCTGGCTGCCGCGCTGGTCGGCCTCCTGGATCTGTTCGCCATCCCCACCGGCACGCGCGCCTTTCGTACCGGTCTCATCCACATGACGCTGAACCTGCTGGTGACCGCGTCATACGCAGGCAGCTTCCTGTGGCGTCACGCCGGGGACGGGCCGTCCGGCAGCGTCGGGGCGGGGCAGCTCGTAGTGAACGCCGTGACCTTGGCCGTGCTCGGCGTCTCGGGGTTTTTGGGCGGCAAGCTCGCCTACCGCTATGGCGTCCGCGTCGCCGACGAAGCGACGCAGGCCGAGGGCTTCCTTCCGTCCCGCCGGAACTCAGCCCGCCCCTGACCCGCAGCGAGCGCATTCGCACTACATATTCACCGCTACCGCTCAGGGAGTTCCCATGGACATGGCCGCACTAAGGCGCTCACGACTCCAGCGTCCGCTCACGGACGACATCGGGGTGGGGGTCTTGAGCAGCGGCGCCATACGTCCTGGGCTGCATTGCCTTGGAGGAGCACGGCCCTTGTTGAGGCCAACGACGGCGACCGGTACCTGTGCACCGCCTCCCCGACCGGCCAGCTCACCGCAGCCCCGACCGACCTGTTCCGCTCGCACGCGGCCGCCGAGGCCGAACGCCTCGGACGGGAGCGCCGCCGAGTCTCCCGCCCCATGACGCCTTCGCCGTCGGCGCTGCCCTGGAAGTCCTCGACGCGCTCGATCAGATGTACCAGCCGCAGTTGTGCGTGCTGATGCCCGACCATGCGTATGGTCGCCGACCAGCTGCTGCTCGGCTCGCCGGCACGAAGGCCCCTCCTCCCGCAACGGCTTGACGTCACCACCAAGCTGGCCGGCCTGCTCGCCGCACCGATGCGCCTGATCGTCGTGGGCGAGTCCAGGCGGCTGACCGGCGACTGCAACGAGCTGCTGAGCCACTCCACGACCACCCCAAGACCCGCTACGCCCTGCGCTACGTCGGCGGCGGCTGAGAGTCCTTCGAACGGATCGCCGCCAAGCTCGACGACAACCCCAACCGGGTCAACTACGCAACGCGACGTCGGGCCATGGTCGGCTGGCGGATGCCGACGTCCGATTGGCCCGAGCTGTGCAATGGTATTCCCAAGCTCGGCCGCCTGGCCCGGCAGGAGCCGGCCCTCGGCGCGGTCCTCGTCTGGGCCGAGGTCACCCAGTCCGAGCATCTCAACTGCCCTCTTCTTGCCACGACGGTGCTTGCCGGCCAGGACAGGAAGCTGTTGGTCGACCAGGTAGGCCAGTTCCTCACCCCGACCAACCAGAAGGCCGGGCGCCTCAAGCTCCGCCGCCGGCTCGAGCTCTACGCCGCCCGTCTCGCCGCGCGATGTGACGCCGCACCTCGCGGCACTTTCGGGCCGGGCACTTCGGCGGTTTCGGCTGTTTGGAGCACAATCGGCGCGGTATGAGAAGCGGCGGATGCCGACCCGTGCGGGTGATCGGGTGGATGCCAGGCGAGGGTCGGGCTTATCTGTGGGGCTTGCCGGAAGCAGGCCCCCGAGCAGTGGACAACACGCCTAACGGGTCGGCGTGGAAGCCGCGTCGGTGATGCGGGTGCGTGCCGCGTCCACCATGTCCCACTGCTCCGGGGCGAGGATTGCCAGTGTCGCCGGGAACACCCCGTCCTGTTCCTTGAGGATGTGCTCACGTAGCAGGGCGAGTGCCTCCATCAGCCGACTGGGCCAGCCCGGATCGGCCGGGACGCCGTCGGCGGCCTCGCCCAGGACCTTCTCGATGCGTCGGTGTTCGTCCTCCAACGCGGCGATCTGCTCGGGGAACTCGTCCGACATCGCGGGGAAGAGGCCGTGTTCCTCCACCTGGGTGTGC
Source organism: Streptomyces virginiae (assembly GCF_041432505.1). GTDB lineage: Bacteria > Actinomycetota > Actinomycetes > Streptomycetales > Streptomycetaceae > Streptomyces > Streptomyces virginiae_A. The sequence continues at coordinate 1,751,074 of NZ_CP107871.1, forward strand.
GGGAGGAGAATCGCAGTGATCAGGCGTGCCACCCGGGCCATCTCCGCGGCATCGGCGCCGTGGTGGGCAGCACGCACGACGCTGATCAGATCGACCACGCTGTCGTGCTCGGCGGTCAGTTCGGCGATGGCCTTGATCGACTGGCAACCACAGTACTCACACATGGGGATCCCTTTGCTCACCGCACGGGTGCGGGCTCGGTGTCGGGCGCTGCGGGACGGGCTGCTACCCGGCGTACGCCGGTGACGGTGTACGCGAGTGCCGCTAGTGCCACGACGGCAAGCAGGGCCAGCCCCAGGGCGTAGGAGGCTGTGGCGCCGTAGATGGTGCCCATGACCAGTGGCGGGATGAATCCGCCCAGTCCGCCGGCCGCGCCGACCATCCCGGTGACCGATCCGACCTTGTTCGCCGGAGACAGCAGGGCGACCAGGGCGAATGTGGCACCGCTGCCGGCTCCCAGAGCGGCGGCCATGGCCAGGAATGCGATGCTGCCCACCGGAGCCAGTGACGGGGAGGCGGCCTGTACGGCCGCGCCGACGGCCACGACCGCCATGGCCGTACCGAGCACCGGTGTCGGCCCCACGCGGTCCGACAGCCAGCCGCCCACCGGCCGCATCGCGACCGCCAGCAGCACGAACCCCGCCATGCGGTTCGCCGCGTCCGCCTGACCGAGGCCGTAGCCGGTCTTCAGGTAGGTCGGCAGGTATACCGAGAACGCTACATACCCGCCGAACGCGACCGCATACAGGGCGCCCGCCTGCCAGGTGATGCCCAGGCGGGCGGTGGCGGCCAGCCGGTGGCCGGGCGGCTCGTTCGGCGCGGTCCGCCCGGGAGCGTCCCGCAGCACCACGGCGGCCAGCACCGCGTAGACGGCCAGCGCGGCGGCAGTGATCAGGAAGGGGTTGGCCATGCCGTGGGCGTCGACCAGCTGCACCGTGGTGAGCGCGCTGATCGCGGTGCCGCCCATGCCGGCTCCGAAGATCCCGATGACCAGACCACGCCGCTCCGGCGGGAACCAGGCGCTCACGAAGGGCACGCCGACGGCGAACGAAGTGCCGCCGATTCCGAGAAAGAACCCGCCCACCAGCAGCGCGGTGAGCGAGGAATGGCCGGCCAGCCCCAGAAACAGCACTGGAGCCACCGTTGCGGCAGAGACTAGCGGGAACATCACCCGCCCCCCGAACCGGTCGGTCAGGGCGCCCACAGGAATCCTGCCCAAAGACCCCACCACCACCGGCACCGCGACCAGCAGTGACTGCTCGAACGAGCTGAGCAGCAGCGTGTCCTTGAACTGCGGCCCCAGTGGACTCAGCAGGGCCCACGCCCAGAAGTTGATGGCGAATCCCAGTGTGGCCAGCGCCAGCATCACCACCGGCCGGGCATCGGGCGGCACCGGGCCCCCCGCGTCCGCTCGCCCGTCAACCGCCCCTTCCCTCACATGGCGCATTGCTGCCCTCTCCGTCCCGCTCGCGGCTGCCACCAGCTGACAGCCTGGGCCGGGACACTCTCCTGGTCTTCCACCAGCGGCTCCAGCCCCAGGTTCGGGCACCGGCCGGCCGGGTGGCAGGGCCGTTCGGCCTCTCCGTTCGGCCAACCGGGACCAAGAGACAGAACGATCGTGGCCCTGCGTGTCCCCCTACGCGAAGTCGAGCACCTCGCCCACCGGACGGCGGGGGGACCGCACACCCCCAGGCCCGTACCCAAGCCGCAACACCATCTGCACATGCCCCATGGCAGTGAGAGGGTCACGCACATTCCACCGCAGATCAGGACGTTCCAGCGCATGAGAGGTCAAAGAGGTGGCCAGCCCATGGGAAGTGGCCGCGAGCAGAACACGCTCCATGGCCTGACCGGCCCGCAGCCAGTCAGCAGGCCCATCTTCTGCCGTGCCCAGCAGAACAAGCCGCGGCGCACTCTCGAAGGTGGCCGCAGGGCGATCCGCAACGCGATGCCGGCCGGCGAAGTCACGCACCGGAGCCCTGCCGTCATGCCGAAAGGGACCGAAAGCGTATTCCGGTACGCCGTCAGTGCTGAGCGACGCGGCGGGGCCGGTGCGGATCCAGCCCTCCATCTCCTCACTGTTGGCCGGCTCCAGGCTGTCGCGTCCCTCGGCGTCCTGGACCAGTTCCAAGATCGACTGAGTGTGCCAGGCATCGGGAACGCCCAGGCCGGCGCCCTCCGCACGGGCCGCCTCGCGCAACTCACGCCACACTGTCTCTGGAATCTCCTGCTCCGTGAACGGCTCCCGGCTGGTGTGGCGGCGGCGGATGGCCGGGCGCAGCGCGCTCAGGACGGCGCTGGCGACGACTGGTTCGTCAAGGCGCACCGTGGCGACCAGGAGTCCCTCAGCCGGATCGGGCAGCAGCCGGCAGACCGGCTCGAGACCGGCATGTGCTGCGGAGACCCGCAGATTGAACAAAGCCGCACCACAGCCCAGGTGCAGGGCTCTGTTGTCCGGGTCCGCGTGCGGCATCGCCCGTGCTGTATCGGCACGGAGCTCCAACACATGACGTTTCGAAAGCCAGCGAAACCGCCACGGCTGCGCATTATGCATCGACGGAGCCGCCGTGGCGTCCTCGACCAGGCCCGTCACCCGTCCGGGATCGACATGCCGCATCGGAACACCTCCGCTGAGAACCCACCGCACTCCAACGCCTCGGAGCGTCTCCTACCCACCGTAGGGCGGAGCTACCGAAAGGCAAACGCCCTCGTTGGACCGGGCATGACAAAAGAACCGATGCGAGAGACCTGCGAGATGCCCGACCGGGGTGCTGTTGCGCCGACTGCCCCCGCCACAGGAGCCCGCCGCAGTGAGCGAACTGATCGAGGCGATCGTGACGGCCCCGCCCCTGTCGGCAACGATCAACGCATCCGCACCTTGCTGCAGGACCTGGCGCGCGTAGCCGGCATCCAGGTACTCATGCCGCTCCGTCGCCGCCTGTACGACGGACTGCGGTGAGACTCTTCGCGGCCACCCGGAGGCCGGCATCGCAGCGGCACCTGAACCGACACCGCGCCGCCAGCACCCCGGGGCCTCGGACGGCGCCGGCGCAACGGCGCCGTCGTGCCGGGCATTGACGATCACTGAATGAGTGACAGACTCGGCCCATGCAGAAGTTCTCTCTGGATGCCAAAGTCCGCGAGCACGTGCAGCATGCCGCAGCAGCTGCCTCCGGGCGTAGCGCGGAGACCGTCTACGGCGGCGCCGAGCACGTACTGCGCCAGACTGTCGTGGCCCTGGAGGCGGGGAGGTCACTCACCGAACACGAAAACCCCGGCGAAGCCACACTGCTCGTTCTGCGCGGACGGGTGCGCTTGCACAGCACCGATGCATCGTGGGACGGGATGGCCGGTGACATGATCGTAGTACCGCCGGTTCGGCACAGTCTTGAGGCACTGGAGCGATCCGCGGTTCTGCTCACCGTTGCAAAGCATCAATGACCTCGGCGCCGGTCCCGAGAGTCGCTGAACGCGCTGCCTGGCGCGGCTGTCCGCACCTTGAGCGCTGAGCCACACGCTTCGCTCACATCGCTCGGCAAGCTCCCCCCTCGTGTGCTCCGATAAGCCCACCGACACGCATCGCGGTGCGGTGCGTGACCGGTCGGTGGCATACCGGAGTCGGTGAAGGGTGCAGGGACGCCTCCGCCGGCCATCGTTGTCCCTGGGATGGGTTGGCCCGTGCGTGTTCGGCCGTTGTTGTGCGCGGTCACCGCGGGTTTCGCATCGGCCGATATTTCGATCGTTGTCCCCTTTTACCGCACAAGGACAGGAAGCGTTATGGGCAAGGATATCGGGATGGACGGGCCCCTGGCCGACGCACTGGTACGCAGTCGGCGGTTCTTCACCCGGGGTACGGTCTCCGCCGATCTGAGGACGCTGTCGCAGACCGGGGGCCGTGACGCCGACGACTTCTACCGGGACCGGTGGAGCCACGACAAGGTCGTCCGCTCCACCCATGGCGTCAACTGCACCGGTTCCTGTTCCTGGAAAGTCTACGTCAAGGACGGGATCATCACCTGGGAGACCCAGCAGACCGATTATCCCTCGGTCGGCCCGGACTCGCCGGAGTACGAGCCCCGCGGCTGCCCACGCGGCGCGGCCTTCTCCTGGTACACCTACTCGCCGACCCGGGTGCGCTACCCCTACGTCCGTGGTGTCCTGCTCCAGATGTTCCGTGAGGCGAAGTCACAGCACGACGGCGACCCGGTTCGGGCGTGGGCGCACATCGTCGAGAACCCGGCGAGGGCCAAGGCGTACAAGTCCGCGCGGGGCAAGGGCGGCCTGGTCCGTGCCACCTGGGAGGAAGCCGCGGAGATCATCGCGGCTGCCCACGTGCACACCATCGACAAGTACGGCCCCGACCGGGTGGCCGGTTTCTCACCGATCCCGGCCATGTCGATGGTCTCCCATGCCTCCGGCGCCCGGTTCGTCAACCTCATCGGCGGCTCGATGCTGAGCTTCTACGACTGGTACGCCGACCTCCCGGTGGCCTCGCCCCAGGTGTTCGGCGACCAGACCGACGTCCCGGAGTCCGGGGACTGGTGGAACGCGGGCTACCTCATCATGTGGGGCTCCAACCTGCCGGTGACGCGCACACCGGACGCGCACTGGATGACCGAGGCCCGGTACCGCGGCCAGAAGGTCATCGCGGTCGCCCCCGACTACGCCGACAACGTGAAGTTCGCCGACGAATGGCTGCCGGCCAAGCCGGGCACCGACGCCGCCCTGGCCATGGCCATGGGCCACGTCGTGCTCAAGGAGTTCTTCGTCGATCGTCACACCCCGTACTTCACGCAGTACGTCAAGACCTACACCGATCTTCCCTACCTGGTCCGGCTCGACGAAGCCGCCGGACCAGGTACGAGCGGCGAGAAGACGTACACGGCGGGCAAGTTCCTCACCGCCTCCGATCTCCCCGGGCACCAGCATGAGGAGAACGCCGCGTTCAAGACCGTGCTCGTTGACGCGCGGACAGGGCAGCCGGCTGTTCCTGGCGGTTCTCTGGGGCACCGCTACGGCGAGGCCGGTGTGGGCAAGTGGAATCTGGAACTCGGTGACGTCGACCCCCAGCTGACGCTGATGAGCACCTCGCAGGAGAGTGTGCTCGTCCGGTTCCCGCGCTTCGACACCCCCGACGGTGCGGCGGCCGACCTGCCGCGCGGTGTGCCGGTCCGGCGGGTCGACGGCCATCTGGTCACCACTGTCTACGACCTGCTGCTCGCGCAGTACGGCGTGGGCCGGGACGACCTTCCGGGAGAATGGGCCACCGGGTACGACGACGCCGAGTCGCCCTACACCCCGGCATGGCAGGAGACGATCACCGGTGTCCCGGCCTCCACCGCGGCCAGGGTCGGACGCGAGTTCGCCGCGAACGCCGAGGAGTCCAAGGGACGCTCGATGATCGTGATGGGTGCCGGAACCAACCACTGGTTCCACTCCGACACGATCTACCGGGCGTTTCTCACCCTCACCAACCTGACGGGCTGCCAGGGGGTCAACGGCGGTGGCTGGGCGCACTACGTCGGCCAGGAGAAGGTCCGGCCGCTCACCGGCTACACACAGATCGCCAACGCGCTGGACTGGAACCGGCCGCCGCGCAACATGATCCAGACCGCGTACTGGTATCTCCACACCAACCAGTTCCGCTACGACCAGTTCGGCGCCGACACTCTGTCCGCCAAGACGGGCAGCGGGCAGCTGGCGGGAATGAGCACCGCCGATGTACTCGCGCAGAGCGCGCGCATGGGCTGGATGCCGTCCTACCCGACCTTCAACCAGAACCCACTCGACCTGAGCGACCAGGCCACCGCGGCGGGGACCCCGGTGGGCGAATACGTGGTCGAGCAGTTGAAGTCGGGTGCCCTGGAGTTCGCGGGGGAGGACCCGGACTCGCCCGAGAACTATCCGCGCATTCTGTCCATCTGGAGGGCCAACCTGCTCGGCTCGTCCGGCAAGGGCAACGAGTACTTCCTCAAGCATCTGCTCGGTGCCGACTCCTCGGTACGGGCCACCGAGACACCGCAGGACCGACGGCCGGTCGACGTGAAGTGGCACGACGAGGCCCCCGAGGGCAAGCTCGACCTGCTGATGACGATCGACTTCCGGCAGACCAGCACCACGGTCTTCTCCGACGTCGTGCTGCCCGCCGCCACCTGGTACGAGAAGCACGACCTCAACACCACGGACATGCACCCCTTCGTGCACTCCTTCAACCCGGCCATCGCGCCGCCCTGGCAGACCCGCACGGACTGGGATGCCTGGCAGACGATCGCCGAGAAGTTCAGTGAGCTCGCCGCCAGCCGGCTGGGAGTCCGCAAGGATGTGGTGGCCCTTCCGCTCACCCACGACACCCCGGACGCGATGGCGAATCCGCACGGAACCGTGCGGGACTGGAAGAAGGGCGAGTGCGAGCCGGTCCCCGGGGTCACGATGCCCAGGCTCGTCGAGGTCGAGCGCGACTACGGGGCCGTGGCCGAGAAGATGAACGCACTCGGTCCGCTCGTGGACACGCTCGGCGCGACCACCAAGGGTGTGACCTTCGAGCTCGGCGCCCAGGTGGACTACTTGCGGCGCAAGAACGGCACGGTCCGGACCGGTGCGGCGGCAGGCAGGCCGTCGCTGAAGCGAGACGTGAACGTCTGCGAGGCGATCCTCGCGCTGTCCGGCACCACCAACGGGGCTCTTGCCACCCAAGGGTTCAAGACTCTCGAGAAGCGCACCGGCGTGCGGCTGGCCGACCTCGCCGAGGAGCACGAGGGTAAACAGATCACCTTCGCCGACACCCAGGGCCCGCCCGTGCCCGTGATCACGTCACCGGAGTGGTCAGGATCGGAGAGCGGCGGCCGGCGGTACTCGCCCTTCACCATCAACGTCGAGCGCAAGAAGCCGTGGCACACGCTGACCGGGCGTATGCACTTCTACCTCGACCACGACTGGATGGCCGAGCTCGGCGAAGGACTCCCGGTCTACCGGCCCCCGCTGAACATGGCGGCACTGTTCGCCGAGCCCTCCCTCGGCCACGTCTCGGACGGCTCCGCCGGCCAGGGCGTCGAAGGTCTCACCGTGCGCTACCTCACCCCGCACAACAAATGGTCCATCCACTCCGAATACCAGGACAACCTGTTCATGCTCTCCCTCTCGCGGGGCGGCCAGAACATCTGGATGAGCGACCGGGACGCCGCGAAGGTCGGGATCAAGGACAACGACTGGATCGAGGCGGTCAACCGCAACGGCGTGGTGGTCGCCCGGGCGATCGTGTCCCACCGGATGCCCGAGGGAACGGTGTACATGTATCACGCACAGGACCGGCTCATCGACGTACCGACCGCCGAGACCTCCGGCAAGCGCGGAGGCATCCACAACTCGCTCACCCGGCTGCTGGTCAAACCCACACATCTGATCGGCGGCTACGCGCAGCTCACCTACGCGTTCAACTACCTCGGCCCCACCGGAAACCAGCGCGACGAGGTCACCGTCATCCGCAAGCGCTCGCAGGAGGTGACCTACTGATGAGGGTCATGGCACAGATGGCGATGGTGATGAACCTCGACAAGTGCATCGGCTGCCACACCTGCTCGGTGACGTGTAAGCAGGCATGGACCAACCGCTCCGGCACCGAGTACATCTGGTTCAACAACGTCGAGACCAAGCCCGGGCTCGGCTATCCCCGCACCTACGAGGACCAGGAGAAGTGGAAGGGCGGCTGGACGCTCAACAAGCGGGGCCGGCTCACACTCAAGGGCGGTGGCCGGTTCAAGAAGCTGCTGACCATCTTCTCCAATCCCAAGCTTCCCTCGATCAACGAGTATTACGAGCCCTGGACCTACGACTACTCCACGCTCACCGACGCGCCGGCTCAGGAGCACACGCCGGTCGCGCGTCCCAAGTCGCTGATCTCCGGCAAGGACATGAAGATCGAGTGGTCAGCCAACTGGGACGACGACCTCGGCGGCTCCACACTCAACGGTCACCGGGACCCGCTGCTGAAAAAGATCGCCGACAAGGTGAAGTTCGAGTTCGAGCAGACCTTCATGTTCTACCTGCCGCGCATTTGTGAGCACTGCCTGAACCCCTCGTGCGCCGCCTCGTGCCCCAGCGGTGCGATCTACAAGCGCGAGGAGGACGGCATCGTCCTCGTCGACCAGGACAAGTGCCGCGGCTGGCGGATGTGCGTCTCGGGCTGCCCCTACAAGAAGATCTACTTCAACCACCGCACCGGCAAGGCGGAGAAGTGCACCTTCTGCTTCCCCCGCATCGAGGTCGGGCAGCCCACGATCTGCTCCGAGACCTGCGTCGGCCGACTGCGCTACATCGGTTTGATGCTGTACGACGCCGACAAGGTGCTCGAGGCCGCGTCCACCACCGACGAGCAAGGGCTCTACGAGGCCCAGCGTGACGTCTTCCTCGACCCGTCCGACCCCGAGGTGGTGCGCGCGGCCGAGAAGGCGGGCATCGCCCGCGACTGGATCGACGCCGCCCAGCGCTCCCCGATCCACGCCCTGATCAGCACCTACAAGGTGGCACTGCCGCTGCATCCGGAATACCGCACCATGCCCATGGTCTGGTACATCCCGCCGCTGTCCCCGGTCGTCGATGTGGTCAAGGAGACCGGCGAGGACGCCGAGGACAAGGGCAACCTGTTCGCCGCGATTGACGCGCTGCGGATCCCGGTCGAGTACCTCGCCGAACTCTTCACCGCCGGCGATATCACGCCGGTGGACGCCGTGCTGAAGAAGCTCGCCGCGATGCGGTGCTACATGCGTGACATCAACATGGGCCGCGAGCCCGACGCCTCGATCCCCGCCGCCGTCGGGATGAGTGAGGAGGACATGTATGACATGTACCGCTTGCTGGCGATCGCGAAGTACGACGAGCGCTATGTGATACCGTCCGCCCACGCCGAGCAGGCCCACTCCCTGGAAGAGCTGGCCACGGAATGCTCGCTCGACTACGAGGGCGGGCCCGGGATGGGCGGTTCCGGCCCGTTCGGGGAAGGATCGGGCGCCCCGACACCGATCGCGGTGGAGAACTTCCAGATGCTGCAGGACCGGCAGACCTCCGACTCGCTGGCCGGCCCCGACGACAAGGCAGGGCGGGTCAACCTGCTCAACTGGGACGGCAGGGGCTCTCCCCCCGGGCTCTTCCCGTCGAAGGGATCGGACTCGTGAGCAGGGTCCGCGCGAAGTCCGCGCTGACTTCGCACCAGCTGACCATTGTGTGGCAGTCGGTCTCGCTCCTCCTGGACTACCCGGACGAAGAGCTTCCCGGACGGATCGCGCTGGTCCGGTCGGCGATGCGGGAACTGCCTCCGGCGCTCGGCGGGACGATGCGCGAGTCCGTGGAGCAGCTGGAGGCCACGCCCTCGGCGGAGCTGCAGGCGAAGTACGTCGAGACCTTCGACAACCGCAGACGCTGCAACCTGTTCCTGACCTACTTCGCCCACGGGGACACCCGCAAACGGGGAGTCGCTCTGCTCCGGTTCAAGCAGGTCTACCTGCGCTCCGGCTTCATGCTCGACGATGCGGAGCTGCCCGACCACTTGTGCGTCGTGCTCGAGTTCGCCGCGACGGTTGACAGAGAGCTCGGCCGAGGGCTGATGCTCGACCACCGGGCCGGTCTTGAGCTGCTACGGCTGTCGCTGCGGGACATGGCCTCTCCGTGGGCCGGCCTGGTCGAAGCCGTCACCGCGACCCTGCCGCCGTTGCGCGGCGACGAGCGGGACGCCGTGAGCCGCCTCGCCGCAGAGGGACCGCCCGAGGAAGAGGTCGGGCTCGCACCCTTTGCCAACCCCCGGTTCAGCCCCGCCGCCTCTCGCGAGACCACGACGCTGCCCATGCCCACCTTCCCAGGAGCCCGCACATGAATCAGTTCCTGTACGTGGTCTTCCCCTACATCTGCCTGACGGCCTTCGTCCTGGGACATCTGTGGCGCTACCGCTACGACAAGTTCGGCTGGACCACCCGCTCCTCCCAGCTCTACGAGAACCGGATACTGCGGATCGGCAGCCCTCTGTTCCACTTCGGGATCATCGGGGTGTTCTTCGGCCACGTGATCGGGCTGGGCATCCCCAAGTCCTGGACCGAAGCGGTCGGTGTGTCCGAAGGGCTCTACCACTTCCTGGCCTTTTCGGTCGGTGCGCTGGCGGGGCTGGCCACGGTCGTTGGGATGGCGATCCTGATCTACCGTCGACGCACCGTGGGCCCGGTCTTCTCAGCCACCACCCGGATGGACAAGGTGATGTACCTCTTCCTCGCCGTGGTGATCTTCCTCGGCCTGTTCAACACGGTGGCGGCCAACATCTTCGAGCACTACGACTACCGGGACGGTGTCTCGGTCTGGTTCCGCGGAATCTTCCGATTCGACCTCCACCCCGAACTCATGGGCGAAGCGCCGCTCGGCTTCCAGCTCCACGGCCTGTTCGCCATGGCGCTCTTCGCGCTGTGGCCCTTCACACGGCTCGTCCACGTGTTCAGCGCCCCGATCGGGTACTTCACCCGCCCCTACATCGTCTACCGCAGCCGCGACACCACCCAGCTCGGCAGCCACCAGCCACGTCGCGGCTGGGACCGGGTGGGCTGACACGGATGGTGGTCAATGCGCCGGTCCCCGCCACCGGCCAGAACCATCAGCCGGCATGGCCCGCTGCCGGGCATCTGACTCGCGCATCCGAGTGGTCCGTGGACGCCGCGGTCTTCGATCTCCGGCTCGCCACCCTGCACCCGGGCCGTGGCCGGAGGTGAGGCTGCTGCCGGATCCGCACGACCCGGTTCGCCGGCCACCGTACGACTGACGGTGATGATGCGAGTGGCAGTTCTGTTGATGCGTCCGACTCGCCGACTGACAACGCGGACGCTCAAGCGGTCGCCGAAGCCATCGCCGACGCACCGGTGCCTGGCCGGCCGTATCGACGACACACCCTCGTCATGAACAGAGCCAACGGCGTTGTCCGCTGCCACGTGCCGTCACGCTGCCACCGGCGGAACAGGTCGTAGACCCGGTCCCACGGCCCCGTACCGTTCCGGCACGTCCCGCCACGGTGTCCCGGCCCGGGTCCGCCACCGTATGCCGTCAATCAGCTGCCGCCGAGTCCACAACCGCAGCCGGCCCGGCTTGCCACCCACCGGCAGCAACGGCTCCAGCCTCGCCCACTGTGCATCCGTCAGATCTCCACGCGCCACACGATGATCACCACCGATCAAGATCCATTTTCGCAACAGACCCTAATCGCCTGGGTGGTCACCGCCCTCGGCCGCGCCTACATGCTCGGCATCTGGCTTAAGCACGGCGGTGCCCGTGGCGGCACCAGCCACCTGCCAGTCCCGGTCATCTTCGGCCACTTCGCACTCGCCGCCATCGGCCTCGTCGTGTGGATCATCTACGTGATCACCGAAAAGCACGCGTTGGCCTGGACCGCCTTCGGCCTCCTGCTGCCCGTCGCCCTGCTCGGGTTTGTGATGCTCGCCCGCTGGATCCCCGTCCACCGCGACCGCGCAACCGCTGCCGGCCAGAACGCCCCGGCCGAAGGCCACTTCCCGCTCCCTGCCGTCGCGGGACACGGCCTCGCCGCCGTCATGTCCACCATTCGGGGGGGGGAACGCCCTGGTTCTGGTCTTGCTAACCGCACTCCGGATGGGTGAGTGACGAGTCCCTTACCTTGACCGGCCTGCCCCACTGTCCCGCACAGCCAACCGAAGGCGCACACGGGTGCCGTGCCGGCCGGAAGCTGCTGCACTCGATGTATGGGTGATCACCGGACCGACCCTGCAGACGGGCCGACGCCGCGGATCGCGCTGATCACCTTCGGCCACAGCACCGCGGACCCCGCTCGCTGGCTGGACTCCTCCGGGAAGCCGGCGTTACCGCCGTCGTGGACGCAAGGACCGCTCCCGGCAGCCGCCGTCACCCGGACCTCTCACGGCAGCGGGTGGGCCAGTGGACGCCCGAAGAGCACATCGCCCACCGGTGGGAGCCGCGCCTGGGCGGCTTCCGCAAACCGCCGCCGGACTCGCCCGACAGGGCATGGCGCAACGCGTCCTTCCCCGGCATGCCGCTCATACCCGCAGCCCCGAGTTCGTCACCGCCATGGACGCCCTCATGCACCAAGCGGGCTTGGAGCGCACCGCGGTGATGTGCAGCGAAGCGGTGTGGTGGCGATGCCACCGCCGCCTCATCGCCGACTTCTCCCTCCTGGCCCGAGGCATGCTCGTCCACCACCTGATGCACGACGGACGCCTCACAGCGCACCATCCGACACCGGGGCTGGCGCTTCGCAGCGACGGCCTCCTTGTGTACGACGACGCCGGATCCGTACCACCGTGATCGCGGTTCAGGCCCCGGCCCGGCCGGACTCCCCATTCCGGCCGGTCCCGGCAGGCTGGATCCGCATCCCGGGCCGGCGCCGGTGGACTGTCAGGTACGACAAGCCCCCCTTGCCCGCGACAAGGCCGCGAGTGGAGCCGTGCGGCAGCCAGGTGAGGCTGCCTTCGCTCAGGAGACACGGTCCGTCGGAAGTGACCAAGGTGCCGTCTCCGGCCACGACCAACAGGAGTACGTCCAGGTCCGGTTCGGTATGGGTTTCGACGCGCTGCCCGGCCGGGATCCGCACGATGTTGGCGTCGAGCTGCCGGCCTGGTGCCGACAACCGCCACACCGCGCCGGTCGATGCCGGGCCGAGTTCCTCCAGCGTTCCGGTGTCGAACAGAATTCGAGGCACCGGCGCCCCATCGACCGGGTTCGAGAAGTCGCCGTCCGCCACAGTCATCACCGCTACGCCTTGCCTTGTTCCTCGCCGGTGGTCCGGTGCTCTGCCAAGGGAACGCCCGAAGCCGCCCGTCCGTAACGCACGCCGCACGATCGCTGTCTCTTTCGCGCCCGGATTGTTTGACTGACAAGGACCTGCGCTGCGCTCCGACATGCGTCTGGCGGTCTGCACCAGGGGCTGCGTCGGGCACGGTGACCGCCTGGGTGGTCATGATCTCCGTGGTGAAGTGACGCCGAGCACGGTGAGTGCCTCGCGGACCATCTGGTGAGTGAAGCCCCACTCGTTGTCGTACCAGCTCATGATCTTCACCAGGGTGCCGTCCACGACCCGGGTCATCCCCGCGTCGACGACGGAGGCCCGGGAGTCACCGATGATGTCGCTGGAGACAATCGGCTCGTCCGAGACGCCGAGGATGCCGCGGTAGCGCTCGGTAGCCGCCTCCGCACGGAAGAGGTCGTTCACTTCCTCGGCGGACGTCGGGCGGGCGGTGACGAACACAATGTCGGCGATCGATCCGACTGGGATCGGGACTCGGAGCGCCACGCCGTCGAAGCGCCCGGTCAGCTCCGGAAGTGCCTTGGTGGTCGCGAGCGCGGCGCCGGTGGAGGCGGGAAGCATGTTGGCTGCCCCGGCCCGGCCGCGCCGGAAGTCCTTGCTGGGCCCGTCGATGAGCTGCTGGGTGGAGGTGTAGGCGTGGACTGTGGTCATCACGGCGCGCTCCACGCCGATTCGGCGTCCATGACCTCCGCCACCGGTGTGATGCAGTTGGTCGTGCAGCTCGCGCAGGAGATGATCTGCTGTCCGGCCGGAAAGTCGCTCACGCCGTGGACCACGGTGGCGACCGTCTCGGTCCGGACGGGCGCTGAGAGGATCACGAATCGTGCGCCTGCGGACAGGTGCCGGGCCAGTTCCTCCTCGCGCCGGAAGGCACCCGTGCACTCCAGGACGAGGTCGATGCCCAGGTCGTGCCACGGCAGCTCGGCCGGGTCGCGGCGGCTGTACAGCGGGACGGTGTGGCCGTCGACGACCAGCGCGTCACCGGCAGCGGTGACGGACTTTCCGTAGCGTCCGTAGACGGTGTCGTGGGTGAGAAGGTAGGCCAGGTTCTCGGCGGGGACCAGGTCGTTGACCGCAGCCACCTCAACCCCGTCGAGGTCGTGGAGAATCTTGAACGCGGCCCGTCCGATACGTCCGAGCCCGTTGATTGCGATCTTCGCCATCTGGCATCACCTTCCATCCGTTTCCGGGCACATGCGGACGAGGCCTGGATCCGTCCTATCACCTCCCCGCTCCGCGCGCAGGCGACGTGGGCCCAGCCGAGGCCGCTGCATAGCCCTGCCCGCGGGCTGCGGATTCGCACCATTTGCGGGCCGGGTGCGCGCGGTCGAGACTGAGCATGGTTGGTTCCGTTCCATCCCAGGGCGGGTATTGCCCCTGCCGGTTGCCTCTGGCCTGTCGATGAGGCGGAACGACGCCCGGACGAAGAGTGCCCTAGGTGAGAGCGAAAGCTGCCGGCGAGCCGGCAAATGCGCGAGTCCCGGGACGGGCGGCCGATCCGGGCGCGGACCCGCACAGCGACGCGCGGTGGACTCACAATCCGCTCCGAGCTAGCTCCGCCGATCCGTACTAAGGAGGCAGGCCCATGTCCCTGGACAGCTTCGCCGCGCGCGGCACGCTCGACGTCGGCGGCGCCTCCTACTCGATCCGCCGGCTCGGCGCCGTGCCCGACTCACGACGGCTGCCGTACAGCCTGAAGGTGCTGCTGGAGAACCTGCTGCGCAATGAGGACGGCCGCACCGTCACCGCCGACCAGATCGCTGCGCTCGCCGGCTGGGACCCGGCGGCGGAACCGGCAACGGAGGTTCAGTTCATCCCCGCGCGGGTGCTGATGCAGGATTTCACGGGTGTGCCGTGCATCGTGGACCTGGTGGCGATGCGTGAGGCGATGGCTGCGCTCGGCGGCGATCCGGCGCTGATCGACGCGCGGCGGCCCGTGGAACTGGTGATCGACCACTCGGTGATCGCCGACCACTTCGGTTCCGCAGCGGCGTTCAGCCGCAACGTGGAGCTCGAGTACCGGCGCAACCGGGAGCGCTACCAGTTCCTGCGCTGGGGACAGAGCGCCTTGCGGAACCTGCGCGTCGTTCCCCCTGGAACTGGAATCTGCCACCAGGTCAACCTGGAGCACCTTGCCCGGGTGGTGTTCGCGGAGGACGGCACGGCCTTCCCCGACACTTTGGTCGGGACCGATTCCCACACCCCCATGGTCAACGGGCTCGGTGTGCTCGGCTGGGGGGTCGGAGGCATCGAGGCGGAAGCCGCGATGCTCGGCAGTCCGGTGAGCATGCTCATCCCCAAGGTCGTCGGCGTGCGGCTCACCGGCGCACTGCCCGAAGGCAGCACCGCCACCGATCTGGTGCTGACCATCACCGAGCGGCTACGCCATCACGGCGTCGTGGGCGCCTTCGTGGAGTTCTACGGACCTGGCGTGGCCGAGGTGCCACTGGCCAACCGGGCCACCATCGGCAACATGAGCCCGGAGTACGGCGCCACCTGCGCGATCTTCCCGATCGACTCCGAGACCCTTTCCTACCTGCGGCTCACCGGCCGGGACCCCGGCCAGGTAGCGCTGGTGGAGGCGTACTCCAAAGAGCAGGGACTGTGGCACGACCCCGGCCACACCCCTGATTACTCGCAGACCCTCGAAGTGGACCTGTCGGCCATCGTCCCGTCGATCGCCGGACCCAAACGGCCACAAGACCGCATCGCCCTGGCGGACGCGTCGCGGGTCCTGCGCGCTGTCCTGGACGGCGACGTGACCTGCGACGCGGCCCCGGTCGGGCTGGACCAGAGCGGGGCGGAGTCCTTCCCGGCCTCCGACCCGGTGGCCGTCACCGGCAGCCACCCCGGCGACCAACCGGGGTACCTGGAGGCGACCGGACCGGGAAAAGAGGCACGTCCGCATGAGCGTGTACCGGTGACGCTCGAGGATGGCAGCAGCTTCGAGATCGGGCACGGCGCCGTGGTGATCGCCGCGACACCTCGTGCACCAACACCTCCAACCCACAGGTGATGGTCGCCGCCGCGCTGCTGGCCAAGAAGGCCGTAGAGCGCGGCCTGCGGTCCAAGCCCTGGGTGAAGACCAGCCTCGCGCCGGGGTCGAGGATCGTGACGGACTACTTCGAACGCGCCGGTCTGACCCCGTACCTGCACACGCTCGGCTTCGACCTGGTCGGCTACGGCTGCACCACCTGCATCGGCAACTCCGGCCCGCTGATCAATGAGGTCTCCCGGGCGGCCACCGACGCCGGCCTCGTGCTGGCATCCGTGCTCTCCGGCAACCGCAACTTCGAAGGCCGCATCCATCCCGAGACGAAACTGAACTATCTGGCCTCACCGCCCCTGGTGGTCGCCTACGCGCTGGCCGGCTCCATGGCCGTCGACCTCACCCGCGACCCGCTGGGCACCGCCAACGACGGCCGGCCCGTCCACCTGCGCGACATCTGGCCCACCCAGGACGAAATCCAGCAGGTGATCTCCACCAGCCTGAGCCCGAGCATGTTCACCAACGGCTACGCGGACCTGTTCACCGGCGACGATCAGTGGCGGGCCCTGCCCACCCCCGAGGGCGACCTGTTCGCCTGGGATCCCGACTCGACCTACGTGCGCAAGCCGCCCTACTTCGAGAACATGCCCCGCCGACCGCAGCCACCGGACGACATCACCGGCGCCCGGGTGCTGGTCCTGCTCGGCGACTCGGTCACCACCGACCACATCTCCCCGGCCGGCACGATCAAACGGGACTCGCCGGCGGGCGAGTACCTGCAAGCCCACGGAGTCGCACCCAACGACTTCAACTCCTACGGCTCCCGGCGCGGCAACCACGAGGTGATGATCCGCGGCACCTTCGCCAACATCCGCCTGCGCAACCTGCTGGCCCCCGGAACCGAGGGCGGCTACACCCGCCACCTCCCCGACAGCGAGCCGGCCACGATCTACCAGGCGGCGATGCGGTACGCAGCCGAGGGCGTCCCCCTCCTCGTCATCGCCGGCAAGGAATACGGCTCGGGCTCGTCGCGGGACTGGGCCGCCAAGGGAACCGCCCTGCTCGGCGTCAAAGCCGTCCTGGCAGAGTCGTTCGAGCGAATCCACCGCTCCAACCTGATCGGGATGGGCGTCCTGCCGCTGCAGTTCGCCCCCGGCGACAACGCCGGCTCCCTGGGCCTGACCGGTGAGGAGACCTACACCGTCCACGGACTGGCCGAGCTGCCCCGCGAGGTCACCGTCGAAGCGACAGGGACCGGCGGCACCACGCGGTTCACCGCACGCCTGCGCCTGGACACCCCCACCGAAGCCGACTACTACCGGCACGGCGGCATCCTGCCCTACGCACTGCGCGCCCTGCTCCCCACATGACACCGCGCCGAGAGCCGCACCGCGGGCTTCCCGAAACATTGACACCACAAATCCGCCCATGAACGGCATCCACGCCTTAACGGCCGCCTTCTGGCGGGTCGGCAGCGATGCCGTCGCCCGCCTCCGCGGCCGGTGCAAGGGGGTGCAGCCGAAGCGAGACGCAGGAGGACCCGAGGGACGCACCGTGCGCCGCATCCGGAACCTGAGCCGGTTGAGAACGTTGAGCCTGGAGTACGGTGCACCTACGGCTCACCAGCCGCGACCCTGGCCAGGTAGCCCTGGGAGGCGTACGCCAAAGCGCAAGGACTGTGCGCCGCGCGATTGGGCCGCCAAGGGGCTTGTGCCGCTGACGAGCCCCGCCTCACTCGGCCTGTGTACCGGAGTCCGTCACCTCGACGTTCCCACGAACGATGACGACCGGACATGTGGCGTGCAGCGCGCACTGCTGGCTCACGGAGCCCAGCAGCGTTCGACGGAATCCGCCCATGCCCCGGCTGCCCACCACGAGGGCCTCGGCCCCCTCCGCCTCACTGAGCAGCACCTCGACGGGATGGCCTTTCACCAGACGCTTTCGTACCTGGGCGGCGCCGGACTCGCCGAGAACCTGGTGCACCTGGTTGAGGAGGCCCCGCTCGGCGATGGTTCTGTCGAAAGTGGGGTCCACCGCGGGCGCGGACCACCCGTACGCCCAGGGCGGCTCCCAGGCAGCCACTGCCACCACACCACCGCCGGTCAGCTCGGCATACTGCACCGCCCACCGAAGCGCGGCATGCGACGAAGGCGACCCGTCGATACCGACCACGACGCGCAAGGCGGCATCCTGCATCCCCATGATGTTTGCCCCTTCTGCTCAGATATGTGTCCACATTGTGTGACACGCAGGCAATTCGCCATATAACCGCAGCCGACAGGTACACCCCCGCCGATCCGGCGAGTGGGTAGGAGTCGGTTCCGGTCGGCGTGTCCAGCCGGTCGCCGGTCGCGACGCAGCACCCTGAGCAGGTCGGTACGCTGCGAATCCCGTGATCGCATTACGACGCCTGCGCGCCCACCATCGGCCAACGGCTGAGCGGTCAAAGAAGCCGACGGATCACTGTGCTCCGGCGGGCGGTGGCTGCATGGTCTGTGAGCGCGTGCGACGCCGGGTACGGGACCGGAGCACCGTCTTGACCAGCTCGCCGGCCCACAGGATGGTCGAGCCGACGGCTGCGCATACAAGCCACTGGCTGGAGGTCAGGTTGGTCGTGGTGAAGAAGCCGTGCAGGGCGTCCATCTCGACAATGAGGACCAGCAGCACGATCACAGCGGCACCGGCGACGAACATGGAGGGGTTCTCCAGTGTCCGCCTGCTGAAGACGCTGTGTGTGTCGTGCCGGACGTTGAGCAGGTTGTAGACCTGGAAGAAGACGAAGGTGACGAAGGCCATGGTGCCCGCGACGGTGGCTTGCCCCGGTTCCGCCTCCGGGCCTGGGGCCCATTTCAGCACCGCGAGGGTGCCTGCCGCCATGACCGTGCTGGTCAGCAGGATCCGGGCAAGCCGCTTTCTGCTGAGGATGGGTTCGCCGGTCGGGCGTGGGGGCTTGTTCATCGCGTCCGGGCTGACCGGGTCGACTCCGAGGGACATCGCCGGCGGGCCGTCCATCACCAGGTTGACGAACAGGATCTGCAGCGCCGTGAACGGTGCGCCCCCCGCCAGGCCGGTCAGTGAGCTCACCAGGAACGTGGTCACGAAGCCCAAGGCCGTCGAGACCTGGAAGCGGACGAACTTCACGATGTTGTCGTAGATGCCCCGGCCCTCGCGGACGGCGGCCACGATGGTCGCGAAGTTGTCGTCGGTCAGGACCATCGTCGAGGCTTCCTTGGTCACCTCCGTCCCGGTGACGCCCATCGCCACCCCGATGTCAGCTCGGCGCAGCGCGGGTGCGTCGTTGACTCCGTCGCCGGTCATGGCGACCACGTCCCCGCGGGCCTGCAGCGCCCGTACGATCCGGATCTTGTGCTCCGGCGATACGCGGGCGACCACCCCCACCTCGTCGAGCCGGCCGGGCAGGGCGTCGTCGTCGATCCGGTCCAGGTCGGCGCCGGTGATGGCCTGCCCCGGGATGCCGAGTTCACCGGCGATGGCTCCAGCGGTCATCGCGTGGTCACCGGTAATCATCCGGACCCGGATCCCAGCGTCGCGGCACTCGGCGATCGCCGTGCGCGCCTCCGCGCGCGGTGGGTCGACGATGCCGACCAGGGCCAGCAGCACCACCCGGTCCAGTAGTTCCTTCGGGTCGGCGGGAGCCTGGAAGTCCTCGGCCGGGAAGTCTTCCGTCCCCAGGGCCAGCACCCGCATGCCCTGTCCGGCCAAGGCGCTGTTGGCCTTCTCGTAGCGCTGCCGGGCTTCCTGATCGAACGGCAGGATCGTCTCTGCGCCGAGATGCCGGTCCGCGCGGTCGGCCAGCACATCGGGGGCACCCTTGACGAAACACCGGATCACATCGCGGCCGGTGTCATCGGTCCAGTCGTGGAAGGTCGCCATGAACTTGTAAGCGGAGTCGAAAGGGATCTCCAGTCGCCTGGGCCGCTCCTGGCGCAGCCGGGCCACATCGATGCCCGCCTTCTCGGCCAGCACCACCAGCGCACCCTCAGTCGGGTCCCCCACCACCTGCCCGTCCCGGATCACGGCATCGGAGCACAGGGCCATCGCGGTCAACGCGTCGTCCATGGTGGCCGGCACGGGAGAGCCGTCGGTGGTGCGGATGCGGCCGTCGAAGGAGTAGCCCTGCCCCGAGACCGTGAACCGGCGCCCGGCCAGCAGCAGCTCGCGCGCGGTCATCTGATTCAAGGTCAGCGTGCCGGTCTTGTCGGTGCAGACCTGCGAGGTACTGCCGAGGGTCTCCACCGATGCCAGCCGCTTGACGATCGCGCCTCGCTTGGCCATCCGGCCCGTGCCCATGGCCAGCGTGAACGCCACGACGGCCGGCAGTCCCTCGGGGATGGCCGCGACCGCCAAGGACACGGCGCTGACGAACAGGTCGCCGAAATCCTGCCCGCGCACGAGACCCAGGACGAAGACGGCGAGGATGACCACCCCGGAGACCCAGGCCAGGGTGCGGCTCAGGGTGTCGATCTGCCGCTGCAGCGGTGTCGGCCCCGGCTGGGCCTTGTGAAGCATATCGGCGATGCGGCCGGTCTCGCCGGCCATACCGGTGTCGGTGACCAGCACCTCCCCGCGACCTCGGGTGACCGCCGTGTTCATGTACACAGCGGTCACCCGGTCTGCCAGCGGCACATCGGCCCCGACGACGGCATCCGCCAATTTCGCCACGGCCAGCGCCTCACCCGTCAGGACGGATTCCTGCACTTCCAGGGAGCTCGCCGAAAACAACCGGCCGTCCGCGGGCACCCGGTCACCGGCCGCCAGGACGACCACATCTCCGGGCACCAGTTCCGCGGCGTCCAACCGCACCAGTCGGCCGTCACGACGCACGGTGGCGGTGGTCACGGTCATCTGCCGCAGCGCATCCAGCGCCGCCTCGGCGCGAGACTCCTGCACGAACCCGATCGTCGCGTTGAGCAGCACCACGACGACAATCGCCACCGGCGTCTCCCACTCCCGGGACACCACCAGGCTGACCGCCGCTGCGATCAGAAGGATGACGATCAGCAAGTCCTGAAACTGCCGTAGGAACGCCCGCCACCCGGGCTCTCGTGGGGCCGCCGCGAGCTGGTTCGGCCCATACTCCGCAAGCCGCCGGGCCGCCTCAGCCGACGACAGCCCCGAGGAAGGATCGACATCGAGCCCGGCGGCGACCTCACGGGCCGGCGAGGCATGCCAGGAACGGGGCAGTCCCGCGCTCGTCGAATAGGCCATGCCTTCATTGTTTCTACGACCGAGCACTGATGCAGTACGGGCGCAGCGTGGCCGGACCGCACCGCCTCCCACCCACGCGCCGGATCGGCGTCGAGGCGGGCTGCACCTGTCGGCGGCGCTTGTATGGCGGAACGCCCCCGGGTCGCACAGTGTGGACCCACGTGAGAACGGAAGGGATAAATGCCATGGAGAAGCAGGATTCGGCCTTGCGCGTCGTGGTGGGCGTCGACGGTTCGCCTTCGTCGCATGCCGCGCTTCGGTGGGCGGTCCGGCATGCCGAGCTGATCGGCGGTGATGTGGTGGCAGTGGCTGCCTGGGAGCTGCCGGGGGCCCACGGATGGTCCGCGCCCGCCGTGGACCCCGGATTCGACAAGTCCATTGCCGAGCAAGGCCTCGTCAACCAGCTGAACGAGGTCCTGGGCGAGTCCGGCGCTGCCAAGGTCCGACAGCGTCTGATGCACGGCAATCCCGTTGAAGTCCTGCTTAGCGAGGCCGAGGGTGCAGAGGCGCTCGTGCTGGGCAACCGGGGTCTGGGCGGATTCCGCCGTGCGCTGCTGGGTTCGGTGAGTCAGCAGTGTGCGCTGTACGCCACGTGCCCGGTCGTCATCGTGCGTCCGACCACCGAGGTTAGAGACTCCGCAACCCAGGCCGAGTGAGGCGTGGCCCATGGCAGCCACGGTGCGACATTGCCGGCCCAATCGCGCGACGATCCGGAGCCGTATTCCTTGCCGGCGATGACGAGGAGGCGGACGCCCTCGGCTGCGTACCGCATCGCCCCCTGGTGGATCGTGATCCCCTCGCCGTCGCAGATGCCGGGTGTAACCGCCCTCTGTCCCAAGGGCCCAAAGTCTGCGCAGCCTGAGGCTGGCAAAGGTGCCGCGGATCATCAACTCGTGGTTGCCGCGCCGCGAGCCGTAAGAGTTGAAGTCCTCATGCCGACGCCAGTGGGCCTGCAGAAACTCACCCGCCGGTAGATCCCCTTCAGGGCGCCGACCGGGCCACCGGACGACAACACCGGCGCGTTGGGGCATGTACCGAAGCAAAGCCGCCTGCGCACGTATGCGATGTCCCCTTGATCCATTGACAGCGGGAAGTTGTGGAGGCGTGATGAGCGCTCTGGTCGTGGTCGGCGTGGACGGTTCGGACTCTGGTTTGGCCGCGGTAGAAGCGGCGGCGCGGGAGGCGCGGTGGCGCGGTGCAGATTTGCGGGTAGTGCACGCGTTCATCTGGCCCGCCATGCACGTGCCGTTGGGCCCGTCGCCACTGGGCCCGCCCGAGGGCGGCTTGCGCAATATGGCGGAACGCCTGCTGGCCGAGGCGGAGGAGCGCGCCAGGACCGTGGCACCGGAGGTCGATGTCTCCCGCGCTGTGGTGACGGGTGAACCGCTGACGGTCCTGGAGGCGCAATCGCGTGCCGCGGAACTCGTAGTCGTCGGGTCTCGCGGCATGGGGGGCTTCGTCGGGCTGATGGTTGGATCGACGGCCGTGCATCTGGCAGCTCATGGCCGGTGCCCGGTCCTCGTCGTGCGGGAGCAAGGTGAGGACACAGGGCCGATCGTCGTGGGTGTCGACGGCTCCTCGGCCGCTTCCGGAGCGGTTGACTTCGCCTTCGCCGAGGCGGCACTGCGCGGGGTCGACATCGTCGCCTTGCACGCCTGGACCACCTGGAACACGCCGATGCCACCGCCGCAGGACGAGGCGATGCCGTACGCGAACGAGCCGCAAGCTCTGAAGGCAAGGCAAGAAGCTCTGATGTCCCAGGTGCTCGCGGGCCACCAGGAGAGGTACCCGGGGGTGCGGGTGAAACGCGAGGTTGTGCAGGGCGCGACGCGCGAGACGCTAATCGAGGCGAGCCGCACAGCCCAGCTGCTGGTGGTCGGCGCGCGCGGACGCGGAGGTTTCGCCGGACTGCTGCTGGGATCGGTGAGCCAGGCATTGCTGCATCATGCACACTGCCCAGTGGCGGTGGTCCGCAGCCCCGGCGAGATCCCCTGACAGCCGCCGTGCCCATCGGCCGCGGCGGAATAACGCCGCAACTTCATGGCCTTCAGCGCGGTGGCGCTGTCCGGGCTGTCCGCCCAGTGGGCGAGCCTCGAACCGGACCGGCTCCCGAGCTCCCTCGACGGACGCCCCGTGGACACCGAGCTTGTGGACTGGCTGGAGACGACCGCAGCCGCGCTCACCTCGCTGCCGACCGAACGTCGCCAGCACACCGTCAAGCTGATGGACGCCCACCTCGACACGGTCACCGACCTACTCGAAGGCGGCCGCTACCCCCAGCACCTCGGACTCCGGCTACACGCTCTCGCCACCCGCCTGGCCAGCACATGTGGCTGGTACCGCTTCGACCAGGGCAAACACCACGCCGCCGACGTCTACTGGAACGCCGCACTCACCAACGCCCACGCCGCCGACGACCACGATGCCGGCGCCGGGGTCCTGGCTGACTATGCGTACCAGTCGATCTGGGTCGGCCGCCCGCACGCCGCCGTAGACCCCCTCACCCATGCCCTCGCGCGCACGTCGCACCCGACCGCTCGTTCCCTCCTGCACCTTCGACGGGCCCGGGCCTACGCAGCCGCTGGCGCGCGCGCCGAGTGCTACCGGGACCTGACCGCGGCGGAGACGGCCATCACCACGGACGCCAGCACCCCTCCGCCATCGTGGTGCTCGTGGATGAGCACGGCTGACCTGTCTGTCGACGCGGGGCAGTGCCTCCTCGACCTCGGCAACGCCCCGAAGCACGTGCCCGGATCGACGAAGGGCTGGCCCTGCTCCCCGTCAGCCGGGACAAGACCCGCGGGGTCTTCCTCCTCAGCCAGGGACGCTCCTTCCTCAAGTCCGGCGAGATCGAGCAGGCCGCCGCCGTCGCCGCTCAGTCCCTCGACCTCGCGGAGCGCATCGGCGCCGACCGGTGCGTGGCCCTCGTGCGAGAGATGGCGCCCGACTTCGCCCCATACTGTGGCGAGGCCAGCGTTGCTGAACTTCTCGAACGCCTCCGCACCGCATAGCCGGGGCGCCACGAGGGCCGAAACTCTTCGAGAGCTGGGCGGGTCAGAGGCAGTCGGTGGAAGGTGTGACGGTGGGGCGCGATGTGCCGGTGGTGTACCTGCTCGTCGGGCTGACGGGTTCGGGGAAGACGACCTACTCCAGGCAGCGGCTCGAGCCGGCGGGTGCGGTGCGACTCTCGGTGGACGAGGTGGTGCACGACCGGTACGGCCGATACGGCGTGGACTACCCGGAGAACACCTACTTCGCGAAAGAGGCCCCCGTCGTCGCCGAGCTGCAGGAGCGGCTGGCGCGGCTGGTGGCGGAGGGCCTGGATGTGGTGTGGGACCACGGGCTGTGGCCTCGCAAGCACCGGGATGAGATGAAGGAATTCGTGGAGGGGGCTGGTGGGCAGTGGCGCCTGCTGTACTTCCCCGTCGACCAGACGGAGTTGCTCAGGCGGCTCCAGGAGCGCAACCGGCGCGAGGACGCGAACGCCATGTTCGTGTCGCCAGAGGCGCTGGACGACTTCTTCGCACGGTTCGAGGCGCCTCAGGGCGAAGGCGAGGAGATCGTCGAGCCGGGCTGGCTCTGACCGCTGGCCGGCGGCCTCCAGGTCTCGACGATTAGGTGGATTCCTCGGCCCACCAAGAGGGCGTGTTCGCCAGGGAGACGGGCCGGAAGCACAGGTGCTCGTCGTGGACGTTGATCCGGCCGTCGTGCTGGTCGAGGATCCGCCGCGTCTCGGTGGGAATGGCCAGCGAATCGGTCTGCCAACTGCCGTCGAGGCTGTGCTGATACCTGCGGGTGAGGTCTTCGCGGATGCCGAAGCGCCACTTGAAGTGGTGGTGACGAGCGGTAACAAGCCCGGTCCCGCGCCTGCCAAGGGCTTCGCTACCCTCAGCCTTTCCGACGGGCGAGAGGGAAGGCCAAGGCGCGGATGTTCGATCACGCACGTCCGCCGGATCGAGCCATGCCGCGCGAAGAGTTAGACGCTAGCCATTTTCGTGGACCATATGACGCATGGACCAATTCTGGGCGCAAGTACCGTCAGGAGATGAGGGTATGAGGAAGTAGGTCTCTCCGGGTGCTCTCCACCGCAGAATGACGCCAGCACGGAAGCGATCTTAAGTCGCCGACGAATTGAACCCACCTGGCAATCCAGACGCCCTACTATCACAGCACTTGAAAAACCATTCCACCCAACGATAAGAAGCTCGCACCCCAACAGCTTAGGAGCGGGTGGGCAACTCAACCCTGCCCATGGTGCGCACCGGTGTTATCTCCAGGACGACTCGCTCGGGGTCCGGCGCGGGCCGTCGTCCATAGCGATCCGCGTAACTGTTCACCGCACTGGAGACTTCGTCTTCAGCGGTTCGAACTTCCGCAACGCCCTCGATTGTCAGCCACCTTGGACCTGCGACCTGCGACACAGCCACGCGCGCTTCACCTGGAAGCGCGGACAGAATGTTGGTGACCTTCACGCTGCTCTTTCGCGTAATGACGCGTGCGACACCCGCCCCGTGGTCGTATGTCACACCGACGGGCACAACATGCGGGGTTCCATCCGGACGCAATGTCGTCAGCGTGGCGAGATGGTACTCAGACCAGAAGTCCACGAAGGCATCGGTCTTGTTGATCGCGGTAGCCATGTCGCCAGGTTAATTCACTTCTGCATTCGGATCACTGCGAGCTATGTCACGTGACCCAAGATCGCTAATCCACACCCCACCCCGGCGCCCGGAAAGTGGCATTTTGGGCGCGATCGACTAACCCCTTTCATTTCAGATTCATAACGCCCGCAACAGAACGAGATCCTCGCGTACCCGACAAGTGCTCAGTATCGTTCTGGCAGGTCAGAGGCTATGCGTGGCAATTCGTGCCACCTTGAAGCTTGATCACAACGAGCCGTCTTGATCTTGCTTTGATTTTGCAGCGTCGCCGCGAGAGCGGGCTCGAAGATTCCCAAAGCCCGCGCATGACGTACGGTTCGATCAAGCAAGCGGAACCACAGGTTCAGGGGCGCCCCGCGCCCCCGGCCAACCCGCAACCCCATGGGACCCGTGCGTCGCACCTCTCCCAGACAGGCGCGGAAGTGACCCGCCCTCAGGGCCGTTAAATGATCACCACGGAAACGGCTCCGCTTGGAGGGCATCAAGGGCGCGCGGTCGACCAGCCGCAGCCCTCCCCTCTGCACAGCAGGACGATGCCGAGCCGCGCCCCCACTGCCGTGGCGTCCGGCCCGCGCATCGAACATACGCACGATTTTGGTAGTGACCGGCCTCCTCCTTCGCAGGGCGCGGCGGCCGGCACGCCGACTGACGAGGGACCTATGTGGTGGCGAACCGGGGAAACAACGCTTCCCCACAGCAGACTTGATCGCCCGGCACGTGCCTGGCCACTCCTCCGACTGGATATCTCGCGTCCGCGAGGGCGTGCTGACCGACTGACAGACCGCCAACTGCGCCGGCGCGTACGGCGGGAGCTTCAGGAGCTCGGCATCCAGCCTCCGCTAAGAACTCGCGTGGATAGGCGGGTGGGCTGGTAGGTGCTGATGGATCACGGGCGCTGTGACAGGTTGTGACGAGGGTGCCGTCAGGTCAGTGGCAGCAAGGTGAGGGCCTGGATCCGCGACGCTGCGAAATCGCTGCCGCAGCGGGGGCAGCCGTTGATCAGTTGGTGTGCTCCGATATGCCGTCCGAAGATCGGGAGTCCGGTGTCGGGGTAGACGGCTCGGAAGCGTGCCGTACAGGCGTGGCAGGTCAGGGAGTGGATTTCCGCGAGGACGACCTCTTCCAGGGCATGCGGGTCCGGTGTGGCGTTCTCGGTGAGGTCGGGTGCTGGTCGGCTCGCGGGCCAGACCGCCACGTAGGGAGCTTCTGGTCGCAGGTGCGGCCGAAGGAGTGCCGGACGGAAGCGGTCCTCGAGATGCACGAGGGCCTCGGTGGTGGGTTGCAGGGCCGCGGGGACGGGCTCATTGGCGGCGAACACCTCAAGTTCGCCCCAGGGCAGTGCGAATCGCCGCATGTGTTGTCCTGTCGTCCGGTGGTGTCATTGTCGCTGACGCCGTGGGCGGGGCCGCCAGCGGGGAGGTCACGGACGTCGGCGCGGGCGCTCATCCCAGCGGTGGGTCGTCCAGGCCCGGCGGATGAGGCTGCGGACAGTGATGATCGTGTCTGCCAGGTCGAAGAAAGCGTCGATCACGATGGTGCGGCGCTCGAAGCAGCGGGCAAGGCGATGGAAGGCGTTCTGCCAGGCGTGGGTGCGCTCCACGTGCCAGCGTCGGCTTGCCTGGATCGGGGCCTTCTCGCCCTTGTGGGCGATCTGGCCGCGCAGGCCTCGTTCGGCGAGGAGGACACAGGTCTTGGTCGAGTCGTAGCCGGCGTCCAGATGCACGGTGATCTCATCGGGCAGCGGGCCGAGATCACCCAGACGGTCCAGAGTGGGTGCCAGCATCGGGGAGTCGTGGCGGTTCGCGCCGGCCAGGACCCGGCCCAGCGGGATTCCGTAGCCGTCGACCATTCCTGAACGCTTCAGTCCCTGTTTGCCGCGGTCGACCGGGGACCGTCCGGCGGCCTGGCCCCCGCCGGGGGCTTTGGTGATGGAGCCGTCGACGGCGATCTGATCGAGTACGAGGCCGACGATCCGGTCGTAGGCGCCGAGTGCGATCTGCTTGAACCGGCTGAACACCCCGAGCCGGATCCACTCGTCGCGACGGTTGCGGATCGTCGTGGCCGAGCACGTGGCGTCGGCTATCGCCTCGTAGGAACAGCCGAAGCGCAGCAGCTGCAGGAGCTTGTCGAAGACGATCCGGTCGCCGATGCGCGGACGGTGACACCGCAGCGGATGGTTCGGGTGGTACACCGGCCGCTCGGGCAGCAGCACCGAGAACTGATCCCACAGCGGTTCGGTCAGCCATGATGGCAGGACAGGCACAGGTCTCTCCGGTGGTCACAGAGCGTCGCAACTCCATGATTGCCAAGACCCTGTGCCTGTCGTGCCGCCGGGGTCCCACAACGCCTATCCGCGCAAGTTCTTAGCCTGGGGCGCAGATCCACGACGTCGGGCTCTTCTGGGTCACGCCTGGCGCTACGCTGCCCGGCGACCCACTACCTCAGCGGTCCAAGCAATGCCTCGGCCCGTAACCGCCCCGAAAGGACCGGACGATGAGCCAGCCCCTGACACACAAGCAAGCCCTGACTGCAGTTATCCAAGCCCTCGGCGGCACGTGGGACCCACCGCGTGCCACCCTGGCACTTCGCGTAGCAGGCTACGAGCCGACCACCCAGCAGGCAGGCGAGAAGGAGGCGCGACGGACCCTGCGCGAACTCACCGATGAGGGAGTCATCGTCCGCCCCGACCCCGAGCGCACGGAGTACCAACTGCCGTAGCCCATATCTGATGCTTCGGCACTTCGCTGCCTCTTGAAGGACTGCTCGTCCGGCGCACACGAATCTCCTAGTTCAGAGAAGACTCCCGCATCGGTTCCGCGCTTGTACTCGACGATCACCGGTGCGCCGTTCTCGTCGATGCCCAACGAGTCGATCCGGCCGCCGTGAACCAGTCCGGTGCTGTACTCGCTCGCCAGGAACCGGACCCCGAGCATGGTCTGCATGTGCCCCTCGACGAGGTCCTGAACATCGGCCTCGACCTCAGCCAGACGCGGCGAAACCTCGGTCACGCCGCTCTTCGTGTTGAACAACTTCAGGCCCGACACCTCCCCCTTCGCATTGACCTACCGGCAACGCGCAGTCAGCCAGATCTATTTCCGGCAGGCGGGATGTCCTGGAGCCCACTCCCGATCATCACCGTAAGCGGCCAACCCGAAGTCTGCGCACCGGGGCCGAGTGGGACTTCACCGAGTGCAGCAGACGCAAAAGGCGCCGCCTTCCGAACAAGGGTCTCACCCTGGTACGGAAGGCGGCGCCTTCATGTTGCCGCCCAATCAGAAGGACCTCGCGATCCCTGTTGGGTGCAGTCGCTGGCTGAGGTCTACCGCTCGCCCGCAGTGCCCCAACTCCACATCACGCTCCGTGTACTTCCAGCCCGTGTACCGGCAAGCCTGTGGCGAGCGCCGGGGCCAGGCCAGAGCCGTCTTTCTGGGGAGCGGCTGGGGAGTTCCGACGCCGCTCGGGGAGTTTCTGGGGAGTTCCAGCTACGTAAAGCGGAAAGCCCGTGAAAGACCTAGGAAGGAGCCGCACCGCAGGTCAGCGACACACAGGAGGGGAAAACCCCAGCTCAGAGCCCTGGACTCGGGGATTTCATGACGTAGGTACCGAGGTCGTCGGCTTCGACGATCCCCGGGAGCGAGCCGCCCTCACGCAGGGGCGTGACATAACGGGTCGCGATCACTTCGGACAGCATCCGCCCAGGTTACGGCGGTCAGGTCGCGGGAGCCCACCGTATGAGCAGTTCCTCGGTCGTGGTGACGGACGCCACCAGCGCGAGGGAGTTGCGGATCACCTCGGCGGTGCAGGAGGCGGGCACCCCGGCGATGGCGTCGGCCGGCACCACCACCTGGTAGCCGAGGTTCACGGCGTCGAAGACGGTGTTCGGGACGGCGATGTTGGAGGAGACCCCGGTGACGACGAGGGTGCGAATGCCGAGGTTGCGCAGCAGGGCGTCGAGGTCGGTCCCGGCCATCGGGGAGAGCCCGTGCAGCCGGCGCACCACCAGGTCCTGCTCGGCCACCACGATGGGCGCGGCGACCTCCACGGCCCGGCTCCCGGTCAGCTGACGCACGGGCAGCCGCTCCGCGGCCCGGAACAGCCGGGCGTTGGTGTTCGCGCCGAGCCCGTCGGGCCGCCGTTCGGCGACCGCGTGCAGCACCTGTACGCCCGCCCCGCGCGCGGCGTCGACCAGCGCGGCCACCCGCTCCAGCATCCCCGAGTCCCGGGCCTCCTTGGCGAGCTCGGGCAGCGCGCTCTCCTCGCCCACGACCCCGTTCTGGCACTCGACGGTGAGCAGCGCGGTGGTGGCCGGATCGAGATCGGGCATGGCTCCCCCTGGCGTGGCGACGGAAGAGCCCTCATGATTTCTGACACACAGTCAGATGTGAAGGGGTGCAGGACGGATGGACGTGGACGGGGCACGAACCGGAACTTCGCAGCGGCGGGGCCGGCGCATCATGATGAGCGACGCGGAGGTGGACGCCTTCCTGCGCGAGCAGAAGACCTGCCGGGTCGCGACGGTCTCCCCCGACGGGCGCCCGCACGTGGGCGCCCTGTGGTTCGCGTGGGACGGCAGCTCGCTGTGGCTGTACTCGATCACGCGCAGCCGCCGCTGGTCCGACCTGAGCAAGGATCCGCGGATCTCGGTGGTGGTCGATTCCGGCGAGTCGTACGACGAACTGCGCGGGGTGGAACTGTCCGGCAGCGCCGTCTTCGTGGGCGAGGCCCCGCGGACCGGCGAGCCCTGCCCCGAGCTCGCGGAGGCGGAGCGGATCTTCCCGGTCAAGAACTTCGGCATCGAGGAGATGCCGCACGACGGGCGGCACGCCTGGATCCGCCTCACGCCGGAGTCGGTGGTCTCCTGGGACTTCCGCAAGCTGTAGCGGACTCCGTCAGTCCCCTCGGCCGAGGCCGGCGGCCGCCTGCCGCAGGCTGTCGACCGCGGCCCGGATGGAGGGCCGGCGGTCGGCGTCCGCGCGCCAGACGGCGTACACGTGGCGGCGTACGCTGTCGCACACCGGCAGCAGGCGCACGCTCGGCGGCACCGGGCCGCGGCCCAGCTTCGGCGCCACGCACACGCCGAGTCCGGCCTCCACGAAGGCCAGCTGGGTGTGGTGCTCCTCGGCGATGTGGGCGATGCGCGGTTCGATGCCCGTACCGCGCAGGGTGAAGACCAGCCACTCGTGGCAGAACTGTCCCTCGTTCCAGGAGATCCAGTCGTCGTCGGCGAATTCGGCGAGGGAGATCCCGGCTCCGGGGCTCACGGTCCGGTCGGCCAGTCGGTGACCGGCGGGGACCGCGATGTCGACGGTGTCGTCCAGCAGGTGGGTCCGGGTCAGCTCGGCGGGCACCGGCATCCGCTTGTTGTTCCAGTCGATCGCCAGGGCCAGGTCGAGGTCCCCGCGCACGACGGCCGCCATGCTCTCCTCGGGCTCCTGTTCGCGCACCCGGACCCGCAACTCCGGATGGCCGGCCCGCAGTGCGGCCAGGGCCTGGGGCAGCAGCCCGCGCATGGCGGTCGGGAAGGCGCCGATCCGCAACTCGCCCACCGCGCAGCCGCGCTGGGCCTCTACGTCGGCCTGGGCGAGTTCCACCTGGGAGATGATCCGGGCGGCGTGGTCGGCGAGCAGCCGCCCGGCGTCGGTGAGCCGGACCCCGCGCCCGTTCCTGGCCAGCAGCGGCTGTCCGACCTCGCGCTCCAACTTGGCGAGCTGCTGGGACACGGCGGACGTGGTGACGTGGAGGCCGTCGGCCGCGCCACTGACCGAGCCGTGGCGGGCGAGGGCGTCCAGGGTGCGCAGGCGCTCCAGGTTCAACATGTAAGCAATGCTACGGCGTCACCCAGAGAAACTTTCGCTTGTCCTACGAAGTTGATACGAGCACAGTAAGGGGCATGAGCGCACCGACCACCCCCGGGCCGACCCTCCCGGCCGCCTCCACCTCCCCGGCACCCACCTCCCCGGCCTCCCCCACGGCGATCACCGCCGCCCCCACCACCGGCCGACGCCGGGGCGGCCTGCTGGACTGGCGGGTCCGGTTCGCGATCCTCTCGGTGATCTGGGGCTTCAGCTTCCTCCTGATCAAGGTCGGCACGGAGGCGTACGCGCCCTTCCAGGTGGCGCTGGGCCGGGTCCTGTTCGGCGCGCTCGCCCTCCTCACCGTGCTGCTGGTCCGCCGCGAGCCGCTCCCCCGGGGCCTGCGCACCTGGGGCCACCTGACCGTGGCGGCGCTCCTGCTCAACACCGCCCCGTTCTCGCTCTTCGCGTACGCGGAGCTGAGCATCCCCTCCAGCCTGGCCGGCATCTGCAACGCCACCTCGCCGCTGTGGGGCATGGCGCTGTCGCTGGTCGCCCTGTCCGAGGACCGCCCGACGCGCCGCCGCTTCGCCGGACTGGGCCTGGGCTTCCTCGGCGTCCTGACCGTGCTCGGCGCCTGGCAGGGCTTCTCCGGCGTCGACGCCAAGGGCACCGCGTTCGCCCTGCTGGCGTCGCTCTGCTACCCCATCGGCTGGATCTACGTCCGCCGCACGCTGGCCGGGACCCCCGGCTCCCCGGTGGCCCTGACCGGCGGCCAGCTCATGATCTCCACGCTGCAGCTGGCGCTCGTGAGCGCCGTGTTCACCTCGGCGCCGACCTCGTTCCCGCTCTGGCCGACGCTGTCGGTGATCGCGCTGGGCGCCCTGGGCACGGGCATGGCCCTGCAGATGCAGTACGGGCTGGTGACGGAGGTCGGCCCGACCACCGCCCAGATGGTCACGTACTTCATCCCGGTCATCGCCACCACGGCGGGCGTCCTGGTGCTCGGCGAGCAGCTGCACTGGAACACCCCGGTCGGCGCCGCGATCGTCCTGGCCGGCGCGGCCCTCACCCAGACCCGCCCCGGCCCCCGCAAACCCGCCTGACCCGGCCCGGAGGTCCGCCGCGGTCACTCGTGGCGGCCCCCCGCCGCCCCGACGCTGACCGCCGCGGCCACCGCGTCGGCCAGGTCCGGCACCTCGTCGGCCGCCAGCTGTGACACCGTCAGTCGCACCCCCGGTCCGGCCTCGACCCGGAAGATCGCCCCGGCGGACACCGCCCAACCCGCGGCGAGCAGCCGCGTCACCACCACCGTCTCGTCGACCACCGGCACCCAGACGTTGAGGCCGCTGCGCCCGTGCGCCCGGACCCCCCGCTGCCGCAGGGCCTCGACCAGCGCGTCCCGCCGCCCCGCGTACGACCGGGCCACCGTCGCCGTGTCCACCGCGCCCGAGGTCCACAGCTCCACCACCGCGTACTGCAGCAGCCGGCTCACCCAGCCCGGCCCGAGCCGCTGCCGTCCCCGCAGCCGGTCCAGCGTGACCGCGTCGCCCGTGAGCACGGCGAGCCGCAGGTCCGGCCCGTAGGCCTTCGCCGTGGAGCGCACCAGGACCCAGTGCCGGGTCACCCCGCCCAGCGGATGGAACGGCAGGTCGACGAACCCGTTCCCGTGGTCGTCCTCGATCAGCAGCACCTCGGGGTGGTCCGCCAGCAGGGCCCGCAACTCCCGCGCCCGCTCCGCGCCCACCGCCGCCCCGGTCGGGTTCTGCGCCCGCGAGGTCACCACCAGGGCCCGCGCCCCGGCCTCCAGTGCCCGGGCCACCGCGTCGGTGCGGGGCCCGTCGTCGTCCACGGCCACCGGCAGCACGCGCAGGCCGAGGGCCGGAACGAGGTCCAGCGCGCCGCCCCAGCCCGGGTCCTCGATCGCCACCGCGTCACCCGGGCGCAGGTGGGCGCCGAGCACCCGTTCGATCGCGTCCAGCGCACCCGAGGTCACCGCCACCGGCCCCGGCGGCACCCCGTCCGCGTCGAAGCCGGCCCGGGCCAGTTCGGCGAGCTCCGGGGCGACGGGGGCCGCCCCGTAGAGGGTCGGCGCCTGCGCGTACCGCCGGGCGGCCGCCGCGAGCGCTCCCTCCAGCGAGGGGAGCAGGGACACGTCCGGACTGCCCTCGGCGAGGTCCCGTACGCCCTTCGGCACCGCCATCCGCAGCGCGTCCCGCGGCGTGCTCGACGGGCGGGCCCGCACCCGGCTGCCGCGCCGCCCGTCGGTCTCGATGACCCCGCGCTCGCGCAGCGTCCGGTAGGCGGCGGCCACGGTGTTGGGGTTCACCCCCAGATCGCCCGCCAGCTCCCGCATCGGCGGCAGCAGCGCACCCGGTGGAAGCGCGCCCGAAGCCACGCCCGCCTCCACACCGGCGGCGATATCAGCTGCACGACGTCCTGTGATCCGATACTCTCCTAGCACAAACAACATTATGCACTAGTGCAATGGAGTTCGCACCATGACCGCCACGCCTGACACGGAGACGCCCGGGACGAGCACCCTGAGGACCACCCGGACCTATGGGACCACCCGGACCGACGGGACCGGGTCGACCGGAAGCTATGAGCCCACCGACCTCACCGTGCCCAGCCGCTCCCGCGACCGGGCGCGCTACGACCGCGAGACGGTGCACTCGATACTCGACGCGGCCTACATCTGCCACCTCGGCTTCGTCCGCGACGGCGCGCCCGTGGTCCTGCCCACGCTGTTCGCCCGGGTCGGCGAATCGCTGTACATGCACGGCTCGACCGGCTCCCGCCCGCTGCTCTCGGCCCGCCGCAGCGACCCGGGCCTGCCCGTCTGCGTGACCGTGACGCACGTCGACGCACTGGTCCTGGCCCGCTCGGCGTTCCACCACTCGCTCAACTACCGCTCGGTGGTCGTCCACGGCACCGCCCACCAGGTCACCGACGAGGCGGAGTGCCGGATCGCCCTGGACGCCATGGTCGACGCCGTCGTCCCGGGCCGCTCCGCCGACGTCCGGCCCGCCAACTCCCGGGAACTCGCCGCCACCGCGGTGATCCGCGTGAACCTCGCCGAGGTGTCCGCCAAGATCCGCAGCGGCCCGGTGAACGACGACGCCGAGGACCTGGACCTGCCCCACTGGGCGGGCGTGGTCCCGGTGGCCCCGGCCTACGGAACCCCGGTGCCGGACGCGGACCTGGCCCCCGGCACCGCCGTCCCGGACTACCTCAGCGCGCTCTGAGGGGTGCGCCGCTCGGGGGTGGGCGCGGTCGTCGCCGGCCGACGGGCCTCCGCCACGATCAGCGCGCCCACCGCCGTCAGCAGCAGTACGGTGCCCAGCACCACGGCGCCGGTCAGCCGCTCCCCGAGCAGCAGGACGGCGATGACCGCCGCGCTCACCGGCTCGATCAGCATGATCACCGAGACGGTCGCGGCCCGTACCGCGGCGGCGCCGGTGAAGTAGAGCGCGTACGCCAGCGCGGTCGGCACGGTGGCGACGTACACCAGCAGCCAGAGCACCCGTCCGAGATCGGCGGTGTGCGGCAGCACGCCCTCCACCACGGCGAGCGGCAGCAGGCATACCGTGCCCACCGCGACCGACCAGGCGGTGGTCACCAGCGGGTCGCCGCCCGCCCCGCGCTGCCCGAGCCAACGGGCCCGCAGGGTCATCCCCGCGTAGCCGGCGGCCGACAGCAGCGCCCAACCGACACCGAGCGGCCGCACCTCGCCGCCGCCGCTGCCCAGCACCAGTACGGCGAGCCCGGCCAGGGCCCCCACGACGGCGGTCACGCCGCCGCGACCGAGCCGCTCGCCCATCCAGTACCGGGCGCCCAGCGCGATGATCACGGGCCCGGCGCCGAGGGTGACCACGGTGCCCACCGCGAGCCCGGTCTCGCGCACGGCGGCGAAGTAGGCGGCCTGGAAGAGGGTGAAGAGGAGCCCGGTCCCGATCAGTGAAGCCGCCGAGGGCCGCACCCGCCCCGGGGCGGGCCTGGATCCGCGTACGGCGAGCACGCCGAGCAGCACCACGAGCCCGCCGGCGCACCGCCAGAAGGAGAGGGCGAGCGGGCCGAGGTCACTGGCCAGGAAGAGGAGGGAGGCGGCCGCCCCGGCGGTGCCCCAGGCGGCTCCGGCGACGACGAGGTACAGCAAACTGCGCCCGGCAGCGGGCGAATGGTTCGACACAGAAGTCTCCGCGCATGCGTGAAGGATGAAAGAAGCAGGTCATCGCTTCGCGAGCAGCACGGACCCGCCCAGGGGCTTCCCGGGCCGGGTACCTGTTGTGGTGGCGCCGCCCGCGCTAGGCGGTGGGCGGCGAGAGCACGTTCGAATACATGTCGGACACCCTATCCCTTGCCGACCGGGGTCGTCTCCCGGGCCGGTGCGGCTTGATCGGTCACGGCCTGATCGGTCACGGCCAGGTCGGCCAGGACCGACACCGGCGGGGCCGGCCGGGAGGACTGCGCGATGAAGGCGCCACCGAGCACCAGGCCGCCGCCGACGATCTGCCAGGTGGAGAGGTGCTCGCCGAGCAGGATCCAGGCGAACACCGTGGCGACGACCGCCTCCAGGAAGGCCACGACGCCGGCGACCTGCGGCGAGAGCCGGCGCACCGAGACCACACCGGTCAGGTAGGCGAAGACGGTCGCGATCAGCACCACCCAGGCGAGCAGCACCGGCGCGGGCACCATCGTGCCGCCCACGGAGGCCTCGCCGCCCAGCACCTGCCAGTCGATCTCCCAGGGGCGGGCGATCACGGTCATCACGAGGGCGCCGACGAGCATGCCGTACGCGATCACGCCGAGCGGGTCGGGCGCGTCCTCCCCGTCGGCTCCTTGGTCGGCGAAGACGAAGTAGAAGGCCTGGCAGCAGGCGGCGGCGAGGCCGAAGAGCACGCCGAGCAGGTCCAGGCTCAGCCCGGCCCAGATCTCGACCACGCAGGCCAGGCCGACGACGGCCACGGCCGCACCCGCGGCGGCCCCGCGCGTCACGGGCTTGCGCTGCACGAAGCGGATGTAGCCGAGCAGCAGCGCCGGCCCCAGGTACTCCAGCAGCAGGGCCACGCCGACGGGAATGCGGGACAGGGAGGCGAAGTAGAAGGCCTGCACACCCGCGACGGCGATCAGGCCGAAGCCCGCGAGCAGCGCGGGCCTGCGCAGCACGAGGCCACGGTGGCGCCAGGCCAGCGGGGACAGCACGAGCGCCGCCCCGGCCACCCTGAGCCAGACCATGTGGAGGGGATCCAGACCCGCCTCGATCAGCGGCTTCGCCGCCACTCCGGAACCACCGAACGCGAACGCCGAGACGAGGGCCAGGCCCAGTCCGGCATTTCTCCCTGACGCTTGCATCCCGCCATCATGACAGGGCGGGTCAGGACCGTCACCGGGGTGACACCTGTTGAGACGGAGTCGAGATCACGCCCCGCCGACCCCGGCGATATCTGACAGGTCGTCAGTATTGAATGTTCCGGCCGCCGGGGCTACCTTCCGCCGCACGTACCCGACGAGAAGGGGTGGTCGCATGGCTGAAGTCACCGCGGAATCACGCATCGAGGCGTCCGCCGCGCAGCTCTGGTCCCAGCTGACGGACTGGGACGCGTACGGGCAGTGGAGCATGACCCACACGAACTTCCCCAAGGGCGGACCCGAGACCCTCGCGGTGGGCGCCACCTTCGCGGAGAACATGAAGATGATGGGCTTCCCCGCCGAGGTCGTCTGGACGGTCTCGGAGCTGGAGGCCGAGCGCCTCTTCGCCATCACCGGCAAGGGCCCGATGGGCGTGGCGGTCCTCACCCGGTACACCCTGATCCCGGACGGCGAGGCCACCACGGTCCGCATCGACGGCGAGTTCACCGGGGCCGCCGTCTCCCTGATGGCGGGCAAGCTCAAGGACTCGGCCACCGCCGCGCTGAACGAGTCGCTGCGCAAGCTGGCCGGCATGGTCGTCTGACAGGCCCGCGACACAGGAAGGCGCGCCCCGCGCAAGGAACTCGCGGGGCGCGCCTTCGCATGCCGTGGCACGCCGGGGCCGGTCGGGCTCAGTGCTCGTCGGCCAGGATCAGGTAGAGCTTCTTACGGGCGTCGTTGATGACGCCGAGCGCCTTCTCCCGCTGCTGGGGGGAGCCGGTCTTGAAGACCTGCGCGAAGGCTTCCATCAGGCCGACACCGGCCGTCCGGACCTCCTGCATCGCCTCGAAGTCGAAGCCTCGCCCGGCATCCGCCCAGGGGGCGTCCGGACCCGACTCGGCCTCGGCGCGGCCCGCCTCGGTGAGCGTGAACAGCTTCTTGCCGCCCTCGCTCGCACTCTCGATGAGGCCCTCGTCCTCGAGCAGCTGCAGGGTCGGGTAGACCGAACCCGGGCTGGGCTTCCAGGCCCCGCCACTGCGCTCGCCGATCTCCTGGATCATCTCGTAGCCGTGCATCGGCCGATCGGTGAGCAGCGCCAGGATCGAGGCGCGCACATCGCCGCGCCGAGCCCGGCCCCGCGGTCCGCCGCGTCCGCCCCGGCCACCGAAGGGGCCTCCGCCGAAGGGCGGCCCGAACGGGCCGAAGGCGGCGCGCCGCCCCTTGAAACCCTCCCGACGATCGGGCCCGCAGTGGTCGTGGCCCCGTCCGTGGTCATGGCCGTGGTCGTGTCCGTGCTGTCCGTGTGAACGCATGACTGCGCTCCTTTCGTCACGTTGTCGCCTGTTCATCGGTTGTCCGATGCCTCCACTATCAGCGACGGCTCGCGATGTGTCAACGATATATCGGAACGCATCGGAATCGCCCTCCTCCCGACATCCGGACCGCTGCCCTCGTGGGTGGGCTGCTGCCGATCGTGATGACCGGCTCGTCGGCTGGGACCGGAGTGCCCGGCGTAAGGGGAGGCGGTGTGCGGGCAGGATGCGGAACACTTCGTCGGGTGATCGTGATGCGGCCCGTCCTGGAGATGTGCACCCCTGACCCCTTCGGCCTCTGGCCTGTGGCCGATGTCGAGCGGTTCGGCTTCTTGCCCCTCGGCGGGGAGCTCTCACCCGCCGAGGTCGGGGCAGCGATCGCGAGCATCGCCGGCTTCAACGACAGCGACCTCGACGAGGACGGGCCGCCCCGGCCGGCCGACCCGCTCTCCTCGTTCCTTCACGGACTGCTGACCTTCGAGAACGTCTTCGCTGCCGGCGGTCTGCAGGTCACGGACACGTCCACGGGCGTCACCTTCCAGCCCGGCTGCTGCGACGGGCTGGAGGACTGGCGCGATTGGCACCGATTCGCCGACGTCGGCAGCCTGCTCGGATTCGGCCACGACCCTGTGTCGCC
This sequence comes from Streptomyces virginiae, assembly GCF_041432505.1. Taxonomy (GTDB): domain Bacteria; phylum Actinomycetota; class Actinomycetes; order Streptomycetales; family Streptomycetaceae; genus Streptomyces; species Streptomyces virginiae_A. Next base: position 1,789,864 of record NZ_CP107871.1, read on the forward strand.
CATGGCCGAGCGCTTCGGTGACACCGTCCGGCTCACCGTCAACGGCGAGCAGAGCGACAGCCCGGTGATCGAACTGTCCGTCACCGAGCTCCGCACCCTCCTCGAGGCTGTCGAACGCGACCTGACCGGCTTCTTCGCACTGGCCACCGACTGGATCGCGCAACACCTGCCCGGCCACCGGGCTCCCGTCACCGCCGCCCTCGCCCGCGCACTCGACCTCGCAGCACCGACCGCAACGCCACAGCCTCAAGCCACCGAACCTCGGTTCGCCCGCCAAGGGGCGGGGCGCGACCGGTCACACCTCGGTGAGTCCGGTCAAGGCTCGGTGAGACCGGTCCCGGTGTCACCGTGACCGCTCAGGGTGCGGACGAAATGGGGTACGCGCCCGGACCGGTCGGGTGCGAACATGCCGCATGAGCAGCTTCCTTCCCACCCTCACCGAACGCCGATCGCCCTGGGTCACCTTCACCTCCTCGGCCGATCCCTGGGTCACCGCGGCCGAGGCCGAGCTGCGAGCCCGGGGTGGGATCGTGCTGCGGTTGGACGGCGAGGAGCTGCACGAGAAGGGATGCATGTTCCGCGCATTCGCCCGTGAACTGGGCTTCCCCGGCTACTTCGGGCACAACTGGAACGCCTTGGTGGACTGCCTCGGCGACTGGCACGGGCCCGGACACGGCAAACAGGACGTGGCGGTGTTGATCGACGGCGCGGACACGCTGCTGGACGTCGAGTTCCTCGGTGTCCTCGTATCGGTCTTGTGCGACGGCGCCTGGCGGGCCAACTTCATGGTCGACCTCGATGGTGAGCCGCACGCGTACGGTTCCCCTTTCGCCCTCCACTTCGTCTTCCTCCTCGACCACGTCGCACCCGCCGATTTCACCGAGGCCGCCGCCTCGGACGAGGACGTGTCCGCGGCCGTGGTGGACGGCAGGCTGCTCCTCACCCTGACCGCGTGGGGCGGAGACCCGGTCTGGCCACCGGCCGGTGACGACTCCCCGACTACGGATGCTCCGCCCGTGGACGCCGAACGCCCTTGAGCGCCGCTCACATCAACGTCGGCTTCGCCGTCGAGGCCGAGCCAAGCTCCTGCGGGACCGGCTCGCCCCGAACCGACCGGGCCGGTCCCCCGACAGGGCCAGTCACCCCCGATTGGCCTTTGTCGACGATCAAGAAATCGTCCTACCGTCGGGACATGCGCATCCGAATCGTCGACGCCTTCGCCGACCGTCCCTTCCACGGGAACCCCGCCGGAGTCCTGCTCCTCGACACCGCGTTCCCCGCGGACGCCTGGCTCCAGCAGGTCGCCTGCGAGATGAACCTCTCCGAGACCGCGTTCGCGCACCCCCTGCCGCCCGGCGGGGACGCCGACTGGGCGCTGCGCTGGTTCACCCCGGCCGCCGAGGTCGACATGTGCGGCCACGCCACCCTGGCGACCGCTCACGTACTGGCCACCAGCGGGCTGGCCACGGGACTGATCCGTTTCTCCGCGCGCTGCGGCATCCTGACCGCCGAGACGGCCGAGGACGGCACGATCACCATGGACTTCCCGACGTCCTCGCTCACCCCGGTGCCGGCGCCCGCCGCCGTGGATCACGCGCTCGGCGGCCCCCCGATCCTCTCCGTGCACGACACCGCCGATCACATCGGCGACCTCGTCGTCGAGCTCGCCGACGAGAAGACCGTCCGCGAGCTGGAGCCGGACCACGGGGCGCTACGCGCCTTCGCCCGGCGCGGGGTGATCGTCACCGCGCCCGCCGAGGATCCCTCCCTCGGGTACGACTTCGTCTCCCGCGGCTTCTTCCCCGCCTTCGGGATCGACGAGGATCCGGTCACCGGAAGCGCCCACACCGCGCTCGCCCCGTTCTGGGCGGAGCGGCTGGGCCGCACCGAGCTGACCGGCCTCCAGGGCGGCGCGCGGCGCGGTCTCGTACGGGTGACCCTGGCGGGCGACCGCACCCTGCTGACCGGCAGGGCCGTCACCGTCGTCGACGGCGAACTCCTCGCGTCGCCGCCCGCCGCCTGACCCGACGGGACGGCCGGGGGCACGGACGCGTGACCGCCCGGGTCGGCTCAGCCCGCGTGCCCGCCCCCGTCGTCCTTCGACCGCGCCGTCCTCCTCGCCGTCCTCCGCGCCTTCGCGTCTGCCTTCGCGTCTGCCTTCGCGCGGGCGGCGGTCCGCCGCTCCTCCTCGTGCTCCGCCCAGGCGGCCGAGTCGATCCGCTTGCGGTAGACCTGCGCCGGCTCGGCCGTGCCCAGGTGGACCGTCCATCCCCACAGGGCGGCCGACACGACGAAGAGGACGCCCGCCAGCCCCAGATAGGAGGCGATCTCCTCGCCCTCGGAGGCGCCTTCCTCGTGGAGGAACCCGGGGACGCCGGCGATGAGCACGTTCACCGACCACGCGAGCGCCGCATTGAACACGGCGAGGGAGATCCAGTAGGCGACCCGTACAGTCTTCGCCGGGCCGCTCAGTTCCCCCAGCAGCAGCAGGCGCCGCAGGGTGACCGGCCCGGTCCGGTGGCGGCCGCCCGTGTCCTGCTTGGCCCGGCGCACCGACGCGTAGCACTCGTCCAGCCAGCGCCCCGGCTCCGGGTCCGGCACGGAGTCGGTCGGCGCCGCCTGCTTGGCCTGGAGCCAGCCCGAGAGGAATTGGATCTCCAGCTGGGCCTTCTCCAGGCGCCTGCGGTAACGATGGTCGGTGCTGCGCGCCTCGCGGCGGTCGCGGATGAGGAGGCTGATGCCGCCCACCAGGCCGGTGACCACGGGCACGAGGAAGGGCGCGAACGGTACCAAGGTGTCCAGAACAGCCACCGGGCGCGCCTCCTTGCTCGCCTCCAGCGTCGCATCGCCCCGGCATCCGGCACCGTCCGGAAGGGCCGATCGGGTGGCCCCGCCCGGGTCAGGGTGTCGGCAGCCAGCCCACCTTGCCCGCGAGCAGGGCGTATCCGCCGAAGGCCACGAGGTCGAGGAGCGCGTGCGCGACGACGAGCGGTCCCACCCGGCCCCAGCGCCGGTAGGCGAGGACGAAGACGGCGCCCATCACCATGTTGCCGATGAAGCCGCCGATGCCCTGGTAGAGGTGGTAGGAGCCGCGCAGCACCGAGCTGGCCAGCAGCGCGGCCATCGGCGACCAACCCAGTTGGCCCAGCCTGCGCAGCAGGTAGGCCAGCACGATGATCTCCTCCACGACGGCGTTCTGCAGCGCGGAGAGGATCAGCACGGGGAACTTCCACCACACGTCGGGCAGCGCCTCGGGCACCACGGTGAGGTTGAAACCGCCGGCCCGGGCGCCCAGGTAGAAGGCCAGCCCGGCGCTGCCGATCCCGGCCGCGACGAGGGCGCCCCGACCCAGGTCCCACCAGGGGCGGGTGCGGTCGAAGCCCAGGACCCGCAGCCCGGGAGCGCCCTCACGGGTCAGCAGGTGCGCCACCAGCAGTACGGGCACCAGGGCGCTCGCGATCCCGAACAGCTGCCAGGCGAGGTCCAGCCAGGGCCGGCCCGGGGCGTAGGAGCCGTTGAGCGTGGCGGCCTGGCCCTTGAGGCCGCCGGGCTTGGTGAGCGAGCCGATGAAGCTGATCAGCGCCGAGACCCCGCTCGCGCCCAGCGACAGCGCGAGGACGAGCAGCGTCTCGGTGCGCAGCAGGCTCCGCCGCCCGTCCTCGTCCAGTTCCACGAACACCGGCTCCGGCTCCGTCCGCACGCCCGACTCCGTCCTGCCATCCCGTTGCGATCACCCCATACTGCCTCCTCGGCGGGCCGGGAGGATCACTGCGGGGCCATCACCGGGATCGCCGGGATCGCCGCGACCACGGGGATCACCGCGATCACGGGGATCGTCGGACGGTGTCGGGCGAGCGGCCGGTCAGCGGGCGGCGGGCACCGAGGCGCTCACCTCCTCCGTCAGGCCCACCGGCCAGGTGTGCACGGGGTCGCCCTTGTGCATCAGCTCCGTGTACCGCCGGGTCGTCGCCGCCAGCGCCTCGTCCCGCTCCAGTCCGCCGGCGAGCGCCCGGTGGTAGGTGTCCACCTGCCAGGTCGCCCCGTTCACCCGGCGCCGGCAGCGCTCCTCGATGATGCCGAGGTAGTGGTCCCGGTCCGCGGGCTCGATGCCCCAGGCGTCCAGCCCCGCCGCCGCCATCGGCAGCAGCTCGTCCAGGACCAGCCGGACGGCGGGCACGCTCGCCAGCCCCCCGGCCCGGCCCCGGCGCGGCCACCGCAGCCGCGCCTCGATCCCGTACCGGCAGGCCGCGTCGAAGTTCGCCTCCGCCTCGGCGAAGGGCAGCCGGCTCCACACCGGTCGCGGTTCGTCCGCGAGGGTGCGTACGAGCCCGTAGTAGAAGGCGGCGTTGGCGACGACGTCGGCGACGGTGGGCCCGGCCGGCAGCACCCGGTTCTCCACCCGCAGGTGCGGCACCCCGTCGGCGACCCCGTACACGGGCCGGTTCCACCGGTAGACGGTGCCGTTGTGCAGGACCAGCTCCTGCAGCGCCGGCACCCCGCCCTCGGCCAGCACCCGCAGCGGTTCCTCCTCGTCGCATATCGGGAGCAGGGCCGGGAAGTAGCGGACGTTCTCGGCGAAGAGCTCGTACGCCGAGTCCACCCACCGTTCCCCGAACCAGGTGCGCGGCCGCACGCCCTGCGCCTGGAGCTCGGGCGGCCTGGTGTCGGTGGCCTGCGTGAACAGCGGTGGCCGCGACTCCCGCCACAGCTCACGCCCGAACAGGAAGGGCGAGTTGGCGCCGACGGCGATCTGTACCGCGGCCACCGCCTGCGCCGCGTTCCACACCGCCGAGAAGCGCGCCGGGGTCACCTGCAGATGCAGTTGTACGGAGGTGCAGGCGGCCTCCGGCACGATCGACCCGGAGGTCCAGATCAGCCGTTCGACGCCGTCGATGTCGAGCGTGAAGTCCTCCCCGCGCATCATCAGGATCTGCTCGTTGAGCAGCGAGTAGCGGTCCACCGCCGAGAGGTTCGCGGTGACCAGGTCCGTGCGGGAGATCGTCGGCAGAATGCCGATCATCACCACTCCGGCGTCGATCTCGGCGGCCTGCCTGTGGGCATAGCCGAGCCCGGCGCTGAGTTCCTCGGCGAGCTGGTCGAATACCCGGCCGCCGAGCCGGTGCGGAAGGACGTTCACCTCCAGATTGAACATTCCGAGTTCGGTCTGGAAATCGGTGCTCGCAATCCGCTCCAGCACCTGGGCATTCACCATTCTCGGCATCCCGTCGGAACCCGCGAGATTCAGCTCGATCTCCAGTCCCATCATGTTCTTGGGCCGATCGAACCTCTTCTCCGCCAGGAGCCGCTCCAGTCCCTCCAGACACTCGTGGAGCTTCCTTCGATACCGCTGCCGATCGGACAGGTCGAATCCGCCTGCCACGACCTTCTCCCCCATCGAAGCGTCCCTCCTCGAGTGGGCCTGGCCCGTGACACCCAGGCGCGCGTTACGGTCGATGATGCCCCGGCAGCGTGATCCATAACGCGCGAGGGGCGTGCGTGGCGAGGAGCGCGCGCCGGTTTGGCCGAAGGGCGCTTCGGCACATTCACCTGGCAAGTCGCGTTATGCAAATTCCGCTTCGACTTTGCCTTGTTCGGATAACCGACGCTTTCCAGCCGAGCCCCCGTCCGGTAACCTCCGAGGTCAGCGCGACATGTTCGCGTGCATCCGGCATGAATGCCATGTCAGCGGGTCCGGTAAGCGCCTTGCCGGCAATAGCCGGGACAGCTAGCCGAAACACTGCGTGAACACATGTCGTATAAACTCCGCAAACGAGGCAGAGAGTTGGCGCGCGGCCATTGCCCCTCGGCCCCCCTCTGGCCCCAGAATGCGAGTCCGCACCTGCCCCCGTTCCACCGGTCTCCCAAGTGAGAGGCGACCCACCATGCCGCTGCATGTCCCTCCGGCTCCCGCGCCCGCCCTGCGCAGCGTCCTCGCGGCACTCGGTTCCCCCACCGCCGTCCACGAGGCGCACACCCCGGCCCTGCGCGCGATCCAGGGGCCGCTGACCGCCGAACTTCCCCTTCCGGTCCACGTCCTCGACCGGTTGGGCATGTCCAACCTCGCGGCCGGCGGCAGGCCGCCGCGTACCCGGCTCACGGGCTGGCGGTTCCTGATCCGCAGCGGGGACCGCCACGTCGCGGCGGCCGACACCCGACTGACTCCCGACGGCTGGGTCTTCTCCCATTTCTTCGAGGGCCCCTACGTCGCGGCCACCGAACGCGCCCTGCGCCAGGCGGAGTCCCTCACGACCGGCTACCAGCCACGGCTGCTGTCGGTACCGGAGCTGTACATGCTGACCCTGTGGCTGCACGGGGCGGTGGGCGCGGACGCCGCCTCCGGGCTGCCGGCCGGCGAGGACCTGCTGGTGCCCCTGGCCCCGGCCCCGCCCGGCATCGCCCCGTACCGGCCGCATCCGGTCTCCGAGCTGCTGCCCGTCATGGTCCGCCGGCTGACCCCGGCGCCGGCACCGACCCCTCCCACCCTGGCGGCGCCGGCCGCCTGACCCGAATCACCCATTCGGCCTAGTCCTCCCGGGCCACTTGCGAACCATCCGAAATGACAGGGGAGTTGGCCTGAACCGCCCGCACGAGTGATGCGTCATCAATCTGTGAGGACAGCTGCCGGGAAATACCTGCGAAGCGGCTGTCATGGGGGAAGACTGATGACACGCTCCCCGCGGGTGCGGGGATGACCCAGGGGGACGGCCATGAATCACGCATCGAGCCGTAGCACACAGACCACACCGCAGCGAAAGAACGCATCCATGTGCCAGCACCAGCCAGCCTGCCCGTCAGCCGAATCCGCCGACCGGGAGGCCGCGCGCCCGGTGGCCAACCACCCGGAGCAGGGCTGGAGCCTGCTGTGCAATGGCGTCCTGCTCTTCGAGGACACCGGTGAACTGCTGCCGGACGGCCAGATCATCGCCCCGCACCGCCCGCTCGCGGCGGCCTAGGCGATCGAACTGTCCGACCGACGGTAGAACGACGAAGGGGCCGGTCCGGGAGACTTCTCCCGGACCGGCCCCTCACTCATGTCAGGCGTCGTACTCGTCCAGCGGCGGGCAGGAGCACACCAGGTTGCGGTCGCCGAACGCACCGTCGATGCGGCGCACCGGCGGCCAGTACTTCTCGGCGGCCGTGACCCCGCCCGGGAAGACGGCCTCGTCCCGGGTGTACGGGTGGTTCCACTCGCCGCCCAGCGCCGCCGCGGTGTGCGGGGAGTTGGCCAGCGGGTTGTCGTCGGCCGGCCACTCGCCGCCCGCGACCCGCTCGATCTCGCCGCGGATGGCGATCATCGCGTCGCAGAAGCGGTCGATCTCGGCGAGGTCCTCGGATTCCGTCGGCTCGATCATCAGCGTGCCGGCGACCGGGAAGGACATGGTCGGCGCGTGGAAGCCGTAGTCGATCAGACGCTTGGCGATGTCGTCCACGCTCACGCCCGTGGCCTTCGACAGCGGCCGCAGGTCGATGATGCACTCGTGCGCGACCAGGTTGCCCGGGCCGGTGTAGAGCACCGGGTAGTGCGGCTCCAGGCGCTTGGCGATGTAGTTGGCACCCAGTACCGCCACCTGGGTGGCGCGCTTGAGGCCCTCGCCACCCATCAGGCGCACGTACGACCACGAGATCGGCAGGATGCCCGCCGAACCCCACGGAGCGGCCGAGATCGGGCCGACACCGGTCTCCGGGCCCGCGGTGGGCTGCAGCGGGTGGTTCGGCAGGTACGGGGCAAGGTGCGCCCGAACACCGACCGGGCCGACGCCCGGGCCGCCGCCGCCGTGCGGGATGCAGAAGGTCTTGTGCAGGTTCAGGTGCGAGACGTCGCCGCCGAAGTGACCCGGCTTGGCGAGGCCCACCAGGGCGTTCAGGTTGGCGCCGTCGACGTAGACCTGGCCGCCGGCCTCGTGCACCTGGGCGCAGATGTCGGCGACGTGCTCCTCGAACACACCGTGCGTCGAGGGGTAGGTGATCATCAGCACGGCGAGCTCGTCGCGGTGCTGCTCGATCTTGGCGCGCAGGTCGGCCGCGTCCACCTCGCCGTCGTCGGCGGTCTTGACGACGACGACCTTCATACCGGCCATCACGGCGCTGGCGGCGTTGGTGCCGTGCGCGGAGGACGGGATCAGGCAGACGGTGCGCTGCTCGTCACCGTTCGCGCGGTGGTAGGCGCGGACGGCCAGCAGACCGGCGAGCTCACCCTGGGAACCGGCGTTCGGCTGGATGGAGACCTTGTCGTAGCCGGTCACCTCGCAGAGACGTTCCTCCAGCTCGTTGATGAGCGTGAGGTAGCCCTCGGCCTGCTCCACCGGAGCGAAGGGGTGCAGCTGACCGAACTCGGGCCAGGTCACCGGCTCCATCTCGGTGGTCGCGTTGAGCTTCATGGTGCAGGAGCCCAGCGGGATCATGCCGCGGTCCAGCGCGTAGTCCTTGTCCGAGAGCTTGCGCAGGTAGCGCAGCATCGCGGTCTCGGAGCGGTGCTGGTGGAAGACCGGGTGGGTCAGGTAGGCGTCCGAGCGCAGCAGGCCCTCGGGCAGGGTGTCGGCGGTGGTCCCGTCGAGCGCCTCGATGTCCGCGGTGACGCCGAAGGCGGCCCAGACGGCCTCGATGTCGGCGCGCAGGGTGGTCTCGTCGCAGGCGACGGAGACGAGGTCGGCATCGACCTGGAACAGGTTGACCCCACCCTCGCGGGCGGCGGCGACGACCTCGGCGGCACGGCCCGGCACGCGGGCGGTGATGGTGTCGAAGTACGAGCCGTGCACGATCTCGACCCCGCCGGCCGTCAGACCGGCGGCGAGCAGGGCGGCGTAGCGGTGGGTGCGGTTCGCAATCGTCCGCAGGCCGTCCGGGCCGTGGTAGACGGCGTACATGCCGGCCATGACGGCGAGCAGCACCTGCGCGGTACAGATGTTGCTGGTGGCCTTCTCACGGCGGATGTGCTGCTCGCGGGTCTGGAGCGCGAGGCGGTAGGCCTTGTTGCCGTCCGCGTCCACGGAGACGCCGACGAGGCGGCCGGGCAGCGAGCGGGCGTGCTTGTCCTGGACGGCCATGTAGCCGGCGTGCGGTCCGCCGAAGCCCATCGGGACGCCGAAGCGCTGGGTGGTGCCGACGGCGATGTCCGCGCCGAGCGAGCCCGGGGAGGTCAGCAGGGTCAGCGCGAGCAGGTCCGCGGCGACGGCCACGATGGCGCCGAGCTCGTGGGCCTGGTCGATGACCGGCTTGATGTCGCGGACGGCACCGGAGGCACCCGGGTACTGGACCAGCACACCGTAGACGCCGCGCTCGGCGACCTCGGCCGGGATACCGGCGGACAGGTCGGCGACGACGACCTCGATGCCGATCGGCTCGGCGCGGGTCTCGATGACGGCGATGGTCTGCGGCAGCGCGTCGGCGTCCACCAGGAAGACGTTGCCCTTGGACTTGCCCACGCGGCGGGCCAGGGTCATGGCCTCGGCGGCGGCGGTGCCCTCGTCGAGCAGCGAGGCGCCCGAGGTCGGCAGCCCGGTCAGCTCGGCGACGACCGTCTGGAAGTTCAGGAGCGCTTCGAGGCGGCCCTGGGAGATCTCCGGCTGGTAGGGCGTGTACGCCGTGTACCAGGCCGGGTTCTCCATGACGTTGCGAAGGATCACCGGCGGCGTGAAGGTCCCGTAGTAGCCGAGGCCGATCATCGGGGAGAGAACCTGGTTACGGTCGGCAAGCGAACGCAGCTCGGCCAGTACCTCGGCCTCGGTACGCGCCTCGGGCAGGTCGAGCGCCTCGGCGGTCTTGATCACATCCGGGACCGCGGCAGCGGTCAGTTCGTCCAGGGAGCCGTAGCCCACCTGGGCGAGCATCTTCGCCTGCGCCTCGGCATCCGGGCCGATGTGGCGCTGTTCGAAGGGGATGCCTCGCTCCAGCTGGGAGAGCGGAATGCGGTTGGCGGTCATGTACGGAGGCCTCCTGGTCGTATGACCTGCGAGGGGCACCACGGCGCGGGCACCCGGACGGCCTCCCCCTCTGTCATCTGCACCTGAGAGTTTCACCGGAGTCACGGGGGTCTCCCGAGGATCCGGCTTTCACCGTCGGTGAGGAGGGGGACCGGCACTGCGCCCGGTACCCGCCCTGCTTTCCAGAGTGGCCTCGTCCGTGCGGTACGTATGCCTGAGAGATTCCGGGGAGGATTTGCTCCTTCGGCGCCTCCGTCTTGTTCACTCGGAGGACTCTCCCGCACAGGGTCGACAGCCGTTCACCAGCGTACCAGCGAGGATCTGAACCCTCCCCGAGTGGCCTCCGCTGCGGATATGCACTTCTGTAGTCATTACGGAGCAGTTGCGACCTTTTGGAGGGACCGTGCAGACCGACATCGATCCGCGCAGCCTGATCGGCCGCAAGGCGTTCGACCGCAATGGCACCAAGATCGGCACGATCGACGAGGTCTACCTCGACGATGCCACGGGCGTCCCGGAGTGGGCCGCGGTCCGGACGGGGCTCTTCAGCCGGGACGCGTTCGTGCCTCTGGAGCCGAGCGAGCTGGTGGGCGACACCCTGCGGGTGCCCTTCGAGCGCGCCCTGATCAGGGACGCCCCGGACTTCGGTGTCGGGCGCCACCTCTCCCCCGAACAGGAGCTGCAGCTCTACCACCACTACGGACTGGACACGACCCTGCCGGCGGACTTCAACCGCGACTTCGGCCGACTGGCGGGTGACGAGAGCTGAGCGGCGCCGGGCCCTCCCCGGCCTCCCACCGGGCCCTCCTTCAGGGCCCTGACTCGGTTCCGTCCCCCACCAGCGGCAGCGGATCGGACGGCTCAAGTTCGGGGTCGTCCACCCGGAAGGTCCGCACCCGGCCGGGCTCCGATCCGGGCTGCTCGAACCGCACGGTCACCCGCCCGACCCCGCTGCCCTGCACCCATCCGGGCCCGTACACGGCATGCCGTACGTCGCTCCCCGCCGCCCAGCGCCGCTCGGGGGCCGGCTCCGGCTCCGCGGACGGCTCCGCGACCCCGTGGGCACCCTCCGCCTCCGCCTCGGCCGCACCGGACGTCACAGCTCCCCCTCCGGCCCCGTCCGCCCTGCCCGTCCTGTCGGCCGCATCGACACCGCCGGTCCCGCCCGCCCCGCCCGCCCCGTCCGTCCTGTCCGTCCTGTCACTCCCGTCCGCCCCGTCCGGCTCAGCGGCGAGGGACTGCGCGAACAGGTCCTCCTGCGTGTAGTCCGCCAGGCCGCTCACCCCGACCCCCAGCAGCCGCACCCCTCCCGTGGTGTCCACGCCCTCCAGGAGCCGCGCCGCCGCCTCCCGCACCACCGCCGGGTCGTCCGTGGGCCCCCGCAGGGTCTCGGACCGGGTCAGCGTGGAGAAGTCGTACCGGCGCACCTTGAGCACGATGGTGCGCCCCGAGTGCCCCGAGTCCCGCAGCCGCCGCACGCACCGGTCGGCGAGCCGCTGCACCTCGCCGCGGATCCTGACCCGGTCGTGCAGGTCCACGTCGAAGGTGTCCTCGACCGACACCGACTTCGCGTCCCGCTCCGCGACCACCGGCCGGTCGTCCAGCCCGAGCGCCATCCGGTACAGCCCGGCGCCGGCCGAGCGGCCGACCATCCGGACCAGCTCGTCCTCCCCGGCCTCCGCCAGCTCCCCCACCGTGGTGATCCCGGCCCGGCGCAGGTGCTCGCCCGTGGCCGGCCCCACCCCGGGCAGGGTCCGTACCGACATCGGCGCGAGCAGCTCGCGCTCCGTCCCCGGCTCGATCAGCAGCAGTCCGGCGGGCTTGGCCTCCTCGGAGGCCACCTTGGCCAGCATCTTGGACCCGGCCAGCCCCACCGACCCGCTGAGCCCCGTGGCGGCCCGGATGTCCGCCCGGAGCCGCTCCCCCGTCTCCCGCGCGCCGCGCGAGTCGAAGGCCACCCCGCCCGCCTCCAGGTCCACGAAGGCCTCGTCCAGGCTGAGCGGTTCCACCAGGGGCGACAGCTCGCGCAACAGGGCCATCACCACGTCGCTGACCTGTCGGTAGAGGCTGAAGCGGGGGATCAGGTAGGCGCCGTTCGGGCAGAGCCGCCGTGCCTGCCCCATCGGCATCGCCGAGTGCACGCCGAAGCGCCTGGCCTCGTACGAGGCCGTGGCGACGACCCCGCGTGGACCGAGACCGCCGACGATGACGGCCTTGCCCCGCAGGCTCGGCTTCGACGCCTGCTCCACGGAGGCGTAGAAGGCATCCATGTCCAGATGCAGGATGGTCGGCGCGGCTCTCACAGCCCGATGCTGCCCTACGCCACTGACAACGCCTCGGCTCGGGTCACACGGCCCGGTTGCGGCGGGCGGCCAGCTCGTCCGTCGGGTTGTGCCGGACGAGGGTCTCGCCGGTGTCCACCCGCTCCCCGTGCAGCTGCGACAGCGCGCTCTCGACATCGCTCCACACCACGCCCACGGCGATGCCGAAGACGCCCTGCCCGCCCTGGAGCAGGCTCACGACCTGGTCCGGCGAGGTGCACTCGTACACGGTGGCGCCGTCGCTCATCAGCGTCATCCGTTCGAGGTCCGAGAACCCGCGGTCCTGGAGGTGCTGGACCGCCGTGCGGATGTTCTGCAGCGCCACCCCGGTGTCGAGGAAGCGCTTGACGATCTTGAGGACCACGACGTCGCGGAAGCTGTAGAGCCGCTGCGTCCCCGTGCCGTGGACGGCCCGCACGCTGGGCTCCACCAGCCCGGTCCGGGCCCAGTAGTCGAGCTGCCGGTAGGTGATGCCGGCCGCGGCGCACGCCGTCGGCCCGCGGTAGCCGATCTGTTCGGGCTCCGGGTCGGCGCTCACCGGTCCGACCGGCGTCGACTCCGGCTGACGGCGCGCGGAACCGACCGCACCGCCGCGCAGCGGGTACGGCCCAGCCTCACTCCGTACGGGGGTGCCCCCGGTCGTACCGTCGCCCGTGATCCTCACGCCGACCCTCCGTCCTTGACCTGCCCACCTCGAAGGTAGGCAGTCACCAGGGGTGCGTCAACGATCGCCACACTCGGCACGCCGAGTGATAATCACCCTGAGAGTGGTTTCCCGTATCCCTTTGCGGGGAAAGGCTAATCGAATGGGCTGAGGATCCCCGAGGACGACGCGGCCGACATCTCACTGCGGGCCGGTACCGAAGTCCTCCGGCGAGATCTGGTCGAGGAACTCGCGGAACTTCTCCACCTCGTCCTCCTGCTCGTCCGGAATGGCGATTCCGGCGTCGTCCAGCACGCCGTCACTGCCGTAGATCGGCGTCCCCGTCCGCAGGGCGAGGGCTATGGCGTCGGAAGGGCGCGCACTCACCTCGACCCCGCTGGCGAAGACGAGCTCCGCGTAGAAGACACCCTCCCGCAGATCCGTGATCCGGACCTCGGTGAGCTCCTCGCCGATCGCCTCCAGCACGTCCTTGAACAGGTCGTGCGTCAGCGGTCGGGCAGGGGCCATCCCCTGCTGCGCGAAGGCAATGGCGGTCGCCTCCCCTGGACCGATCCAGATGGGGAGGTACCGGTCGCCTCCCACTTCACGCAGGAGCACGATCGGTTGGTTGGAGGGCATTTCCACCCGGACACCCACAACGTCGAGCTCGTTCACACAGCAACCCTAGGACCTGCTCGGCAGGTTTGGGTAGTCGGGCCCACCACCTCAGGGAAGCCGAACCCCGAGAGCGGTCTGTACGAGGGCCTCGTGGAGCCGTACGGAAAGCCCCGCGAGCTCCTTCAAGGTGGCCTCCGCGTGAGCCCTGGTCTGCGGGTTGCGATGCCGGCGCAGCGGTGCGACGACCTGCTCCACCAGGCCCGCCTCACGGTCCGCGGCGGCCTTCATCGCGCGCAGGTGCCGCGGTTCCAGCCCGAAGCGGCCGAGGTCGGCCACCAGCCGGGCCACCGTGACCGCCTCGGCGTCGAATCCGCCGTCCGCTCCCTCGGCGAGCAGCCCGTAGGACTCCCACTCGACCAGTTGCGCCTCGTCCACCCCGGCGGCCGCGAGGAGCTCCTCCCGGCCCACCCGGGCCACGGTGGGTCGCTCCCGCCCGACTTCGCCGTAGACGGCCGCCGGTCCGGACGGGTCGGCGGAGTCCCCGTGCGCGGTGGGCGCCGGGATGCGGATCTGTTCCCCGCGGGCGAGCGCGTCGAGCTGCTCGCGGATGACCTTCAGCGGCAGGTAGTGGTCGCGCTGCAGACGCAGGATGCGCGCGAGCCGCTCCACGTCCTCGGTGCTGAACTTGCGGTATCCCGAAGGTGTGCGTCGGGGCTCGACGAGTCCCTCCGCCTCCAGGAAACGGATCTTCGAGATGGTGACTTCGGGAAACTCGTCACGCAGCGTGGTGAGCACCGTGCCGATGCTCACCAGCCGCCCGGCCGGGCCGGCGGTACCGGCGGTGCCACTTCGCGAGGCACCGCCGGTCGGGGTACGCAGCATGGAACCTTCCCTAAAAGGGTCAGATGCCCCGCAGGCTCGCGTAGAAGACCAGCCGGTACTTGCCGATCTGCACCTCGTCGCCGTTCTGCAGAGCGACGGAGTCGATCGGTTCACGGTTCACGTACGTGCCGTTGAGGCTGCCGACATCGGCGACGGTGAAGCCGCCTTCCTGGCTCCGGCGGAATTCGACATGGCGCCGGGAGACGGTGACGTCGTCCAGGAAGATGTCGCTCTGCGGGTGGCGGCCGGCCGTGGTCAGCTCACCGTCCAGCAGGAAACGACTCCCGGAGTTGGGGCCGCGCCGCACGATGAGCAGAGCGGAACCGGGGGGCAGCGCTTCCACCGCGGCCTGCGCCTCGGGGGACAGCGAGGAGGACGACACGTGCGGTTGTCCCGACACCTCGGCCTCGTAGGCCTCGAGGCCCGAGATCGAGATCGTGGACGTGGTCTCCGAGGCACGCTCCGGCGTCAGACCCGCCCGCAGCGGCGCACCGCAGTTCGAGCAGAACCGACTGGCCGCATCGCTACGGTGTCCGCACCTGCTGCAAATCTGCTCGGCCGACATGGACGGCTCCTCGCGCCGCGGGTACCCCGCGGATGCATTGGTGGCATACGGGTCGGGGGCAAACCCTCCACCCGCACTTGAGGTTGATGGTTCACCGAAACCTATGCGCCCGGTACCAGCAGGGTCAACAGACGACGCGCCGGGGGCACCCGGAACATCACCCGCGCCGGCGACCTCGTCGCGGAAGAGCGGCCGGTCGCCCTGCCCTTCCACGTCCGCGTGCCCGGCGCGGTGCCGTGCCGCGCCGCCTTCCTCGCGGTTCTTCTTGCCGAACAACTTCTCAAACAACTTCACGGGCGATTCCCCTTGACCGAAATAGACCCGCCCGTGGGGCAGGACGAACTCCGAATGCAGACACCTGCCGACCCGGACATTCTCACAACGTCCGTAACCACCAGACAGTTTCCACCACGCACGGCGACTTCCGTGCGCCGACCCCCCGCAGGCGTCCGCCCGCGTGGGCCGCTCCACTCTTCACTCCGCATCATGACGATGACGACCGAGCGTAGTCAGGCTGCTTCGCAGCCCGCAAGGCATCCACAACGATCTTCGCCGACCGTGTGACGGCAACGGTGGCCTGCTCCTTCTCCAACGTCTGCACGACACCGCCGGGGATGTTCAGCGCGGGCTCCAGATCCTGGGGCTTGCCGATCACCTTGAACTCATAGGGTTGTGTGATCTTCTTACCGTCGATGGCGACCCCGCCGTCCTCGTCCGAGAAGTACGAGCTCGCCACGATGCGCACCCCGTTGATCTGGATCGCCTCCGCCCCGGCCGCCCGCAGCTCCTGCAGCGTGTCCAAGAGCTGGTCGGACTGCACCTGACCCGTGGGATCCGTGATCTTCAGCGTGATGCCCGGACCCTGGGCTGCCACGGTACCGGCCAGGATGCCGAGTTGGCGTTCCTTCTCGACGGTCTGTCTGCGCGCCTCCTCGGCCTGGTCGGAGCTGCTCTCCAGCTCCTTGCGCTGATCCTCCAGTCGCTGCTTCTCGTCCTCCAGGCGCTTGGTCCGCCCGTCGAGCTCGTCGAGGATCCGTACGAGGTCCTCCTGGCGGGCCCCGCGCAGGGCACTGGAGTCGCTGTTGGACCGGACCTGGATCGCCAGACCGAGGCCGAGGACGAACAGGAGCAGCGCGACGATCAGTTGGGCCCGGCTCACCCGCGGGGGCCACAGCCCGGCCGCGAGCCGCTGCCGACCGGTCTCCTCGGGCTGCGCCGGCGCCTCCTCGGAAGGCGCCGGGGGCTCCGGCGCCCGCGGGGGCTGCACAGGCTCCGAGGACCGCGGCTGCTGCGGGGACTGCGGCAGCTGCGCCGGCTCAGGAGACTTCTGGGGCTCAGGAGACTTCTGGGGTTCGGGGGACTTCGGGGGCTCCGGCGGCCGGCCCGTGCCCTCCGGCTCCTCGGGGTTGTCGTTCGTACTCATCGGCCTCACGCCCGGAACACGTGCCGGCGGATGGCCGCGGCGTTGGAGAAGATGCGGATGCCGAGGACGACGACCACGCCCGTGGACAGCTGCGAACCGACCCCGAGCTTGTCACCGAGGAAGACGATCAGCGCGGCCACGACGACGTTCGACAGGAACGACACCACGAAGACCTTGTCCACGAAGATGCCGTCCAGCATCGCGCGGAGGCCGCCGAACACCGCGTCCAGCGCCGCCACGACGGCGATCGGCAGATATGGCTCCACCACGGCCGGCACTTCGGGCCGGACCAGAAGTCCGGCCACCACTCCGGCCAAGAGGCCCAGTACCGCGATCACGATGCACCCTTCTGCTGCTCTGCCGGTGTAGCTGTACGTACGGTCAGGCTCGACGCGGCCGGCAGCCGCAGGTCGTCCGCCGGGGACAGGGAGGAGCGGATCCCGTAGCTCTCCTGCAGCACGTGCAGGTACTGTCCGTCCGCCGAGTCCTGGAAGGTCGTGCCCAGCCGCTTCTTGTTCCCCACCGCCAGCACTTCGTACGGCGGCACCAGCGGCCTGTTGTCGACCAGTATCGCGTCACCCGCGGCCCTGATCGCCGACAGTTCCGTCAGCCGCTGGCCGTTGATGGAGATGGCCTCCGCCCCGGACTGCCACAGCCCGTTGACGATCTTCTGCATGTCCCGGTCACGGAGCCGGCCGGTGTCCGAGAAGCCCGCGCTCTCGCGCGGTTTGCCACCGCCGCCGGACGAGGCGCCCTTCGCGTCGTCCACCACCAGCTTGATCCCCGGGCCTCGGACCTCGGTGGCACCCGCCAGCAGGGCCACGAGCTCGCCCTGGCCCCCGCCGGGCTGCTTCAGCGCCGCTCGCTGGCGGGCCGCGACATCGGTCCTGAGGCGGTCGATGTCACGCTCCAGGCCGTGCGTGCGGTCGTCCGCCCGCTCCACCCGGTCGATCAGTTCCTGACGCTCCTTGGCCAGCACGGGCGCCGCTATCCGTGCCTCGGCCGCACCGAGCGTGACGACCATGGCGGTGACGACGAGCCCTGCGGCGAGCCCCAGTTTCGCCTTGAGGGTGCGTGGCAGGCCGGCCGTGCCGTCCGCCTCGCGCCGGGCCGCGGCTTCCGCGTAGCCCTCGTCGAGACTGTGGTCCATCACGTGCGTCAGCAGCGACATGGAGGCGTCCGGGCGCGCAGGGGCCGGCGACGCCGGAGTCCGGTTGTGGGGCGGCTGCGACATGCCGCACATCGTCGCATGTCGGCAGCGCAGTCACCCAATGCGTCCATCCGGTGGGCCGGACGGGTGCTCCCGTACCCGGCCCACCGGACGTCCGCCTTACGTCATCGCACGCCCGGCACTCAGTGCCCGGCGCCCTCGACCACGCCCGCCCACTCGTCGAGCAGGGCCTGTGCGGTGCCGTCGTCGGGGCCTTCGGCCCACAGGTGGGTGACCGCTTCCGCCGGGTCCGGCAGGACCAGTGCCCACCGGCCGTCGGCCTCGACCACCCGTACCCCGTCGGTGGTGTCCACCTGCCGGTCTCCGGCCACCTCCACGACCCGCCGCATGACGAGCCCCTTGACCGCCCACGGTGTCGCCACGTCCCGCCTGAGCACGTGCGCCCGCGGAATGCGTGCGTCGATCTGGCTCAGGGTGAGCTGTGTGCGCGCCACCAGCCCGAGCAGCTGTACGAACGCGGCCGAGCCGTCGAAGACGCTGCTGAACTCGGGAACGATGAAGCCGCCCTGGCCGTCGCCGCCGAAGATGGTGTTCTCCGCCCGGCCCACCCGGGTCAGGTCGTCGGGCGAGGTCGTCGTCCACTCGACCTGCGTGCCGTGGTAGGCCGCCACCTGCTCGGCCACCCTGGTCGTGGTCACCGGCAGCGCGACCTTGCCGCTGCGCTTCTCCGCGGCCACCAGGTCGAGCATCACCAGGAGGGCCCGGTCGTCCTCGATGATCCGCCCGCGCTCGTCCACCAGGGAGATCCGCTCGCCCACCGGGTCGAACCGCACTCCGAAGGCGGCCCTCGCGGAGGCCACCATCTCTCCCAGCCGCACCAGCCCGGCCCGCCGGGATTCCCTGGTCTCGGTCGGCCGGGACTCGTCGAGCCCCGGGTTGATCGTCAGCGCGTCCACACCGAGCCGACCCAGCAGGCTGGGCAGAACCAGTCCGGCGCTTCCGTTCGAGGCGTCCACGACCACCTTGAGCCCGGCATCGGCGATGCCGGTGGTGTCCACCCGCCGCAGCAGCGAGCCGGTGTAGGCGTCGAAGACGCTGCCCGGGAACTGCAGGTCTCCGATCTCTCCGGGGAAGGCCCGCCGGTATTCCTGGCGCGCGTACACCCGGTCCAGCTTGCGTTGTCCCTGGAGCGAGAGGTCCGCTCCCCGCTCGTCGAGGAACATGATGTCCACGGAGTCGGGCACACCTGGTGAGGTCCGTAGGACGATCCCGCCGGCGCTGCCGCGCGCGGTCTGCTGCCGTGCCACGGGCAGCGGTACGTTCTCCAGGTCGCGTACGTTGATGGCGCTGGCCTGGAGCGCGGAGATCACGGCCCGTTTGAGCGCCCTGGCGCCTCGGGAGTGGTCACGGGCCGTGGTGACGGTCGCCCCCTTCTTCAGGGTCGTGGCGTACGCGCCGGCGAGCCGGACCACCACCTCCGGGGTGATCTCCACGTTCAGGATTCCGGAGACCCCGCGCGCGCCGAACAGATGCGCCTGGCCGCGGGACTCCCAGATCACCGACTCGTTGACGAAGGCGCCGGCCTCGATCGTCTTGAAGGGGTAGACCCGCACGTTCCCCTGAACGATCGATTCCTCACCGATGAGGCACTCGTCACCGATGACGGCGCCGTCCTCGATGCGCGCGGCCCGCATGATGTCGGTGTTCTTCCCGATGACACAGCCACGCAGATTGCTGTGGGGTCCGATGTACACGTTGTCGTGGACGACGGCCCGGTGCAGGAAGGCCCCGCTCTTGACGACGACGTTCGACCCGATGACGGTGTGCTCGCGGATCTCGGCGCCGGCCTCGACCTTGGCGTAGTCCCCGATGTAGAGCGGCCCGCGGAGCACGGCGTCGGGGCTCACCTCCGCCCCTTCGGCGATCCAGACCCCCGGGGAGATCTCGAAGCCGTCCATCTCGATCTGGACCTTGCCTTCGAGCACGTCGGCCTGCGCCTTGAGGTAGCTCTCGTGCGTGCCGACGTCCTCCCAGTAGCCCTCGGCGACGTAGCCGAAGATGGGCCGGCCTTCCTTCATCAGCTGGGGGAAGACATCGCCGGACCAGTCGACCGAGACGTCCGGGTCCACGTAGTCGAAGACCTCGGGCTCCATGACGTAGATGCCCGTGTTGACGGTGTCCGAGAAGACCTGCCCCCAGGTCGGCTTCTCCAGGAACCGCTCGACCTTGCCCTGCTCGTCCACGATCGTGATGCCGAATTCCAGCGGGTTCGGCACCCGCGTCAGGCACACCGTGACGAGGGCGCCCTTCTCCTTGTGGAAGCGGATCAGATCGGTGAGGTCGAAGTCGGTGAGCGCATCGCCGGAAATGACGACGAAGGCATCGTCCTTCAGGGCCTCCTCGGCATTCTTCACGCTGCCGGCAGTGCCGAGTGGCTTCTCCTCGTGGGCATAGGTGAGCTCCATTCCGAGCTCTTCGCCATCCCCGAAATAGTTCTTGACGAGTGACGCCAGGAACTGCACGGTGACCACGGTCTCGCTGAGCCCATGCCGCTTGAGCAGCCTGAGCACATGCTCCATGATCGGCCGGTTGGCCACCGGCAGGAGCGGCTTGGGCATGCTCGAAGTCATGGGGCGAAGACGCGTGCCCTCGCCACCGGCCATCACGACGGCCTTCATGTCGGAAGAGTCCTCCTTGGGAGACGACAGTCGTACCGACCCTCACCCGTCTCGGTCGGTGACTTCGCAACTCCTCCGCGTCATCCGGCGCCGGGCGGGCTCAATCGGCCGTGGAGTCAGCCTTCACCAGACGGCGGACTTGAACCACGTAAAGGATTCCTGCCCACCAATAGAGGGTTGTACCCCATACGGCGAACGCCCATCCGAAAACTGCGGCCAACCAGGCCAACCAGCCGCTTCCGTCACTGAGCAGCAGCAAGGGAAACGCGTACATCAGGTTGAAGGTGGCGGCCTTGCCGAGGAAGTTGACCTGCGGCGGCGGATATCCGTGACGGCGCAGGATCCACACCATGACCAGCAACATCAGCTCGCGCGCCAGCAACGCTCCGGTGAGCCACAGCGGCAGGATCTCGCGATAAGTCAGACCGAAGAGGGTCGACAGGATGTAGAGCCGGTCGGCGGCGGGATCGAGCAGCCGGCCGAGCTTGCTGATCTGATTCCAGCGCCGTGCGAGCTTCCCGTCGAGGTAGTCGCTGATCCCGCTGAGCATGAGGACGGCGAGAGCCCACCCGTCGTACTCCGCGAGGATCAGCCACAAGAACAGGGGCACGCCGGCCAGGCGAGCCATGCTCAGGATGTTCGGAATGGTGAAAATTCGGTCAGTCTGAACCCGAGTCTCCTGGACCTCCACCCGGGGGCCTCCACTGTGACTGTAGAAATCTGTCGTTCGATGCCCTCTGACCCTACAGGAGACCGCACACGTGTCCTGAACGCAGAAAAGCCCCGCACCGAACCCATAAGGGCTGGTGCGGGGCTTCCGCAATGATTGTTCGGCGGCGTCCTACTCTCCCACAGGGTCCCCCCTGCAGTACCATCGGCGCTGAAAGGCTTAGCTTCCGGGTTCGGAATGTAAACCGGGCGTTTCCCTAACGCTATGACCACCGAAACACTATGAAATTTAGAACATGCTGGTGTTGACACAGCTGTTCGTTATTTCAGAACTAACACAGTGGACGCGAGCAACTGAGGACAAGCCCTCGGCCTATTAGTACCAGTCAGCTTCACCCGTTACCGGGCTTCCACATCTGGCCTATCAACCCAGTCGTCTACTGGGAGCCTTACCCTCTCAAGGAGGTGGGAATACTCATCTTGAAGCAGGCTTCCCGCTTAGATGCTTTCAGCGGTTATCCCTCCCGAACGTAGCCAACCAGCCATGCCCTTGGCAGGACAACTGGCACACCAGAGGTTCGTCCGTCCCGGTCCTCTCGTACTAGGGACAGCCCTTCTCAATATTCCTACGCGCACAGCGGATAGGGACCGAACTGTCTCACGACGTTCTAAACCCAGCTCGCGTACCGCTTTAATGGGCGAACAGCCCAACCCTTGGGACCGACTCCAGCCCCAGGATGCGACGAGCCGACATCGAGGTGCCAAACCATCCCGTCGATATGGACTCTTGGGGAAGATCAGCCTGTTATCCCCGGGGTACCTTTTATCCGTTGAGCGACGGCGCTTCCACAAGCCACCGCCGGATCACTAGTCCCGACTTTCGTCCCTGCTCGACCCGTCGGTCTCACAGTCAAGCTCCCTTGTGCACTTACACTCAACACCTGATTGCCAACCAGGCTGAGGGAACCTTTGGGCGCCTCCGTTACCCTTTGGGAGGCAACCGCCCCAGTTAAACTACCCATCAGACACTGTCCCTGATCCGGATCACGGACCGAGGTTAGACATCCAGCACGACCAGAGTGGTATTTCAACGGCGACTCCACAACCACTGGCGTGGCTGCTTCAAAGTCTCCCACCTATCCTACACAAGCCGAACCGAACACCAATATCAAACTGTAGTAAAGGTCCCGGGGTCTTTCCGTCCTGCTGCGCGAAACGAGCATCTTTACTCGTAGTGCAATTTCACCGGGCCTATGGTTGAGACAGTCGAGAAGTCGTTACGCCATTCGTGCAGGTCGGAACTTACCCGACAAGGAATTTCGCTACCTTAGGATGGTTATAGTTACCACCGCCGTTTACTGGCGCTTAAGTTCTCAGCTTCGCAACCCCGAAAGGTCACTAACCGGTCCCCTTAACGTTCCAGCACCGGGCAGGCGTCAGTCCGTATACATCGCCTTACGGCTTCGCACGGACCTGTGTTTTTAGTAAACAGTCGCTTCTCGCTGGTCTCTGCGGCCACCCCCAGCTCACGGAGCAAGTCCGATCACCAGTGATGGCCCCCCTTCTCCCGAAGTTACGGGGGCATTTTGCCGAGTTCCTTAACCATAGTTCACCCGAACGCCTCGGTATTCTCTACCTGACCACCTGAGTCGGTTTAGGGTACGGGCCGCCATGAAACTCGCTAGAGGCTTTTCTCGACAGCATAGGATCATCCACTTCACCACAATCGGCTCGGCATCAGGTCTCA